>NZ_JBFKZO010000001.1:0-409292 GCF_040929965.1 Blautia sp. 1033sp1_1033st1_G9_1033SCRN_220408 | reverse complement strand
AAGTGTTCTTTTTGCTTTTATGCAATTCATCTTCCACCTGTAGAGGAAGGAGAATTCTTGCTATATATTATGTTAAATCTTTTGCATATTCTGACGCCTGCCTGTATTCCTCCTTCTTTTCTACCTCGCTATTCACGCAAAAAACACAAAAAGATACTGTAAAATAAGCATTGACAAATTAATTATATCGTATTGTTGGTTGCATTACAGAAAAAATCTTGGTTATATATCATGCAAGGCTTTCGCAGATTTCGACTGGGCTAATTTCTCTGTTATTTGCCGTGTTTGAGCACTGTAAGTGCGAGTTTGGCAAATGACAGAGATAATAAATGCCCGGGAGAAATCCGAAAACGAAGCCCTGATATATAAACATATTTTTTCTGCATAATGCACTCAAAACAAATAATATATTTAAATTTGCCAATGATTATTTTACTGTATCCGCCAAAACAAGAAAGACCCACAGCACCACCTTCATCAGGCAGTGCCGCAGGTCCACTTTATGCTACGACACGATAAACATATATTGGAGTGGCGTAGTAAAAGCACCTAACCCTATGTTTATACTATTAATTTATATTGCGGCCACTGCCGCCAAATAATCTTATTCCTCTGTTCCGTACAGAGTGATCAGCTTCTGCAGATACTCATATCTAGCTGCTGCTTCAGACTGGTTCTTAGCAAACAGTCTGGCAGCTTTCTCAGGATTCTGACGCTGTAAGGAGTTGTAACGAACCTCTCCATTCAGGAATCCCTGATAATCTGTCATATCCGGTGCTTTGGAATCAAGGCTGAACTTGTTGCCTTCTGCAGCCGGATTGAAGCGGAAGTTATGCCAGTATCCACACTTAACAGCCAGCTCTTCCTCTGTCTGAGCCTTTGCCATACCCTTCTTGATACCATGGTTGATACATGGAGCGTATGCAATGATCAGAGACGGTCCCGGATAAGCCTCAGCCTCAGCGATTGCTTTGATTGCCTGGTTGAAGTCAGCGCCCATGGAAATCTGAGCAACATATACATAACCATAGCTCATTGCGATAGAAGCCATATCTTTCTTCTTTGTCTCTTTACCGCCTGCAGCAAACTGAGCGATAGCACCAGTAGGTGTAGACTTGGAAGACTGTCCGCCTGTATTGGAGTAAACCTCTGTATCGAATACCATAACATTGATGTCACGGCCGCTTGCAAGTACATGGTCTACACCACCAAATCCGATATCGTAAGCCCATCCGTCACCACCAAAGATCCACTGGGATTTCTTAGCCAGGAAATCTTTCTGGGTAAGGATGTCTTTCGCTTTGTCACATCCGCATGCTTCCAGAGCTGCTACAAGTTTCTCAGTAGCTGCACCGTTAGTAGCACCACATGCAAATGTATCCAGCCATTCCTGGCCAGCAGCTTTAACGTCTGCATTGTCGCCATTAGCTACAACATCTTCTACTTTTGCTTTCAGGCCATCACGGATAGCTTTCTGAGCAAGAAGCATACCATAACCGAACTCTGCGTTATCCTCGAACAGTGAGTTGCCCCATGCAGGACCCTGTCCTTTGGCATTTACAGTATATGGTGTAGATGGTGAAGAGTTACCCCAGATAGAGGAGCATCCTGTAGCATTTGCAATGTACATTCTGTCACCAAACAGCTGAGTGATCAATTTAGCGTAAGGTGTCTCACCACATCCAGCACAAGCGCCTGAGAACTCAAGCAGAGGCTGTTTGAACTGGCTTCCCTTAACAGTTGTCTCTTTGAATTTCGCAATAACATCTTCTTTAACCGGAAGAGTTACTCCATAATCAAAGTATTTCTGCTCTCCCATGTTTGCTTCCAGATTCTCCATAGCAAGGGCTTTTGCACCTTTCTTGCCAGGGCATACGTTTGCACAGGAACCACATCCTGTACAGTCAAGTGCGGAAACAGTCATGGTGAACTTGTACTCTTTCATACCTGTCATAGGTAATGTTTTGATTCCCTCAGGAGCATTTGCAGCTTCTTCCTCTGTAAGAGCTACCGGACGGATAACAGCGTGCGGGCAAACATATGCACATCTGTTACACTGAATACAGTTCTCTGGATTCCATACAGGAATATTTACAGCGATACCACGTTTCTCGTATGCAGCAGCACCGGATGGTGTAGTACCGTCAACATAATCTTTGAATGCAGATACAGGCAGTGTATTACCTTCCTGTGCATTTACTTTAGCCTGGATGTTATTAACGAAATCAACAACTTCCTGACGTCCTTCGGAAGCATGAGTCATATGCAGGCCTTCATCTGCTGCATCTTTCCAGCTATCCGGAACCTTGATCTCAACAACCTGTTTTGCACCAGCATCAATAGCTGCCCAGTTCTTCTGAACAACATCATCACCCTTACGTCCGTAAGTTGCCTTTGCAGCAGCTTTCATAAGATCGATTGCCTGATCCTCAGGAATGATACCTGTCAGTTTGAAGAATGCAGACTGAAGGATTGTGTTGATACGTGTTGGTCCCATGCCAGTCTCAATACCGATCTTCACACCATCGATGGTGTAGAATTTGATATTGTGGTTAGCGATGAATGCTTTCACCTGTCCTGGAAGATGTTTCTCAAGTCCTTCCATATCCCATGCACAGTTAAGAAGGAATGTACCTCCGTCAACCAGCTCCTGAACCATGTTATATTTATTAACATAGGAAGGATTGTGGCATGCTACAAAGTCTGCTTTGTGGATCAGGTAAGTGGATTTGATCGGTTTCTTACCAAAACGCAGGTGAGACATGGTAACACCACCAGATTTCTTGGAGTCATAGTCAAAATATGCCTGAGCATACATGTCTGTGTTGTCACCAATGATCTTAATGGAGTTCTTGTTAGCACCTACAGTACCGTCAGCACCAAGTCCCCAGAACTTACAGTTAGTTGTTCCTTCTGGTGTAGTAACAAGAGGAGCACCTGTCTCAAGGGAAAGATGTGTCACATCATCTACGATACCGATTGTGAATTTCTCTTTTTCTGTATTGTCATAAACAGCAACGATCTGAGCAGGTGTTGTATCTTTAGAACCAAGACCATAACGTCCGGAGAAGATCTTAACGCCTGCAAATTTGCTGTCTTTAAGAGCAGCTACAACATCCAGGTACAGTGGCTCGCCAAGTGCGCCTGGCTCTTTTGTTCTGTCAAGAACTGTGATCTGTTTAACGGTCTCAGGAATAGCATCAACCAGTGCCTGTGCGCTAAATGGTCTGTACAGACGAACTTTGATCACACCAACTTTTCTGCCGGCTGCTGTTAAGTAATCGATAGTCTCTTCGATTGTATCATTTACAGATCCCATAGCAACGATCACATGGTCAGCATCAGCTGCTCCATAGTAGTTGAAAAGCTTGTAATCTGTACCGATCTTAGCATTAACCTTGTCCATGTACTCCTGAACAACTGCAGGAAGTGCATCATAATATGGGTTACATGCCTCTCTTGCCTGGAAGAAGATATCCGGGTTCTGAGCAGAACCTCTCTGGCATGGATGGTTCGGGTTAAGAGCATGATCACGGAATGCCTGGATAGCATCCATATCAGCCATATCCTTCAGGTCTTCATAATCCCATGTCTCGATCTTCTGGATCTCATGAGAAGTACGGAATCCATCAAAGAAGTTGATAAACGGAACTTTGCCTTTGATTGCAGCAAGATGTGCAACAGGAGTCAGGTCCATAACTTCCTGTACGGAAGACTCGCAAAGCATTGCACAACCAGTCTGACGACAGGCCATAACATCGGAATGATCTCCGAAAATAGAAAGTGCGTGAGAAGCAAGTGCACGGGCAGATACATTGAATACACCCGGAAGCTGCTCACCAGCGATTTTGTAAAGGTTAGGGATCATCAGCAACAGACCCTGTGAAGCTGTATAAGTAGTTGTCAGGGCACCTGCTGCCAGAGATCCGTGTACAGCACCTGCTGCACCAGCCTCAGACTGCATCTCAGTTACCTGTACTTCCTGTCCGAAGATGTTTTTTCTACCCTGGGTTGCCCACTCATCAGTGGCTTCAGCCATAACAGATGAAGGAGTGATAGGATAGATAGCAGCTACATCTGAAAATGCATATGAAGCATGAGCAGCTGCATGGTTTCCATCCATGGTTTTCATCTTTCTTGCCATAGTTTTATCTTTCCTCCTTAAAGATTTATAAAAATATTATTTCTAGACATCTAAGTGCCTAAAATTCCATTTACTATTATAGCATACAATTTCTCATATTTCTATTTTAGTTTCTGTTTTTTTTGTATATTATAAGATACAAAAGAAAGAAAAAAAGCACCGGTGAACGGGGGCTGACCGCATACCGGTGTTTCTTATTCATGTTTTAATCTGTCAGTCCCAGAACCTGGTCAAGGGGCTTTCTTTTCAGCAGACGCCACAGCTCATCCTGGATCTCTGCCAGTTCTTTGTGCATATAGCATACACTTCCGTCCTGGCCATTACGGACACATTCATTTTTCGGATTAAGGCATTCGATAATATACATGTCCGGATCAATCGCATAGTATACCTCAAACAAAGTCAGAGAACCTAAATCTTTATTCAAAGTATAACCGCCATGGACGCCTCTGAAACCTTTTACGATTCCGGCTTTCTGGAGTTTTTTGAGAATTTTATAGGCAAAAGGAGCTGTAATAGCTTCCCTGTCACAAATCTCATTCACACTTAAACGTGTTTCTCCTGCAAGCGCCCGAAGGACTCTTACTGCATAGTCACATTCTCTCGTAATAAACATACCTTTATAACCTCTCTCTTTAGCATTTGCATTCTAGTTGTTGATCCTTAGTTGTCTTTTCCTCCCTGACAAATCGAGTATAACAACTTTAAAGGAAAAATTCAACAACATATCTAAATATATTTGGCGTTTTTTGAAAAAAACGTCATTTTTTTCATGAAAGTTATAAGGTTTTTTATTTTTCTCCGAAAATTAACACAAAACCAACAAATAATATGACCGTTCCCAACACATATCTGATTCTTTTACTCCATGTATCATACTTTGGATTTTCCATCATCTTCTCTACATAACTGTAACTGGTACCTGCTGCGATGAGCAAAATGCTGTGCCCAAGTGCATATAAAACCATAAGAAGAATCCCCCAGCCAGTGCTTTTCCCAAGCCGCGCAACAAGTGCAAGAAGCGCCACCATAACCGGGATCGCACAATGGGAAGCAAACAAACCTCCAAGAGCGCCTGTGAGAAATGCTCCTGCATATCCTCTCTTCATGGTATGTTCATCAAAATGGATATGAGGGATCACATTCACCACGCCAAATACCTGAAGTGCCATAAGAACCATCAAAATTCCCATAAGCACTGCCCACCAGTGTCCTGCCTCATGCATATGATGTCCGATTGCAGAGGCTACAGAACCAAATACGCCAAAAGTAACTGCCATACCTGCAGCCATAGCAAGAGAAAGCCGAAATGCCTTCCCGGGGCTTGCCTTGGAAGCACCTACGCAGGTAAGCAGCATAGGCACAGTTGCCAGGGAGCAGGGGGTAAAGGATGTAATGATCCCGGCCACAAGGGCAAGAAGCGGTGCAGCCCAGAAGCTTGCAGCCATACAATTAGTTATGGTTTCCAATATTCCATTCATTTATAATCTCCTCACATATCTGTCTGTCACTTTTTCCATCGGTTGCTATCTGATAATCTGCAGCAGCCTCATATTTGGGGCGGCGTGCTTCCATCAGTTCTTTAATTGCCTCTACGGACTTTTTCCCTTCCAGAAGAGGGCGGTCGTGATTATTTTTCACACGTCTTAAAATGGTTTCCGGCTGAGCCGTAAGAAGAACTATTTTCCCATTTTTCTTCATGATCTCTACATTTCGAGGCTGCATTACTGTTCCTCCTCCACAGGAAACCACCACATTTTCCTGATCCTGGATCTTCTCAAGAAATTCCGTTTCTTTTTTGCGGAAATATGCTTCCCCTTTCTCTTTAAAAATCTGGGATATCTTCATTCCTTCTTCCACTTCGATCTGGCGATCCATCTCAATTTGCTTCATATTATAATACCTGCAAAGGCATCTGGCCACTGTGCTTTTACCAGTCCCCATAAACCCGGTGAGATATAGCTGTCCTGTTTTCATTTTTTATCAACTCCGTTCGTAAATTACCCTGTTTTCCAGGTCAGGCTTTCACACATTATAGCAGTGGTTTATTTTTTTGTAAAGAAATGCATAGAAAAACCAAAATAATTCTTACAAAATTCACAGTTTACGATAGGAAGGAAATCGGCTATACTAGAGAACAGTGAGCAAATCGACTATATTCGGAGGTAAATATGATTTCAGCAAATAACATCACACTGCGTGTTGGAAAAAAAGCGCTTTTTGAAGATGTAAACATCAAATTCACAGAAGGCAACTGTTACGGTCTGATTGGTGCCAATGGTGCAGGAAAATCCACATTCCTTAAAATCCTTTCAGGACAACTGGAGCCCACCAAAGGAGATGTGGTGATCACACCTGGTCAGAGGCTTTCCTTCCTGCAGCAGGATCATTTCAAATATGATGCCTATCCTGTACTGGATACTGTAATCATGGGAAACGCCCGTCTTTATCAGATCATGAAAGAAAAAGAAGCCATTTATGCAAAGGAAGACTTTACAGATGAGGATGGTATCCGTGCCAGCGAACTGGAAGGTGAATTTGCAGAAATGAATGGCTGGGAAGCAGAATCTGAGGCAGCTACCCTGCTGAACGGACTTGGTGTAGATACAGAGTACCATTATTCACAGATGGCTGATCTGAACGGAAGCCTGAAGGTGAAAGTTCTTCTTGCCCAGGCATTGTTTGGTAATCCGGATATCCTGCTTCTTGACGAGCCTACCAACCACCTGGATCTTCCTGCTATTGAGTGGCTGGAAGAATTCCTGATCAATTTTGATAATACGGTAATCGTGGTATCCCATGACCGTTATTTCTTAAATAAGGTATGTACCCAGACTGCTGACATTGATTATGGCAAAATCCAGCTTTATGCAGGTAACTATGATTTCTGGTTTGAGTCCAGCCAGCTGCTGATCAAGCAGATGAAAGAAGCAAACAAGAAAAAAGAAGAAAAGATCAAAGAGCTGCAGGAATTTATTTCCCGTTTCAGCGCTAATGCTTCCAAATCCAAACAGGCTACTTCCAGAAAACGTGCTCTTGAAAAAATCCAGCTGGATGATATGCGTCCTTCCAGCCGTAAGTATCCATATATTGACTTCCGTCCAAATCGTGAGATCGGTAATGAGGTACTAATGGTAGAAAATCTTTCCAAGACCATTGACGGCGTAAAGATCCTTGACAACATCTCCTTTACTCTTGGGCGCAATGACAAAGTGGCTTTTGTAGGTGCCAATGAGCTTGCCATCACCACCTTCTTCAAGATCCTTACCGGAGAGATGGAGCCTGATTCCGGTAATTATAAATGGGGTATTACCACCTCCCAGGCATACTTCCCTAAGGATAATACCCAGGAGTTTGACAATGATCTGACCATCACGGACTGGCTGACCCAGTATTCTGAGATCAAGGACGCTACCTATGTCCGAGGCTTCCTTGGACGTATGCTTTTCCCAGGAGAAGACGGTGTAAAACGTGTCCGTGTTCTTTCTGGTGGTGAGAAGGTTCGCTGCCTTCTTTCCAAAATGATGATCTCCGGTGCCAATATCCTGCTTCTGGATGAGCCTACCAACCATCTGGATATGGAGTCCATTACTGCACTGAATAACGGACTGATCAAATTCCCAGGTGTGATCCTTTTCACTTCTCATGATCATCAGTTCGTAGAAACTACAGCCAACCGTATCATGGAAATCCTTCCAAATGGTACATTGATTGACAAGATCACTACCTATGATGAATATCTGGCAAGTGATGAAATGGCTAAAAAGCGCCAAGTATTTACTGTGAATGAAGCGGACGCATCTGACAACTGATCTTCCCTGCTGCACTGACAGCTACAATATCAAAACCAATCTTGAAATCACAAAAGAGGAAACTGCATCTGCAGCTTCCTCTTTTATAATGTAGCATATGATAATACAGACAGGATCTTCAAAAGCCTAATACAATGATGCTCATCTTACCTGAACCTTCATTCCAACATAATCAGATGGATAACAGAAAGTAATTGATGTATTCACACTCTGGATCCAGTTGGTTGTACGCTTCGGTGCATTCATCAGCAGATAGCGAAGACTGGAATACGTATTGGTGTATGCCTTGTTCCGGCTGTAAGAACTCATCAGCTTGCCCTTATAGTATACACGGTATGCCACTGCACTATTCTCAAAAGTGTACTGCTCAAAGGAATTATTGCTTCCAAGAGTACGTCTTGCAACTGTACCTCTCTTTGCAGACATAATCACAGGAGCACCTGTAAGGTTACTGCCGGTCATAGTGAAGTTCACACTTCTGCCCTTAGCTGCCTTCACAAGTTTCATCGGACGGTGGGATGCTCTCTGTTTCACAAAAGAAATCCCCGCCTTGCCTGACTGCGTGGTATAATCCACACGGATCGTCACACTTCCCCGATTAACACGGATACAGGAAAGCATTCCTGAATTACTGCCCGCACTTTGTTTGATAAATGTACCAGCTGCGTTGTTCACATAAACGCCCTTATTCGTGCTGCGCACCATATACTCGGTAGGCTGACTGCTCTTGCCTCTTGGGTAAGATGCGATCACTGCATCGTATCTGGTTCTTGTATTGGCCGGAGTCACATAAACCGTATAGGCTGTGATCTTGTTGGTGCCAATGCTTTTGTTCAGCACATGATAGGTCTGTCCTGCAGATATGGTAAGAGTAGCTCTTCTTCTTGTGGCTGCTGATGCAGGTACTGTTGCTGTGATGATCGCAGCTGCTGCTATCAGCGCTGCCGCAAACCATTTAAAAACTTTCTTCTCTCTCATTTTGCCTCCTTAGCCGCCTTTTACAGGCCTTTTTGATTTTCATTCTCCTTACATGGTTATGGGAGCAAGCTTGCCTCCTGTAACTTTCAGAAGTCCCTCCAAAGGTGCTTTCAGTGTAAGACCGATCCTGCCGCCACTAATATATATCTCCTGAAACTCACCGGCAGACTGATCAAATACCACCGGATAGGGCTTCTTCATCCCGATAGGACTGCATCCGCCTCTTACATAGCCGGTGATCTTTGTGATATCCTTCACATGAATCATATCCACTGCCTTCTCGCCAACAGCCCTGGCTGCAGACTTACGATCCACTTCTGCTTCGATAGGAACCACAAATACATAATACCCACCGCTCTTGCCTTCCATTACCAGTGTTTTAAATGACTGCTCATGAGGTGCCTGGATCATATCTGCACAATGGATACCATCAATAAAATCATCGCATTCATAAGTAAATGCCTGATAAGGTACCTTCTGTCTCTCCAGCATCCGCATGGCATTTGTTTTGGTTTCTTTTGCCATTTCTGTCGTCCTCCTAAAGATGCATTTATATTATAATACCTGATTTATATTAATCCGTAATATCTATTTTCCTTTTTCTGGTTCTTCTCTAACTCTGCTGTTTCTTCTGTTCCCACATCTGGCTGTGGATGTCCTGTGCTTTTGCCCCGTCCGTCTTTTTAGATCCCGAAACTCTTTCATCCTTGGCCAGATCCAGCTTTCCAGTAAAATAATCCTCAAAATCATCCTCATCCAGCAGCTCTTCTTCCAGAATTTTTTCTTCAAGTTCTTCCTGATCTGCCTCATCCTCCAAAACTTCTTTCTTTTTGATTCTCTCCTCAGATGATCTGCGATCCAGCTGTTCCTCTCTTCTTGGTGCCTTCGCTGCCCTTGGCTTATTAATAGCAAACTGGATCAGCATTCCAAGAATAGCAAATGCAGCACCAAAAAGGATTCCGTAGGGAATCTGGTCCATAGCCAGAAGCTTTGCAAGAGACAAGCCTGCAGTTACGCCTCCAAGAAAGCTGGTTCCCACAATAATCACTTCCCTGTCATAACGCAGAGCCAGCACACCAATCCCAACTCCGATCAGAATACAAAGAAAAAAGGAAAAAGAACTGGTGGGATGGATCAGATAAATACTTAAAAACAGGCCAAGTCCTGCGCCCAAGATAAAAATACCTGCCCGGTAAATCATAAAAGCCAGAACTGCCATCACAACACCGATCCCAAGCATAGCCGCCATATAATATGCCTTTTCCTCAGTATCTATACGATACACCAGGAAAAAGCCGATTCCTGCCCCGATACAGAAACCAAAGATCATCATCCAGAATCGCAGCAGCCTGTATCCAAGGATACAGTTAGTCAGCCCGAAAACAAATACGATCCCAAATACGATGATCATGATCCCAGATAGCACCTGAATCCCCAGGATATTATCCATCATTTGCCCAAGCTTATTAAGAATCTCCACATTCATAATCATTTCCTCCCACTTTCAGAACATGAAATACATAGTCTTCATATTTTCAAGTACCCCATAATGGTACTCAACCTGTTCCACTCCCTGTAAGTATATATAATATAAAGCAATCTGCTGTATTTTCTTATTAGCGATCAAATCCTGATATGCCTGCTCATATCCTTTCTGCGTACTGAATTTGAACCGAACAACGGCAGCACCATTGTCAAGTCTCATTTTACAATAATCATAAACACTTTGCCAGTCATAGCTGTCAAAACATCCCTGATTCAGCACATAAAAGTTCTTGGCAGTAGCCGTGCAGGCAGGCACCTTAAATTCTGCCGATGGTGTGTAGGTCTGTTCATATTCATCCGGAAAAGGACAAAGATAATCATAGATCGTGGTCTTATGCTCTGCCAGCTGCACAGCATCCCCTTCCAGAAATTCCGGCTGATCACCATTGGTGGCATCCAGATAATAATACTCTCCCTCCAGCTTGATAATATTCCAGGCATGTCCCTGATCACTGTTCTTTGTATCACCATCCACATAAATACAGTAAACGCCCAGATGATCCAGAAGATACTGGGCCGCTCCTGCATATCCTGCACATACTGCCTGCTTTTTCCAGAAAACTCCGGCAATACTCTGATCATCCTCAGATTCCTGGTAACTGGCAGTATCGATCAGATACGTATAGGCCATCTGTGCCTTAACATAATCATCTGCCCCCTGTGGGATCAATGCGTCCAATTGCTGACAGGCCTGACTCATTGCCTGAAGGATCTGTTGGGTTTCAGTCTCTGTATAGCTGTAGCTGGGGGAAAACATACAATAATCCCCTTCTCCATAAGTAGTTTTTATCACCTGGTTCCTGTTATGCATCCAGAAAAACTCCGGATGATCTTTTAAAACAGCATGATAAACCCTGTCTACCGATTCATTGTCACCAATCGTAAGATAAAACTCTTTTTCTTTTTTCTTTATGCCGGCTTCCATCTGCCTGTAGGCCCGCTGCTCCTCTTCATCAAGCAGAGAAAAATAGTATTCAACCTTTCCAGGCTCTCCCCCGGAAATCTCCTGTTTCCGCAGCTGCTGCACCTCCTGTGGCTCCATACCAAGAAGACCCTGCAGCAGTTCCTGGATCTTCTCTGTCTGCCTCAGCTTTTTCACAGCAGACAACACCAGAAGTACTAGAAACAGAAGGATCAGAAAAGCTTTAAGAAATTTTCGCTTTCTTTTCTTTTTCTTCATGTAGCACCTTTCTGTTTGTTTTTCCAGATTATTTTTAACTCACTAAAAAAACTCTTATTCACCCAGTTCCTGGATCCGATGGAGGATGTCGTTTGTATTTTCCCTGAAAAGCAGTTCTTTATTATATCTGAAATAGCGCTCACAGGAATACTCTCCCAGAAAGCGAACTCCATTCTCGCTTCTGTTCAATTCGGAAATAAAGACTACCAGCTCCTGGCCTCCTGGAAAAACAGCTTCCATAAAGTCAAATGCATATTCCAGCTTTAAAGATGTCTGTTCAAAAGAATTATGATACTCATCCTGCTTTTCCTGGAATAAAGCTTTCAGCCTTTCAAAAACCTGTACTCCATCTCCATTGTCTTCTGACCTTATAAGTCCTAACCACTTTTCAAGGGTTTCCCCTGCTTTCCGATAGCGGTAATCCTCTTCCCTGGTGAAAAAGCCAGCCTTTTTCTTCATCGCATAATCCATTTCAAAGCTGTTTTCCATATCCTCCAGATAGATCATCGGCTGATCTGCCGAAGGACCTGTAAGTGCACTTTTTGCACCTTTTAATAATTCAAATAAAATTTCCAGACCTTTTTCCTGCTCCACAGTTTCATCAAAGGCCAGGTTTAACTTTGAAAGCAGAAGTCCTGTCACACTTAACCTTTCATCGAAGGAAGCATGTGCAGCTTTCTTAACAAGAATATCATCAATCTGTCCGTCCAGTACCCGGTCGATCTGGTAATCTGTCCGATATTTATAATACAGTTCCAGATAATTTGCAAAATCCCTGGCGATTCTTGGATGCTGAATATACTGAATCACCACTTCCCTGTCAAAGGATTTGTCCAGCCTTTCATATACCTGAAGCATTCTTGACAGATCTTCCCATCCTCTTGGGGTAGCAAATACTCTGCCATCTACTGTGCTTTCCATGGAATAAAAATTCTCAGGGTGCATATTCAGGTAAGAAAGTACAGCCCCGTGCACACCGGCCTGATATGCATATTCCTTCCATGCCTCCAGATCAGGCTCCACCAGGATTTTCTTCACCCTGTCCATAGTAACCACATCAAATTCCCTAACAGACTTATTATATTCCGGAGGATTACCAGCTGCAACGATCAGCCATCCTTTGGGGATCTGATGGCTTCCAAAGGTTTTGCACTGAAGGAACTGAAGCATTGCCGGCGCCAAAGTTTCTGATACACAGTTGATCTCATCTATAAAAAGAATCCCTTCCCTGACACCTGTTTCCTGGATCTTTTCGTAAACAGCGGCCACAATCTCACTCATGGTATATTCTGTTACTGCTTTTTTCTGCCCGTCAAATTCCTTCTGGGATATGAAGGGAAGTCCAATGGCACTTTGCCTTGTATGGTGGGTAATAGTATAAGACACCAGTCCAACCTTGCATTCCCTTGCGATCTGTTCCATGATCTGGGTTTTACCGATGCCCGGTGCTCCAATAAGAAATACAGGTCTTTGTGCATTTACCGGTATTTCGTATTCACCATATTCGTCTTTCAGAAGATATGCCTGAATGGTATTTTTGATTTCTTCCTTTGCACGTTTAATATTCATTGCTTCTATCTCCTTTTCCCCTGGGACTGCTCCAGATCCTCAGGGTCAAGGATCAGCTTTATGGCCCATGGTGGAACGTCCACATCCTGATAATCATCTTTCATAAACACAAAGGCTGTTTCATAGGGTGGCATCTTCCCCGGAAAAATACCATATCCGTCAGTAAAATAGATCAGCCCCCGCAGCCTGGTAAATTTCTTTTCTTTTTGAAGCTTTTCCACATAAGCAAAAGGCGGACGGAAGTCTGTACCTCCCTGTCCTTTTACTGTAAAATGATCCATATAATCTTTCAGCTTCTGTCCATCTGTGATCACAGTATCTGACTGGATCCGGTCATCGCACTGGATCATATGTACATGAATACGCCTGAAAAAGCTTTCTGTTTCACTTAAAACACTGTATGTTTCCTCAAGAAATCTCTTCACCAGATCTCCCTGGCAGGACATGGAGGTATCGATCACGATCACGAAATCTTCTACCTTCTGTTCTTCTTTTGTTTCCAAGGGCTCGATAAGCGGCATATTCCCATACAGGTTCATCCCGTAATTATAAAAGATATAGTCAAAGGTGTCCATATCTACCTTCATTTCTTCTTTCAAAACAGCAAATTTCCGCAGAAATTCCCGATAATCATATTTTTGTCTGTTCTCAACATTCAGCTGATCCATAAGACTTTTGCTGCCTTTTGAAGCTTCTTTTGAAAAAGTCTCCATTTCTGTCTGCATCTTATTACGCAGATCTTCCCATTTTTTCTTCTGCATCTGGGACTGGCTTTTATTCTTGCCTGAATCGTACCATTTCCTGTGGTCATCCAGAGTAAATTCCCTTTTCAGCTCTTCTATTTTGGCCTTTGCAAGATGAAGACTGCACAGCCTGCGATACACTTTCTGGGCTGTCATCACCTTTCCTTTCTCCAGAAGAAGGGCTTCTGCCTGGCGGCGCACCATTGTTACCGGCCTGTGCACACATTTCACATACAAACCATCTATAATTTCTTCCACTACTACATCACAGGCCAGATTCCAATATTCCTGATCTACTTTGTTATCTGGATAAATGTGGCAGAAAATACAATGAAACAGAGTATGAAGATATAGGCGGTTCACCTGTTCCCTGCTTTTTTTAAACATTGCCATCAGTTTCTCTGGCTGATAATAAAAAAGATCTCCGTCAGATCCGGCTGGTGACATCTCCATATCCCCTGCCGGATACAACTGTGCCAGTGCATTATCCAGAAACCGCATATTCAGATACAGCTGGTTTCTGGTATTTTTCAAAATATCTTCACAGATCTGTTGGGCACGAAGTGCCCTCTCCTGTGTATCATGAACAGCGTTGATCATTTGCCGGTCCTCCTAAAGCATAAAGGAAGGTCTTCCTGCCGGAAAGTGTATCCTTCCATATTCCATCAGCATACTGACTGTACCTTCATCTCCAGTCTTGCCAGCCATCCCCAGAATGTGATCATATACAGCCTTTTCTGATCTGTCCAAAGGATACGTTTCCATAAGAAAAGCCAACTCTTCCTGCCTCTGCCCGCAAATCAGCAGCCCAGCCAGCTGCTCATAATGTGACTGAATATATAACTCATACTGTTCTCTTGCATTTTGCCCCAGTTCCCAGGGCGATTTCAGCCTTCCAAAAGCCAATTCCAGCAGAAATTTCTCATTTTCCTGGGCACAGGCCATTTCAAAACGCTTATCATACTCTTGATAATTAAACCGCTTCCCTGCAAAACAATTACGATAATACAGCCCGCTTCCATGGATCTGCGTCATAAGGATCCTGGCAGGTGTATTCTCAACTCCTTCTTCGTAATATTCAGGAAACCAGAGAACAGCTTCCACACTGCCAGATAAAACCACTTCCAGTTCCTCTCCAATCTCCGAAAGTATCTCCTTAATGCCGGAGTCTTGTCCCTCCATATGCACATACAGCTTTTGAATATTGTGACACCCTGTAAAAGCACCGCTTCCTATATCCGTAAAGCGGCTTCCAAACCACATGGTATGCAGGCTTCTGCAGTTATAAAATCCATATCTTCCAATCTTTTTTACAGTATCCGGAAGGCACAAAGTCTCCAGACTTTTTCCTGAAAACAGGTATTCTTTTAATTCTGTTACAGGCAATCCATCCAGCATACCTGGAATCTCCACTACGGATGGATCTCCCTTCAGCGCTGTAATCACCACATATCCATTCTTTTTTTCATATTCAAAACTACTGTTTTCTTCCATTGTATGATTCCTTTCCCCAGAGAAAAAGGTTGCCTTTTTCCCTGATCGGGCTTAAACTGAAAAGCAAACACAAATGTTCATTGGAGGTATATCAAATGAGTATCAAAATCCCTATTGAGACCTCAGCCCGGCACATCCATCTATCCGAAAGGGATTTCCATCAACTTTTTGGAAATGATGCCCAGCTTCATAATATAAAAAGTCTCAGCCAGCCTGGACAATACCTGTGCCAGGAACGAGTGACCGTTACCGGTCCAAAAGGCTCTTTTGAAAGCATGGCTGTCCTTGGGCCATTCCGATCAGAAACCCAGGTAGAGCTTTCTCTTACAGATACACGGAAAATTGGTATTCCCGGAGAGATCAGACAGTCTGGAGATACAACAGATACTCCTGGCTGTACATTATCAGGTCCCTTGGGGCAGATCACCATCCCCTCCGGTGTGATCGTTGCCAAACGTCACATCCATATGACCCCTTCAGACGCAGTAGCACTGAAAGTCCAGGATAATGATGAAGTATTCGTGCTTACTAAAAGCTACGGAAGGGCACTGATCTATGCGGATGTGGTTGTACGTGTAAGCTGGGATTACCGTCTGGCCATGCATGTTGATACAGATGAAGCAAATGCCTTTTCCAGTGATAAGGACGCTTATGGTGTAATCGTTCGGTTCTTTGACCGTAACTACAATACAGATAAATGGATTGAAGATGTTCTATCCGGGATCAATCGATAGCCGCATTTCTACAGAAGGCTACGTCAGTTAGGAAATCATCTGAGATTCGATATAATATATCAGGGCAGCGTTCATATGGACGCTGCCCTGTTCTTATTTGGTCTCAGTAGAAGTTCCTGTATCCAACACATTTTCCAAAGAGTTATCTACATACACCTCACTGATAAATGCAGGTATACCTGCTTCCTCTGCCTGTTCCTGATCACCGGAAGGCCCTGCTGCCGCCTCATCTTCCGGAGGATAATACTCAGCAATTACATCAAATACACTTTGTCCGCCTGCTTCTGTCTCCTCCAGAACTGTCTGGGACTGAAGAAGATCTGAAAGTGCATTATTTACAGTTACATCACTGACTACTACCTGTGCATTACCTTCTGATGTAAATGGCTGATTGGCAGGATCATATACATTCTGGCTTGCCTTTATAATATCCTGAAGCGTATTCGTCACTGTAACATCTGTAACAAAATACTGGGCATTGCTATTCTGTGCACCCTGTGCTGCCATCTGAGCTGCCTGCTGGATCGTAGGATAGAAAGAAGGCTGACGGATATACCGGAAACTGGCACTGTATGCTTCCCCTACGGTAACGCCATTCTGGCTGGCAGAGCAGTGAACTGCGATCCAGTCGCCTGCCTCTGTCTTGCCGCAAAGAATACCAACATGGTTATTCACGCCTGCTTCTGGTCCCTTCTGGAATACCAGATCTCCTGGCTGCGCATCTGCCTCACTGACTACATTGGCCTTTCCCCACTGATCAGAAGTGCCATTCCCTACACTTGCTTCCATAGCCTGGTTCTGATAGCCATTCACTACTGCCCAGGTAACAAAACCACTACAGTCAAGGCCATATGCACGCCTGGTACCGGTACTTTTGCTGCCCTCTGCAGTAACAGTCTCAACGGTACCCCAGCTTGGATCCTCTCCAAGCACTAAAGACTTACCACCCCAGAAATAACCAACTTTACCGATCAGGGAATAGGCAGAAGTGATCACATTTACTCTCTCTTCAGATACACTATCGCCAACGCTCTCTCTTACAAATCCTTTTGCAGCAGTAACTACTGCACACAAAAGGCTGCAGTCTGTCTCTGTATACTTTTTCAGCACTGCTCGCTGATCTTTGGGAATCTTATTTTCTTTAATATAGTGGTTGATATGGTAATTACCATAGGAAACCTTGGTAATATCACTGGAATCCCGGATCACAGGATTCATTCTTGAAAAGATATCTGCCAGGGCTGCCTTGCACGATCCATCAAGTATATAGGAAGTTACTCCCTGCTGACTCTGCTCATATATGTACACTGCCAGAATATCCTGCCAGTTTCTTACCAGCAAAGTATCTGCTGAGGAAGTCACTCCACCTGTAGTATCTGAAACATCGGCAAGCTTGTTCTTTGCCTTATATTCTTTCTCGATTTCATCCATCACAGAAGCAAAATCATCTGAAAAGCTAAGCTGATAATTGTCCTGCAGACTGTTCAGGTAAAAATCCTTGCCTGCATGGAGATTAGAAACCATATCTGTATAATATAGCGGATCTCCCTCGATTGCCTCTGCCTCTTTTTTTTCTTTTTCTTCTTTTTCCTTTGTATCTTCCAGCTTCTTCAGCTTTTTCTCCATATTAAGGAAAAGCTGATAATTGGATACAAGAGACTTTTCGCTGTCTGAAAGTGCATCATATGCCTTACGGATCTTATGAATCTCATCCTTCTGATCCAGTGTAATATCCTCAAGAAGAGACAGGGCATCAATCCTGTCAATAATATCCCTCACTGCCTCTGAAACTGGTGCTTCCGACGGAACCGGTGTTGATGTAATCTCCGGTGTATCTGTAGTTCCCGGTGTAGGTGTAGCCTCCGGTGTCTGAGTCGGCGTGGCCGATGGTGAAGACGGTGTCTGGGTAGGCGTAGCTGTAGGACTGTGAGTAGGCTTCGGCGCCTGAGTTGGCTCTGCCGGTGCCTGAGTTGGCTCTACTGGAGCCTGTGTTGGCTCTACTGGAGCCTGCGTCGGCTCTGTCGGCGCCTGGGTAGGCTCTACTGTTGGCGCCTGAGTTGGCTCCGGTACCGCAGTAGGCACAACTTCCCCATAACTATCATCAATCTGTTCTCCTGACTCAAATGCTCCGCCATCACTGGCTGCAAAAACTGCAGCTGGTCCGGACAGTACCATTGCTGAAATAATCGTCATGCATAAACATTTTGTCAGATATTTATTCTTCATATTTTTCAAGATGCTCCCTTCCTTGCCATGAACATCCCTTTACTCCCCTATATAAAGGTCTGATACGTGATAAAACGGTTCGCTTAAATATTAACTTTGTCTATTGTATCATAATCTTTTTTTCAAATCAACCTTCAAGAAAATATCCATTCCCATTTTATCCAATTTTCACTTTCTCTTCACATTATGTTAAGGAACGCAGACCTTTTATGCAAACGCAGCCATATTCTCCTGTCTTCTGGTACATAACTGTACAATTCCCTGGATCACCTGATAGCAGACCATCAGGATATACTGGATATCCTCTGTGATATTTCTCTTTTTACGAAGATAACTGGTGTGGCTTACCTGTATGAATTCTGTAAGCTCTTCCAGGTTTTTAAAATAGACATCCCTGAAAACATAGGCTCCGGCAGCACCACTTTTAATGCAGATCTTCAGTCTTTGCTTCAGGATCTTTTCATACTGGCTGTGCTCATACAGGCTTCCAGTATACGTCCTGTTGTGAGGAAATGTAAAATAGTCTGCCACATAATGCAGCACTTCCCCAAAATTCCTCCAGTAGACACGTTCCTTCCCTTCCAGGGGACCATGCTCCACCAGCTGAAGCATCTTTTCCTGAATCTCTCCAAAGGTACTGAAATACTCATGCTTCTTCACAACAAAAGATGGGCGTATATCCGGAAGGATACTCCCCAGACAAAATGCCTTTCTGTGAGACTGCAGGCTTTCATCTACAGTCAGCTGATCTGCCAGATATCTGGCAAGTAAAATATGCGATTTCTTACGCAATCGATCCCTCTGCTTTCCTGCCGCTGGCCTTTGTAATGGTTACACGGCATATATGGCGAAAACATTGTAATGCTTTCTTATCTGTATTGTATTTTGGCTTATAACTGTATACACGCTGAATAGTTATGTATTCTGATACTATCTTAGGTTAGCGGCCTATACATCATACTATAACAGATATGCAGAAAAACTTCAAATAAACTTCCAATAAACTTTACATAATATTTTGTCAAAAAAAGCTTATGCTTCCGTTCAAAATGCACAAGTATTTGTCTCTTGTACACACCTTCTCAAGGTGCCAGTTTATTATTAATCTTCTTAACTGAAGGGCTGCCGGTCACATTGATATGCTACCCTCATATAGGACAATGAAATATAAAAGTCCTATATGGGGGTATTTTCATGTCCAGAAAAAGCAAAATAGATCCAATAGTAAAGGTAAAAATAGTTGAGCAATATCTTGATGGAGAGATTGGATTGGGTCAGGCAAGTAAAAACCTTGGAGTCGCTTGCCAGAGTATTAGAAAATGGATTTCTATATACCAATGCAATGGACCAACAGGTTTACTTAATCAACCCAAAAACAAAAGTTACTCAAAAGCACTAAAAATATCTGCGGTAAATGATTATCTTAATGGAGCTGGTTCTCTTGATGATATTTGCTTAAAATACGGAATCCGGTCACACACACAACTTTTAAAGTGGATTCAGGTGTATAATTCTGGTGGAATATTAAAAACATCCACTGGAGGTGCTTGCATGAAAAAAGCAAAATCAACGACTCTTGATGAGCGATTAAAAATAGTTACGGAATGCTTGGCAAATGATAAGAATTATGGAGCAATGGCTTTGAAATATCAATGTTCTTATCAACAAGTTCGTAACTGGGTAAAACGATACGAAGAAATGGGAAGTAAAGGTCTGGAAGACCGTCGTGGTAGACGAGTCGGATCATTACCAAGTCGTACATCTGAGGAAGAATTACGTGATAGAATCGTTGAGCTTGAAAGAAAAAATCTTGATTTACAAATGGAAAATGATCTGTTAAAAAAAGTCAGAGAACTAGAAAGGAGGGATCACTATCTTTAGTTCACCGTTTAGCCGCATATAAGGCAATCAAAGAATTATCTTCTGACAAGGGATATCCTGTAGATAAACTTTGTAAGTATCTTAATATTACACGCTCTGCATACTATCACTGGCTAAAACATCCGAAAAACAATAATGAACTGCAGAACGAAACGTTATCTATTGAAATTCAAAAGATACATAAAGAACATCCGGATATGGGATATCGTAGAATCCGAGATGAATTAGATGGACACAAAGGAATTCATGTGAATGATAAACGAGTTCTCCGCATCTGTAGAAAATATGATATAAAGTCAAATATTAAATGGAAACCCAAAAGCTGTACCAGAGGAGAACGAAATCCCGATCACATTGTCAAAAACTATTTACATCGAGATTTTCATGCGGATAAACCGAATGAGAAATGGCTCACCGATGTATCCGAGTTTAAATATTACAGCGGAAATGAAGTGCACAAGATATATTTGAGTGCTATTTTAGATTTATACGATCGAAGAATTGTAACTTTTAAAATAAGTGACCATAATGATAATCCATTAGTTATGAATACTTTTGATGAAGCAGTTTGCTTGGAACCTGATGCACATCCGCTCTTCCATTCTGACTATGCCGAAGAAAAAACTATGCCGAAGTTTTTCACTTTTGCCTGATATTACTTCGATTAAGAATAGTTTTTCGGCATAGTATTATATAATTGAAGCATCATTTTTAAGGAGGTGCTTCAAGATGGATATTAATACTGTCTGCACATTGCTCATCGAAGCTTTGAAAAATGCTGGATATAACGAATCCACCATTTTCAACTACCAGGGTGCTGTCAGAAGATTTAAGGCATTCTGTAAAGAACACGGAGTCACTGAATACAGCTATGAAATCGGCAAGCTTTATGCTGACGCTGTAATCAGTCCCAAAATCGGGAAATTCAGTAAAGAGCGTTATCATCTTCAAGGCCGCTTCTTCCGTTTGATTGAATCTTATGTTAATACTGGGCAGTTTGATTTTTCTGTTACCACAAGAGCAAGAGTACAACCATCCGGGGAGTATTACGGCAAGGTATACTCGGACTACTGTTACTATTTAAGGGAGAGATATGATAACGAGAACACACGGCATTTTTATGAGTATGGCATGTACTCATTCCTTTCTTTTCTGGAAAGAGGGTATGATGTTTGTCCATTGGAATCATTGACAACCTCTATAATCCTCGACTATGTTAAGTGTTCAAAGCCTGAGCGGCAGCGTGGAATCCTTTGCGAACTCAGGAACATTTGCCGATACCTTGATCGTAACGATCTGTTGATGGCATTGTCAGGCATTCATGCCCCCGGACATCATCGTATCATTCCTGTACTTGAAACAGAGGAACAGGAACGCATCAAATCCATTACAGAAGATAATGAAACCCCTCTGCGCGATTCAGCCATGATCCTTCTTGGGTTAACTACTGGTATCAGGGCATGCGACATCATCAAGTTGCGTTTGACGGATATAGATTGGCGGAACGATACAATCTCTTGGAAACAAAGTAAAACCGGAAATCTTGTCTGTGTCCCTTTAACTCCGGCAGTAGGCAATGCGATTGCCAGATATCTGACCAGACAACGACCTGATGCCCCAAACGACTACCTGTTTGTAAGACTTATCGCTCCTTTTGACCCGCTTTCATGCCATTCCTCATGCTACATGATGGTAAAGCGTATTCTTGAAAAGGCACATGTATCTAAAGATGAACGCATACTGGGAATGCATATGCTCCGGCATAACGCCGCATCGACAATGGTCAGGAATGAAGTTCCTGTTGAAACGATTGCTGCCATACTTGGACATTCAGACCCCGATACCACCAGTATCTATATCACTACTGACGAAATAAGGCTGAAGGAGTGTGTCCTTCCTTTTGGTGACATATCGAAGGAGGTGCATTCATGAACGCCTTTATTAGCAAACTTGGTCCGGCTATGTCCGAGTTCCTTGATTATAAACGCGCATTGGGTATCAAGTATGCAGCGGCTGCCACATATCTTAGTGAATTAGATCGGTACAATGCCGCCCATGGTGACCATCACACTCTGGTTAAGGAAGTTGTAGACGGCTGGGCTCTGGAACATGCACAAAAATCAACCACTGCCGATAGAAGTTGGGTATCTCCGATACGTGAATTCGGCCGATATCTTGTGATTTCTGGAGATAGCGATGCGTATGTGTTGGATAATTCATTCATCATTCAGCGATATCATCCGGATGTCTACCTGATGACAGAGACTGAAATACAACGCTTTTTTAATGAATGCGATCAGTATGTCCTCCGACACAAGGCTCCAGGCAGGGCATATGTTTTTCCGGCGCTATACCGTTTCATGTATTGCTGCGGCGTCAGGTCAGTGGAAGCAAGGCAGTTGAAATGCCAGGATGTTCATCTGGACAAAGAATACGTCGATATCCTGTGGGGCAAGGCCCATCGTGACAGGCGACTGTTTTTATCAGAAGAACTGACTCAGTATCTTATAGATTATAACGCTGCCATAAGAAAGATATTTCCAGAAAGAGAATACTTCTTCCCTGGCGGGCACGGAGGAATTTGTTCCAGTACTGCTTTATCTGTTAACTTCAAAAACATCTGGTTGGCAGCCGGTTTAAAAAGAGACGGAAAAGTAAAACCCCGGGCTTATGATTTGCGACATCACTTTGCCTGTGCAAACATCATGCGTTGGTCATCAGAAGGAAAGGATATCCACGCAATGCTTCCATATCTGATGAGATATATGGGGCATTCTTCATTGGATAGTACTTATTATTACATACACCTAATTCCTGATTTCTTTCCTCAATACCGTTGCATGACTGCCTCCACAGAAGAACTGATTCCGGAGGTGGATGCTGATGAAGTATAAAAGGAATAAAGATAAAGATTTCTGGCAGATGGCACGAGCCTACCTTCATGATTTTATGCCTGCGGTGCGAAACCAGTCGGATAAATCTGTTGCAGCTTACAAGCAATCCCTGAACTCCTATCTTTCATTTTTAGAAAACACGAAAGGGCTCAAGGAAGACCAGGTGACATTTGAAGCATTCAGCCGTAGCAATGTTAAAGACTTTGTTGAATGGCTTCATGAAAAAAAGTACGCATCCAAAACAATCAACCTGAAGCTGACTGCAATCCGCTCTTTTCTGAAATACTGTGCAGATGAAGACTTTGAACTCCGCGGTATCTACAATGAAATTTGTTCAGTCAGGAAGGTCAAAGAAGAAAAGAAGCCGATGGAATACCTGCAGCTGGCTGCAACAAAAGCAATACTGGCAGCATACGATACCAGGACGGCAAAGCACCGCCGTAACAGGATGATCCTGATTCTTCTCTACGATACAGGAGCAAGGGTACAGGAGCTTTCAGATCTGTCTGTATCGTCTCTCCATCTAGATATGCCCAACCCCTATGTCACACTGACAGGAAAAGGACGCAAAACCAGAAACGTATCCGTTATGAAGAAAACAGTGCTTCACCTAAGAAAGTATCTTGAAGAATTCCATCCTGATTTAACTGAGGCACCGCTATTCTATAGTCATCTTGATGGAGTCCCTCACCAGCTTTCGACTGACAGCATCAGTCTGATACTCAAAACAGCTGCGAAGAAGGCTCGAGACACATGTCCGGAGGTACCAGAAAACGTTCATTGCCATTTGATCCGTAAGACAAAAGCGATGGATCTGTATCGTAACGGAGTGCCGCTTCCTTTTATCACGCAGCTGCTTGGTCATGAGAGTATGTCAACGACATCCGGTTTTTATGCATTTGCAACGCTTGAAATGATGAGTGAAGCAATGAATAAAGCCGCTCCGGCATTTGATGAAAGCGAGAAAATCTGGAAAAAGTCAGACATAAAAAAGCTTCTCTACTCCTTGGATTAACCTGGAATACTATGCCGAAGATTATTTCAAAGTTGAAGAAAATTCAGGCAATAATTTAAAACTTCGGCATAATTTTTTATTCGGCATAGTCAGAATTATACCGAATTCAGGATAATTCTGATCGTGGATTTCAATATACAAGTGCACAATTCTGCACCCGGTTAAAGAAACATCATATGAAACAAAGTATGTCCAGAGTTGCCCATTGTATTGATAATGGACCGATGGAAGGGTTTTGGGGGATTCTAAAACGAGAGATGTATTACTGCCAACATTTCAATGATAGAACTACCTTAATTGCAGCTATAACCGATTATATCCATTATTACAATAATCAACGATTGCAAAGAAAGTTAAATGTGATGACACCAATGGAATATCATGATCAATATATAAAAGCAGCCTAAAAATATCGCCAGCCATAAATCGGCTGACGATACAAAAATTTATTATTTTTTATTGTCCTATTGACAGGTAGCACACCACATCCCAGCAGCCCTCTTTTTTGTATCATCAATCTACATTTGCAAATATCTCTGTCAGAGTCAGGCTGATATTAGGAAACTCTTTTAATGTAATTACAGTATCTGCATTATAATGAGCTTCTTCTGGATCATCTTGTAGAATATAACACGCTTACAACTTATATTTTCCTGATACCAAATAATAAATTTCTACTGCTCGTTCTTTGGGTGACACAATCCAATACTCGTTTACGCCTGCTTCCTGATAAATATCTTTTTTATCTGTTTTATTACAATAATTCTTTTTTCTTCTTATCAAATTCTTCCTGTGTTATGGCTCCCATGTCCAATAATTCTTTCAGTTTTTTTATAACTTCTAAATTATCATTTACATTTTCATTTTTTTCTTCCTTGAATGATGTATTTGTTTTTTCTCTACTGCTATTGTATGATTCATTTTTAGTTTTTCCACAAGCACAAGTTCCAACATAATTATTATTCATTCTACCACAAAATGAGCACTTCCACATACCTTCTTCACGTGCGGATGAAGAATTATCTTGAAACAAAGAACTTCGACCATAGTTATTATTATAGTTGTAATTTTCAGAATCTAACGAATTATAATCATACTGCGATCTTTTATTTTCCGGCTTAGTTAATGCCACAATAAGTGCAATGAATCCAAAGAAGAACCCCCACCAGAACCAATTATCATCATATCCCTTATTATTGATAACAGCTTTTGTAGCATAACCCCACACAATTCCCCAAATTATAACTCCAATAATGTATGCCATATTTCTTTCCTCACATAATTGTTTTTTTACATTTTCATTATTACAAAACCGAATATTGCACAAATCGCTCCGCCTATGCAAAATGCAATAGACTGAATACGAAATTCCCACATCTTTTTCTCATCATCTTCTGCCATTTTCTCATAACTAGATGCAATATAGTCATATGTAGATGTGAAATATCCGCTATAGGAATTTGGATCAGTTATCGTATCATTATATCCGTCCATGCACGTTTCATAATGATCTTTATAAAAGGAATAATCTTCATTATTCACATTAGAGTATCCCAATATAAAGCATACACAAGCCAATATTAAGAGACCAATTCCTGCAAATTTTGTATTTTTATTCTTAACTTTTGTTCCTTCTTCCACTCTTTTTTCCCTACGCTTCTATAATCTTTTTTTCTTCTCCTGGTACTCCGCTTCAGTTACATATCCTTCCTTTGCTTATTAGTTCGTTCAAATCTTTCAACTGCAATTCTGTATTTGCCATATAGTCTGTATTCGCCCGGGTTGCTGTGCTGTAAAAAACAACCTTCGGTGACTCTTCTTTTTTTGGTTCTGTTATTTCATTTGATGGTTCAGTTTGCAATTGAAGCGGTTGCCATTCTTAAGCCTGTTTTTGATTCTCTGGTTTTGTTGCCGCTACTATAGATGCTATGAATCCAAAGAAAAATTCTTCCATTATCTCATGCTCCTAGCTCTTTTTAATCAAAATATAACAAGCATTCATTAACTTCACTTAATGTATCTAATATCTCGTCACTTAATATCAAGAACCAATCACTTGCAATTATTTTACCTTTACCATCTAATTTATGTGCTAAATTCCTGAATTTCTGTGCAATCTCTTTTTGCAATTCCATTCCTTCTTACATTTTTGTGCATCATCATAATGATATTGTATTCAAGTCGAGCAATGATTTAAGTAATACTTTTCACGTTCAATTGCAACTGATTCGCAAAGTTAATTGCC
Organism: Blautia sp. 1033sp1_1033st1_G9_1033SCRN_220408; assembly: GCF_040929965.1. Lineage (NCBI taxonomy): Bacteria > Bacillati > Bacillota > Clostridia > Lachnospirales > Lachnospiraceae > Blautia > Blautia sp. 1033sp1_1033st1_G9_1033SCRN_220408. The sequence goes on along the minus strand of NZ_JBFKZO010000001.1, from coordinate 382,832 downwards.
ATTATTCTTGCTGCTCTTTCAATTGCTTTAAAAATCATCTGAATAGTCAACTTCTCCAGCGTCTATATCGTTACTTCTAAAATCGATAGTGGTTGAAATGTTGTAGTTATCCGCAGACATTTCCATAGAAATATATGTTCTTTCCAGCTGCCATGCTGTAAGATAATCAAGATATCCATATTCCAATGCAGTTCCTTTTCTATCCGCATAATATGATTTTTTCCCATCGTCCGACCAATTTTCAAAATCATAATCCGGTTCATCATATTTCTTAGTGAGGGCTTCCCGGATATCTTCATAGTCATCAATAAACAAATTTTCATTACTATGTTCTTCGGACAAAATATACCTTGTACAAAATAAACCCTCATCGCAAAAATAATAAGCCAATACAGCATCTTTTCCTGCAACAGTAGTTTTATAAGCAACATAATGAGCATCCTGTGCTGTCATGTCATCTTCTAAAAAAGGTTCTCCCTCAACTTCCTCGACCTTCTTCTGACTATCACCCCAATTAAAAGTTTTAAAGTCATAAGCTACTTCATCAACATTTTCTGTGCTTTCTTCTTTCTGCACCTCGCTAGCGGCTAATGCATCCATCGGAACGCTCATTGTAACTACACCACATATTAAAAGTGCCAATATAGTTTTCATCTTCATATTCTTCTTCCTCCGTACTAAGTAATATAAAAAAGCATTACAATTCCTTATAACTGGAAAAGCAATGCTCTCTTATCATGTAAAATTGCATCTGGCTGTCATACATATGCTTAGACCCTGTATTTTGCGTCACCGGATTTCTCCGACCATGCCGTGTATTCTTTTGTTTTTATTTTTCTTATAGCCAAACATTATTATCCAATAAATAAAACCGCCACACATATAAGCCATTATATCATATGGATCCGATATCGTATCTGTTCTAAATAAAGGTGTAATATATTCCCAAAAGATTCCACACAAAAATAGAAGTAGTTCTATTCTCCATAGCTTATATAGCATACCTCTATAATAATAAAAAACACTATTACAATATGCTATGAAAGTAATCCCACCTACCAAATCATTAAAATAACATGTCATAAACCATTTAAGCCACGGTATTGAAATATAACTTTTTAAATATTTATTTAGCAATACTGTAGTCAAAGTTATTAACATGATTCCATAATTCTTTTTCATTAGCCATCAATTGAGAAAATGATCAATGCTAACAGTACAGCTCCAACAACACCCAAAAAACTTAATCCGTTATTATTATTACCTGACATAAAAATTTCTCCTTCCTCAAATCCTTTTTTGGCATATTGTTTCTATCTAGTCACAATAATAGCACTAAATCTGAATATAATCAATACAAATGTTTCTAATAGGTGACATTTTATAGTATTATTTGCCATAGGAGTGCTGCCATGCAATATATCTTAACTGATCTTCCAATTGGACATAACATCCAAACTGTACGCATGAATAAAGGTATGACACAAGAAGAAGTTGTTGCAAAGTTACAGCTTATGGGAAGTCGTATCTCCCGGAGCACTCTTGCTAATATTGAAGTTGGACGCAGGAACATAAAAGCAAGCGATCTGAAAGCTTTACGATTACTGTTTGATGTTGAATATGAAGAATTTTTCAAAGAGTGAAGCTATCGGATATGGTCTGATCCAGTAGCTTTTTGTTGTAATCTGAGCAGTTAGAATTATATGCGTGTAGATTCAGTTTCCACAGATAAAAAATACTACTCTACTACTGGGGCATACTTATAAACTATATCCTTTTCCCATACCCGGTCTGTTTTGCAACAGTATATATACTGAAATTTTGCTTCTACTTCGGCAGCAGGACGAAAAATAGGGCAATTACACAGTTTCCTGTGTAACTACCCTATAGGTGTTACTAATCATTAATATATGTATATATTACTGTTGCTCGGATGCTGTCTGCTCGATTGTTACGGCTACCTCGCGTATAGCAATTTCAATTTTTGAAGTACATTCTTCTTCATTTTCCTTTAATCCTAATACACTTTCATCTATCAGCTTTTGCACTCCTTCATCAAAATTAGCTTTATGAATTATGTCTTCTGTTATTTCATAAAAAATATTAGAATATTTTTCTTCATCTCTAGCTTTAGTCATAATTAAATATATTGTTGCAACACTTGAGCAAAATTCAAATATACTTCTGTTTAATACCGTCACAGGAATTGGTAAATAACCTTTTCTTTTATCAAACCCCATGATACTTTGATTATTTCCAAGCGCTACAGAAAATTTAACATTTAAAGTTATTAAATCCTTCTTTCCTACTTTGTATGCTTTTGCTTTCTTCAAATCTAATACATCAGGCAAAACTTCTATTTTTGATGATGTTGTTTTAATGTCTCGCTTTACAACAATCTCTTCTCGTTTTAATAGTCGTGTATCATCCAAGCATCTATTCCAAAACCATTCAGCCCCGTTTGGAGATTTAACACCTGCAAGATGTTGAAAGTTTTCTTTTCCAGCCCAGAATTGATATGTGTAAAATGGACCGCTTTTAGATGTAGCAAACACCAGTAAAACTTCTTTTTCAGCATACTCAGAATACTTTCTAGCAGCTTGTCGTACTCTTTTTATTAATATTTTGTCAGACAGTATATCTCTGTCGTATCTACTATATTTACTCAAATGCTTTGTCCTTTTTATTCTGATATGAAAAAAGCTATCTTCACGAGATAGCTTCTTTCACAATAATTTAATTATATGCGTAGTTACTTCGCTGTCCGCCAGCTATCCTGGCTAAACCAGGAAGAGCATTATTTGCTTCCGCTCAGTCGGAAGGTTCCAGTCCTAACACTGTATGATGAATCACGGATTCTTTTACATCGGCTACGCACGAATAACTCTGAAGCACTTGGCAACTATGTTATTCTCCGATGGCAGACGCTCCTTATCTGCGTAACAGAATATTTCTATTCTGGGCAATCAAGAAAACATTAAGTTTTCTTAACTATACGGTACCATATCATTACTAAATAGTCAATTCATTATATCAATAAAATTAATACTTTCTATGCCTTCCCTCATTTATATGATACTCTACATCCAGCAAAATTACCACTACCAGTTTTTGTAATTAAACAAAAGCCCAGACACTGCATACCAAACGCACCCAGTCTTTATAAAAAGCATTACTTTATTTACTTCTTTATTGTTTGTATCCTTATTCTTCAATTAGTTCTTCCGTTGGTTTCGGCATGGTCATAAGCTCCTTCAGCTCTTCTATTGTACAACCGTTAGAATCCATGAGATCTGCAATGGCTGTAAGCTGTGCTGCACGTTCAGCCTTCTTCCGTTTCGCATCCATAGCTTTAGGAATCGCCTTGTAAACACACAGCCCTGTAATTCTTCGTCCTGTTTCATAATAACTACCTTTCAATCTGTGATCTCAATTTTCCAATTCATCATAGCCTCGTACACGCTATATGGAATCTTGTCCTTGTATCTCTTTGCAGTGTCCTTAATGTATTGTTCCTTATATACGCCCAAAGGAAGTTCATCCCTGTTCGCTTTATCATTCGTAAACAGTGTATTGATAAATCCTGGAACTAAGCAACAATTTTCAGGACCATATTTCTTATTGCCCTTATAAAGAATATCCTTATCCAGATTCAGACTGCTGTCTCCATAATTACTCCTTTCATGCCAACATCTAAAATTGCTGAAGTTTTTCCATTCATCTGAAACCGAACAACCTTTATACTCAGGATATTTGTTATATATTTTCTCATTGTAACAACGATGCAGCATATCACGCCATTTGCCGTATGCCGTAGATGTTGAATCAACATTTTCACAGCCCCAATAACTAACTTCACACATAGTTGGCTCATATCTTTTGGCAGACCAGGCTTTGCTTTTGTATCGGATATCATTCATTACATGTACAATATATTCTTCAGAATCCTCTCCGGCTTAATCTGCTTATATAGTCTCCTGTAATCAGTCAGATATACTGACTGCCCTTCTCTGCCTTGGCTTTATTTATTAGTGCTGCCAGGTGACACTGATACATATTACTCCATAAAATTTTGATATTAAGTTAACTCTACAGCAACGCTCTAAATCACACTATACGGCTCAAATTTCGGTTTTAATTATATTAGTGGATAAATTATAAATTGTTGTTTAAAGTATAAGAAACCGAAATTCAGCCCATACACAGCGTTATTTGCTGTGCATAGGCTATACAAGGAAGAAAAACAATATGTTTCGTGTCCGTAAATGAACACAAAAATAAGCCCACGAGTAACACATCATAAACTCATGGACTTATTCAGATATTCATTAATAGATATAATGGATTTACAAGAAAAATCTTCGTTCATACACCACTGCTCAATTATCTTACTACACCATTTTCAGGCAGTTACTACACCATTTTTACTCCTTTTTCGTAACAAAAAACGTGAAATTATAACAACTTACGTGAAATGCCACACCCTCTCAATCCCTGGAAATACTTGAAAAATCAGGGGTTCCGTAAAGGTCATACGGAGTCATCTGGTATACGTAATAATTCAGCCAGTTTGTGTACAGGTTATTGGCGTGAGCCCGCCACAAAAGAAGAGGCCTGTTTTCAGAATCATTGTCCTTATAGTAGTTCCTGGGAATATCAATAGGAAGACCCTTGTTAATGTCACGCTTATATTCCCCATCCAATGTAACACGGTCATATTCCGGATGGCCCATGATAAAGATCTTACGTCCGCCATCTGCCATGGCCAGGAATAAACCTGCTTCCTCAGACTCTGCAAGCACAGTAAGTTCCTTACATGCATGGATATCTTCAATCGGAACCTCCGTATGTCTGGAATGAGGGGCAAGAAATACATCGTCAAATCCACGTACAAGAGGAATCTTACGGTTAAGCACCTTATGCCAGAAAAGGCCAAACATTTTCTTGGGAAGCATTCTTTTCTTTAGGCCATAATGATGGTAAAGGCCTGCCTGTGCAGCCCAGCACAAATATAAGGTAGATGTTACATGGGTCTTGGTCCAATCCATGATCTTTACAAGTTCGCTCCAATAATCCACCTCTTCAAATTCCATCTGTTCTACAGGGGCACCTGTAATGATCATCCCGTCATATTTCTGATCTTCCAGTTCAGGAAAAGTCTGATAAAATTTGTTCAGATGGCTTTTAGATGTATTTTTAGAATCATGGCTTTCTACAGTCATAAATGTAACATCGACCTGAATGGGCGTGTTGGATAAAGAGCGGAGCAGCTGAAGTTCCGTTTCTTCTTTTAATGGCATCAAATTCAGGATCAGGATCTGAACTGGACGGATATCCTGATGCAGTGCCCTGTTCTCATCCATTACAAATATGTTTTCTTTTTCAAGAATCTCCTTTACCGGCAGATCGCTTTGTATTTTAATTGGCATTTATGTCCCTCCTTGTTGTTAATAATATTTCAAGTCGAGCAGCCGCGAGACTTGGCGCGTGATTCTGGTCAGCGTAAGCTGACATATTCTTTACAGAATCACTGCGCATCCTCGCGGAGCGTTTATCTCAGTCGGAGATTGGACTCCCACTGAGACGAACTTGCAGTTACTCACCACCTGAAAGAGGTAGGAGTCTTCTCAACTGAGATGAATGATCATGCCTCTTCCGGATGGACCAGCTTCAGAAATTCTTCTTCAGAAATGATTGGAATCCCAAGCTCCTTGGCCTTTTTATTTTTAGAGGAATTTGACATTGTATCATTATTGATCAAATACGTGGTTTTTCCTGTAACAGAGCCTGTGACTTTGCCGCCAAGAGACTCTATCAATGCTTTCATCTCGTTACGGTTAGCAAAATGGGTCACAGAACCAGTGATCACAAAAGTCACTCCTGCAAAGATCTGTGTCTGGGAAGCCGCTTCCGCATGGAGTATAAGAAACCCCATCAGCCGGTCCAGCTTCTGGTTGTTCTCTTTATCATGAAAATAAGAATAAATATTCCCTGCTAATACAGGACCAATGCCATCAATAGCGCTGATCTCCTCCATGGATGCCTGACGAACAGAAGAAAGATCATCTTTAAAGTGACGGCAGATCACTTTGGCATTAGCAAGTCCGATGCCAGGGATCCCCAGACTGTATATCACCCTGGAAAGAGTGGTATTTCTGGCCTTATCCAGGCTTAAGATCAGATTTTCATAGGACTTTTCGCCAAAGCCTTCCATCTCGATAATCGCATCTTTGTGTCTGTCCAGCTGGAAAATATCCGCAAATTCATGAATAAAACCCATGGCAATAAACTTTTCCAAGGTTGACTGGGAAAGCCCATCAATATTCATAGCATCTCTGCTGGCAAATAGTGTAAAACCTCGGATCTTCTTGGCTGCACAGTCAGGATTCATACAGTACAGCGCTTCTACATCATTTTCTTTGCAGACATGCGCTTCCCCGCCACAAGCAGGACAAGTATCCGGGATCACAAGATTATCACTGCAGGTAAGATTATCTGCAATCTGCGGAATGATCATATTAGCCTTGTAAACACGGATGATATCTCCAATACCAAGCTTCAACTGTTTCACAATACTGACGTTATGCACACTTGCACGGCTTACAGTAGTGCCTTCCAGTTCAACTGGTTCAAAAACAGCCACCGGATTGATCAGCCCGGTACGTGACGGACTCCACTGAATTTTCAGCAGATGAGTTTCCCGTATCTCATCTGCCCATTTAAATGCAAAAGCATTTCTTGGGAACTTAGCCGTCCGGCCCAGTGACTCCCCATAGGCAATATCGTCATACAAGGCCACCAGACCATCGGATGGAAAATCATTCTTTGTAATAGCTGTAGAAAAATAGTCCATCGCCTGATCTAAAGTTGAAGCAGTTACCACCCGATATTCCACCACATCAAAGCCCTGCCCCTTTAGCCAATGAAACTGATTCTCATGAGAATTGTCAAAATCCACTTCTGGTGCACTTACAAGGGAAAACGCATAAAATCGTACATTCCTGCTGGCTGTAACCTGATTATTCAACTGGCGCACGGAGCCGCTGCAAAGATTACGAGGATTCTTATAACGTGCATCTACGTCCTCTATGGATTCATTGATCCTCTGAAAATCTGAATAAGTGATAATAGCTTCTCCTCGCAGTACAAGACGTCCCTGATACGGAATCTGTAAAGGAATATTCTTAAAAACCCGGGCATTGTTGGTGATTACCTCACCAACTGTACCATTTCCTCTGGTGACAGCCTTTAACAGCCGGCCATTTTCATAGGTAAGCACAATGGTAAGGCCGTCCAGTTTCCAGGAAAGCAGGGTCTTTCGCTGACCAATAAACTCACGAAGCACCTCCCGGTCCTTGGTCTTATCCAGGGAAAGCATTGGCCTTTCATGGGTTTCCTTAGGAAGTGCATCAACAGACTCATATCCTACGGAAATGGTTGGACTGCCTGCCAGAACTGTGCCTGTTTCCTTTTCCAGTTCTATCAGCTGATCGTACAGGGCATCGTACTCCAGATTGCTCATGATCTCCCTGTCTTCCTGATAGTAAGCCTTGGATGCCTGATTCAGTTTCTGGGCTAATTCTTTCATTTTGCTTAAAGCTGCTTCCATGATTTCCTCCTGGATCTGAATTATTTCCGGAAGATGAATCCCGGATCATAAGAGTTAGCTTATTATATTCTTCTTTGGTGATCTCTCTGTAGCTGCCAGGTGCAAGACCCTGAATTGTAAGATTCATGATCCTGATCCTTTTTAAGGTACGGACCTGATATCCCAGATATTCGCACATCCTGCGGATCTGGCGGTTCAGCCCCTGTGTCAGAATAATCCGAAACGAACATTTACCTGCAGCAAATACCTGGCATGGCCGGGTCACTGTATCCAAAACCGGAACTCCTGTACGCATATGCATCAAAAAGTCTTCTGTTATAGGGTGATCCACAGTTACCAGATACTCCTTCTCATGAAAATTTCTGGCACGCATAATGTGATTGACAAGACTTCCCTGGTTAGTAAGCAGAAGAAGTCCTTCTGAATCCTTATCCAAACGGCCCACAGGATAAATGCGAACCGGATACTTCAGATATTCCGTAACCGTTGTCTCTTCATATTGCTTCTTAGTACTGCACACCACTCCTCTGGGCTTGTAAAAAAGCAGCAGCACCTTTTTCTCTTCTTTTTTAACCGGTTTACCATCTACAAAAACCCTTTCCTCAGGAGAAACCTTATCTCCCGGACAAAGGGTGCGGCCGCCGGCTGTAATGCGGCCGGCCGAAAGAAGACGGTCTGCCTCCCTGCGGGAGCAGTAACCGGATTCACTTAAATATTTATTAATTCTGATTTTTTCGCTCATTGCTATATTATATAGTCTTTTTTCTGTGATATCAAGAAAAAGCTTCACGATCATCCCCTATTTGTGATATGCTTCACGATCATCTTTTTATGATAAGCTTCGCGGTTATCTCCCTATTTGTGATTGCACGAAAATGAAGTGTGTGGTAAAATCTATTTTATGTTGGAGATTTTTTTCTCCAATCTTTTATTGATTTACTGACACAAAGGAGGAATCATATGTCAGGCCGTAAACAACGGACCAACCGGCCTCTTCTTATAACTGCTGTGATCCTTTGTCTGGTGTGCGGTATACTACTTACCCGTACCTCTCCAGGCTCTGGATCTATGGATGATAAAAAGCAGCCGGATATGTTCGTAGCAGAAAATACAGATACTCTAACCCCACCGGCTCAGGATACGGTTTCCGGTGACACACCAGAGGTTACACAGCCCCCGGAAGTGCTGCCAACCGATACCCCAGTTCCTGAACCAACTACAGTTCCGGTTGATGATGCCAGCGCATCCCAGGTTTCTCCGGAAGCAGCTTCAGGAGTGTGGACATCCAGTGGGAGCAACTGGTACTTTATGGTGAATGGTGCTGCCCTGACCGGATGGCTTACAGACACAGATAACAAACGGTATTATTTCGATTCGAATGGCGTAATGCAGACCGGATGGCTGGATGATAATGGCAATCGCTATTACCTGAATGGAGACGGGGTGATGCAGACTGGCGATGTGATCGTTGACGGACAGCTTTGCCACTTTTCTTCAGATGGTGTGATGAATGGGAATCCGTCTCCTGTTTCAGATCAGACAGAATCGTCTCCTTTACTTTACTACATAAACCCTAATCCTGAGAAAGCAGATGCAAGCTCAGATGCCGATCCTGCAGCAACAGGTGCAAACTCCGACCAGGTTTCAACGCCAGATGCTGCTACAGATGCAGCTGCACCTGTAGCACAGAACAGCACAGATGTACAGACACTTCCTCAGGATACACCAGTTCCTACACCCACACCAGCTCCTGACAAAAAGATAGCTCTTACCTTTGACGATGGTCCCAGTGATTATACCGCCAGGCTTCTTGACTGTCTGGAAGCAAACAATGCTAAAGCCACTTTCTTCCTGGTTGGAAATATGATAGATTACTATTCTGAAGATGTTACACGTATGGAAGCCCTGGGATGCGAACTGGGCAACCATTCTTATGATCACACAGATCTGTCTACTCTTTCTGCTGAAGAAGTATCCAATGAGATTGGACAGACAGATCAGCTGCTGAACAATCTGGTGGGGCATGGAGCCACTGTTGTACGTCCTCCTTACGGAAATGTTAATGATACAGTAACTTCTGTGATTGCAACTCCTATGATCTTGTGGACCGTTGATCCAGAAGACTGGGATGAAGGAGAAGATGTTGACCGTCTGGTAAACGCAGTTCTCGATAATATTACAGACGGCTCTATCGTACTGATGCATGATATTTTCAGTTCCTCTGTGGATGCAGCAGAGATTCTGATACCAAGATTGATCCAGGACGGTTATGAACTGGTTACAGTCCATCAATTAGCCGAAAGCAAAGGGATCACTCTTCAGGGCGGAGTGCTTTACAGTTCACTAACATAATTCTAGTACAGTGAATATTAAGTAACCACCATATTGACTGGCCTTAATTCTCACTGTACTAGTTCAAAAAAACAGCTGCAGATCTGATCTGCAGCTGTTTTTTTACCCTTTATTCAGTTTTTTCTTCCAGAAGTCCACTGTAAATATATGCAGTCTGACCTTCATACTCCACCTGGATCCAATCTCCTTCAGAACCAAGCTTCTGAACTTCCTCACCAGCAGAAAGACCACCAATAATATCTGCATCACTGCTGGCAGCAGCACGCACATTACAGTCTTCTGTCACTACCAGTGTAGTTCCATCAGATACAATAGATGAATCACTGGTATCCTGGCCAAGGCCATCCAGAAATGCTGTCAATGCAGGATCACCTGCCTGCGCATCCTCAAGCTGCTTGCGGATATCAGAGTAAAGTGTCTTTACATCCTCATCTGCTTCCAGCCCATCAGTATAGGCAGAAATCTCTGTATCCTCTACTGCTGATGCATCGATCTTCCACTGGCCTTCGCTGTCCTTATATACATAAAACTGACTCAATGCCGGTACTTTCGTATCAATATCCTTGCAAATATAGTAAAAACTTGCATAGACCACATATGAGTCATCCTTCAGCCCCTTTTTCACATAAACATCCCGCACTTCATACCCTTCAATATAGTCCTTTGCGTTAGTGATCTTTGATTCATCGGACGGTGCAAGATTGTCTACATACGTTTTAAGCGTTGCAATATCTTTGTCCCCCAGAGCCTTGTAATAGCCCGTAATTAATGCAGTAATCTCTGCATTGCCTTTTTCCATGGGATTGGCGTCTTTCTTCCCGTCAGTCTCCCCATCTTTTGCCGGAGAAGAAGGAACATTTCCCTGGTTATCCTGCGATGCTGTCTGCTGATCTCCCTGCCCCTGATCGGTACCCTTCTTACCTTTAACACAGGCATGGATTCCAAAAGCCAAAGCACCAACGATTAACAAAATCGCTCCGCCTAACATAAAATAGCGAAGGTTATCTGATAACCATTCTCTAAAATTGTCCAAGTTCTTGTCCTCCTTATAAAACAACGCACCGGAACGCTGGGTCGTTCCAGGCAACACACCTGAAGGGAATCGAACCCCCGCACATGGTACCGGAAACCACTGCTCTATCCACTGAGCTACAGGTGCTTAAACTTACTGTTGAATTATCAAAGTACACTACTTCAACTTTAAAAAAGTATATCACAATCTGCATCAGATGTAAAGTTTTTTCTTTTGGTTGAAAATTCATGTCTAATGCGGACAATTCAATGATATCAGGATACCAAAACCATGCATCCACCTAAGTGGTTGTACAGTCCTGGCATCCTTACATAGAATCATTATTCCTTTTTCAGATCGCAAAAACGGGTTTTCACCACAGTCAGTACTCCCATCATCAGCACCACACCGATCACCAGGCATAGCGGGCTCTGGATAAAGCCAGCAAATATATAAGTGATAAAGGATACCACTGCTGCCACCACAGCATAAGGAAGCTGTGTAGACACATGGCTTACATGGTCACACTGTGCACCTGCCGATGCCATAATAGTGGTATCAGAAATAGGCGAACAATGATCTCCACATACAGCTCCGGCCATACATGCGGAAATAGAAATGATCATCAGATCTCCGGGTGTGTTTTCAAACACATGTACAACAATAGGAATCAGGATGCCAAAGGTTCCCCAGGAAGTTCCTGTTGCAAAAGCCAGGAAGCAGGCAACCAGGAAAATAATGGCAGGCAGCATGTTTACAAGACCGGAAGCAGAAGATTTTACCATTTCAGCTACGAATTCATCTGCTCCAAGACTGTCTGTCATGCTCTTTAAGGTCCATGCAAAGGTAAGGATCAGGATTGCAGGAACCATGGATTTAAAGCCATCCGGAATACATGCCATACAATCTCTGAAGGATAATACCTTCCGCACCAGGTACAAAAGCACAGTGATCACCAGACCAAAAAAGCTTCCAAGTACAAGTCCCACAGATGCATCACTTTGGGAAAAAGCAGTTACAAAATCGGTGCCGTCAAAAAAGCCGCCGGTATAGATCATTCCGATCACACAGCAGATTACAAGGGAAATGATGGGAATCAGAAGATCCATTACTTTCCCCCGGGGATTCACCTTTCCATCTTCTTCAGCACCTGCATAGGGCCTTGCAGCTGTAGTAAACAAGTCGCCTTTTAATGCATTAGATTCATGAATGCCCATTGCACCAAATTCTACTCTCATTAAAACCATGGATACCATCATTACAATAGTAAGGAGCGCATAATAATTATATGGAATGGCACGTACAAATACAGACATTCCGTCTTCTCCCGGGACAAACCCACTAACAGCTGCTGCCCATGAAGAAATAGGGGCAATGATACAAACCGGAGCTGCTGTAGCATCGATCAGATATGCCAGTTTTGCCCTTGAAACATTGTGCTGATCTGTGATGGGACGCATAACGCTTCCTACTGTAAGACAGTTAAAATAATCATCAATAAAGATCAGTACACCTAAAAGAATCGTTGCAAGCTCTGCTCCAACTCTGGTACGGATATGCTTTCCTGCCCAGCGTCCGAAAGCCGCAGAACCTCCTGCCCGGTTCATCAAACATACCATGGCACCCAGAATTACAAGGAATACCAGAATACCCACATTGCTGCTTGAAGACAGAACACTGATCATTCCTTCAGAAAAAATATGATTGACTGTGCCCTCAAAATTACCTCCTGAATAAAGGATTGCACCTACCAGGATCCCAAGGAACAAAGAGCTGTATACCTCTTTCGTGATCAATGCCAGGACAATTGCCACAACTGGAGGTATCAGAGACCAGAATGTGGCATATACAGCCGGTTTTGCAGCTTCTTCTGCAGCCAGCACAGTTACCGGACAAACCATCACAAACCATGTGATCATTGCCAGAACTACGGATACTTTGTTACGATTGTGCTTCATTATTGATTTCCTCCCTCATTTTGAACCCGGGCAATTCTGACAGATCATTAACAGGCTATGGTCTTTTGTGCCTTTAATTACGCAAAAATAGCCATGAACACTTCCCCGCTATGGGACACATTCATGGCATTTATTCTTTCACAGGATCCACACCTTTGATAGCGCTCCACAACAAGTGACAGTCTGCCGCATATTCTGCGTCAGCCCAGAACCTTCCTGTATGGCATAAGAAAGCTCTTCGGCGGTCTTCCCTTTCTCTTTGGCCAATCTGCCATGGACTGGATATCTTCTCGTATCCGCAGCCAAAAATACTGATGAACCCCGCACCTCTATCATTATTTCCCGTATTCAGTTTCCTTTAACCATGGTAGCAGTTTTCCCTAATAATTGCAACCTTTTTTTTATAGATGCTCTTGTTTGAAAACTCCGTACTGATTCACAGTGCCGATCAGACGATATCCTTTGCCTTCCAGATATTCCTGTTTCTCCTGAGACGGAAGTGCAAAGACAAGGTAATTACATCCTAGCTTTCTTACCGCCTTCACCACTCTTTTCAGATCAGGATCAGGAGAAGAAAGCTCCTGATAAAGCCGCATGGATGAATAGTGCTGGGAACCTTTTCCTGCTCTGCTGTAAGGCATGTAAAAAGAAGGCTGGTACACTCGGATATAAGCAGCCAGGTAATCATCTGCTGCCACGCATACCTCTTCCTCTTCCTCCTGCTGATCACTGATCAGATTACACACCTGAGTCACCTCATCTGGAACCTTCTGGTAATTGTGTACCTGTACATAATTATCCTCACTCCATACAGATTTTCCTGATATGCCAATCACTCCTATCAAGAGAATCAGCACAAGCCCCTGCAGCTTATGCCCACCCTTTCTTGCCTTAAGGCCAGCCTGCTCTGCCAGGGCAGTACCGGTATACGCAAGAAGTACAGTAACAGGAAGAAGCCAAAGTACACGCCAGTATACATCACTGCCAATACATTTCTGTATAATTCCCGCACTCAGGGGAAAGAAAAATAGCACAAGCAGGATCCCCGAATATGCAATAAGAAGTCTTGCCTCTTTTCTTTTTCTGAAAAAAAGCAAAAGCAACAATACCGCCAAAAGGATCAGATACTGATAATACCCGCTTCCCCAGAATAAAATCCAGGTATCCAACATTCCTTTGATCATTTCTTTCATAAGCCACCTCCTACTGTATGAAAAAGTAAATACAACCAAGTGCCACCGGTGGAAGGCAGCAGATCACTCCATACAAAAGCCTTCTCAGATCCCGCTGTTTGTACAGGCTGATCAAAAGAAAGATCCCGGTAAGGACAGGCGCCAGTATGATCCCCATAGAAGATAAAAGACAACAGGCCAGTTCTGTTAAAAACAGACTGATCCATGGATATTCTCCTTTTTTATCCACCAAAAGTTCCATACATAAGAAGAAAAGAAAAGGGAGAAAAACACCAGTAAGTAAAGCTTTCCCCTGCCAGATACGAACCATCTGGAAATTACCGCTGCTATATACAGAATAGCCGGAAAACCAGATTACAACAGCAGAAAGAAGCATAAAGATCCATCTGCTTTTCTCATTATCCTGAAACCATTTTTTTCCATAGCCCCAAAGTACAGCATAGCCTGTCAGCAAAAAGACCGGTGGAAACACAGTATGGGCCATAATTGCCGGATGGAGTTCCCCGCACAGCTGGCTGACAACAGCCAGAAATACAGGAAACGGAGACAAAATGTACCTGCTTGGAATCTTTGTATAAGCATAGCCTGTATATGGACTGATAGAAAAAATAGTATCCGTATGAATATCTGTTACTGCTGTTCCCACATAAAAGGAATCATCTGCATCCATATGTGCATAGCGCACTACCACATACATCTGCAACAGAATCAAAGCCAATGCCAGGATCATAGGAATAGAAAGACGGATTTTCCCTTTTTTCAGCCTTCCCATATATGCATCTATTGCATCCTTTTTCAGCAGACACCACATCCCCCACCATACCATTATGATCCCCAGGCTTCCATAGCATACGGTCAGGATATGAAGGGGCAGCCCAAGCCAGATCATCAACAGGGTAAGAACCTCCATAACTGCAAATAAAAAAGCATAGCCTGTGAGAAAACAGTTTCTCACAGAATAAATCTCTTTTTTCTGAAAAAACGGTGCTCCTGCTGCAGCAGGCACCACCAGAAGCCAGAAAGCGGCCAGTATCATTTTGATCATAAGACCCATCTTATACCTCCTGCCTTCCTTTGGCGATTCCCATTGCAATCTTTTCAGGTGTAATCGGCAGTTCCCGGATCCGGACCCCCACTGCATTGTAAATTGCATCTGCAATGGCCGGGCAAGGGGTATCGATCACCAGTTCCCCAATGGATTTTGCCCCAAAAGGACCGCTTTGTTCATAGCTGCTTTCAAATTCCACACGGATCTGTCCCACATCCATTCTGGATGGAATCTTGTACTGCATAAAGGAATTATTCCGGATCCTGCCGGTATCCGTATACTGTACCTCCTCTGTAAGAGCCATACCGATTCCCTGTACGATCCCGCCTTCTGTCTGTACTCTGGCAAGATTGGGATTTACCGGTGTCCCACAATCTACCACAGCCACATAATCCGTCACTTCCACTGATCCGGTCTCAGGATCTATCTCCACTTCAGCCAAGCCTGCCATATAAGGCGGCGGGGAGATCATGGAGGAAAATGAGGCAGTTGCCTGCAGCTCCTGAACATTTCCACAGGTGGCCTGTACAGCGATCTCCGTAAGTGATACCTGCCTTCCCTGGCCGGTTACACAAATACCATCAAACGTGGTATCTTCCACAGGAAGTTCCAACATTCCAGCGCCAAATGCCTGGATCTTTTCCCTCAGCATACTGCAGGCTTTAAGCACTGCATTTCCGGTGGCATAGGTAGTGGCAGATGCGTAGGATCCGGAATCATAAGGTGAAATGTCTGTATCTACTGCTCCAACTACCACATTATCCAGCTCTGTATCCATACAGTCAGCTGTCATCTGGGACAAAATGGTATCACAGCCAGTACCCATATCTGCACAGCCCAGGGACAAGGTATAAGAACCATCCTCATTCAGCTTTACAGTGGCGCCTCCCACATCCACACATGCAATGGAAGAGCCCTGGAGAGCCAGTGCCATACCTGCTCCTCTGATCTTTCCGTTTGGCATTACCCTGGAGGGATATCTTTCATCCCAGTGGAACATTTCTTTTGCTCTTTTCAGGCACCTGTCAAGGGAACAGCTGGTAGCGGTAGGGCTGTTTCCATCATAGCCATGTAAAGGGCCGCCTTCTACAGGCATATTTTTCTCTCTAAGTACCACTGGATCCATACCCATCTGATGGGCCAATTCATTGATTGCAGATTCTACTGCAAAAATCCCCTGGGTAGCTCCGTAGCCTCTGTAAGCCCCGGAAGCCTGCACATTCGTATAAACCACATCATAAGAAAAATGATAGGCCTGAAGATGACGATAAAGAGCCAGTGCCTTATGTCCGGTCAAACCTACTGTCGTAGGCCCGTGATCCCCGTAGGCTCCTGTATTGGAAAGCACCTTTATATCCAGTGCCTTTACAATCCCCTCCTGGTCTGCCCCTGCCTTTACCCGTACCTCCATTTCATGTCTGGGAGAGGCACAAATCAGGGACTCATATCTGGAATAAACGATTTTGGAAGGGCGTCCTGTGATCCAGGTGACCAATGCAGGATATACTTCGCATACTGCCGTCTGCTTTGCACCAAAACCGCCTCCGATCCTTGGCTTGATCACCCTTACCTTTGAGGATGGGATCCCCAGTGCCCTTCCAACGATCCTTCGTACATGAAAGGGGATCTGTGTGGAAGTCAATACATTCAGTCTTCCATAGCAATCCATATAGCAACAGGTACGGAAGGTTTCCATCATACACTGCTGATTAGCTTTCGTATGGTACGTCTCATCTACCACATAGGCACAGTCGGCAAAAACAGCATCCACATCCCCACTTATCTCATCTCCGGATGCAGCCAGGTTCCTTTTATTATCTGCACCTACCGGGACTTTGGCTTCCCAGTCCTCTTCCGGATGTACAAGAACCGGGTTATCCTTTGCCTGATGCATGTCCAGTACAGCCTTTTCAACCTGATAGCTTACCTTGATCTTTGCCAGAGCCTGATCCACGGCAGCTTCTGTTTCTCCGGCTACAATCGCCACCGGATCCCCAGCAAACCTTAAATGTACATCCAGGATCTTGCGGTCATAAGGGCTAAACTCCGGATAGGTCTGCCCTGCAACAGTAAAACGCTGATCCGGCACATCCTGATATGTAAGCACACAGACAATGCCCTCTACCTTTTTTGCTGCTTCAGTACGGATCTCACGAACCCAGGCATTTGGGTGGGGACTTCTTAAAAGCTTTACCACAAGACAGTCTTTCGGTGCAAGATCATCAGTATATACAGGTTTTCCTGTCACAAGGGCCATGGCATCCTTTTTAGGAACCGGATGATTTACATATTTCATTCCCTGTATTCTCCTTTCCTGTCCTGTTTATATCTAAGGTATTTCAGAATACTTCTGGTCTGTCCCACAAAGCCGGAGCAGCGGCACAGATTGCCCGCCAAATATTCCCGGATCTGTTCTTCATCCGGATCCTGCAGCTCTTTTAACATTGCAAAAACATTCATAATAAACCCTGGATTACAAAAGCCGCACTGCTCTGCCCCCTCTCCTGCAAGAAAGGCGCCAAACTCCTGGGCTTCTTTTTCCATGCCTTCCAGGGTAACAACCTTTTTCCCCTGTATGCGAAGAGCAAGCATAGAACAGGAAAGTACCGGACGTCCCTCCAGAAGCACGGTACAAAGACCACAGTTCGCTGTCTCACATCCCCGTTTTACACTAAAACATCCCATCTGGCGCAGCAGATCCAGTAAAAGAGTATCCGGCTGCACTTCAGCTTCCCTGTGAACATTGTTAAGCCAAAAATCCATTTTCATTTACCGTTCCTCCTATATCTGTCCATGCTCTTCTTGTAAGTACCTGTACCAGATGGGTTCTGTACTCCTTGCTGCCTCTCATATTACTTTCAACAGGCACATTCTGAGCAATCCAGGCACTGTAGCTGTGGATGGCATCCTTTCTTTTCTCCGGATCCATGGCACAAAGTCCCTTTAAAATGCCCTCCGGATCCTGCAGAACCATTGCCTTTCCAGGCCTTGCCCCGATCACTGTCCGCACATCCTCCCCTGCCTTGGAGGCGCAGCAGGTAAGCACCGGAAAATCTGTCTTTGTATTTCGCTGGCTCAGATAACAGATCTTGGTTTTCTTTTTCCTGATGATCAGGCGCAAAAGGATATCTCTGTCCTTTTCCATAGAAACAAATTCCGAAAGGGGAATCCTGCCTCCTTTATACAATTCCACCCAGGTATCCATAGCCAGGAACAGGGTAAGCACATCTGAAAAACCATATCTTCCCCAGATGCTCCCCCCAACAGTAGCACAGTTGCGGAACTGCACCCCTACGATATGACGAAAACATTCCTTTATGGCTCCCCCTGTATAGTGAAGAAGGCCTGGATGCACCTCCAGATCATGAAGAGGAGTCATGCATCCGATCACGAATTCCTCCGGATCTTCCTGTATCCCGCACAGATCCAGTCCTGAAAGATCTATGGCAGTGGACACTCTGCGGTTTCCCATTTTCAGCCATACCATTCCTCCCAGGATCACGGCTGTTTTTTTCTGGTTCAGTTCATAGGCCTGCTGGAGGCTCTCTGCTTTTACATAGCTTTTAATCTTCAGCATGTCAAAAAAATACCCTTCCCTTAGTCTTCAAGCTCCAGGAGCACATACTGGAAGCCTGATAATTCAATTTCCATACCTCTTGTATCTTTGCGGAATGTCCCCTGCTCACCGTTATCCCTTGGACATCCCCAATTCACACTTTCTTTATTGTTCAGCACCACTTTTTTTGCAGGTGCAGGCAGCTGTACCTTTCTTGGATCCTTCTGAAAGTTAGCCAGAACCAGAAGTGTTTTCTCTCCTTTTCGGAAATAAGCGATCAGATTCTTTTCTTCCTCCAGATAAGGGATCAGCTGGCTGTAAACAATGGTTTCTTTATATTCTTCACTTTTACGAAGCCTGGTAAGCTTTTTGTAAAAGGCAAGCACTGAATCCTCATCATTTACCTGTGCCTGTACATTGATCTGTTTGTAATTAGGATTTACCTTAAGCCATGGCTTTCCTGTGGTAAAACCGGCATTTGCACCATCATTCCACTGTACCGGTGTACGTGCATTATCCCTGGAAAATGCACTGGCAACCGAAAGTGCTTCTTCATCACTAAGTCCTGCCTCCCTGGCAACCTTATATTCATCCAGGGTACTGATATCATCGATCTCATCAATAGTATGGAAATCCAGATTTTCCATGCCAATCTCCTGCCCCTGATAAATGAACGGAAGACCACGGAGCATGAAATAAACGCCTGCCAGAAGCTTTTTAGCGTCTACGCATCGATCCTGGGGCTGAATATAATAACATACTCCTCTTGGCTCATCATGGTTCTCAATAATATTTGACACCATGCCCATGTCGCCGATCTTTTTCTGTGTTTCAAAAATACAATGCTTATATTCATCCGGTGTAAGGTATCTTTGGGAAGCATACCATCCGTTAAGACTTTTCCCGAAAATATGGCTGTTAAAGTCAAACATGGAAGAGAAATATCCCTCATCCCCGATAAAATCCTTCAATTCATCATCCTTTACATTGAAAACTTCCCCAACCGTAAAGGCATTATAGGGGCGGAACGCTTTATTGGCCATCTCTCCTAAGAATTCACCGATCCCATGGGCATCTGCCAGCATATTCCCCATATTGGACAGACCATCCTCACGGTCAGCGGGATAATCCTGGAATGGAAGCTTTTTCTTAATGTTGATAATAGCATCAATACGGAAACCGCCCAATCCCTTCTCCATCCACCACCGGATATTTTTGTAAACCTCTTCCCTGACCTCCGGGTTCTCCCAGTTCAGATCCGGCTGTTTCTTATGGAATACATGAAGATACTGCTTGTCCGGGTGACCTGGCAAAGGCTCCCACACCGGGCCTCCGAAATAGCTTCTCCAGTTGCAGGGCAGCTTCTCCCCTTCCTTTCTGTCAGTAATATAAAAGAAATTTCCATATTTTCCATCTGGATCCTGGATTGCCTTTTGGAACCACTCATGCTCATCTGAACAATGGTTTACTACCAGATCCATCAGAATATACATCTGGCGTTTCTTTGCCTCATGAATCAGATGCTCCATATCTTTCATAGTGCCAAATCTTGGATCAATGCTGTAATAATCCGAAATATCATATCCCTGGTCTGCAAGAGGTGATTTATAGATAGGGGAAAGCCATAAAATATCTACACCCAGATCCCTGAGATAATCCAGCTTTTCTATGATACCAGGTATATCCCCGATGCCATCTCCGTTAGAATCATAAAAGCTTTTGGGATAAATCTGATACGCTACTTTATCATGCCACCACTGTTTCTTCATAACCAAGTCCTCCTTATAAACACACTGAAAAGAGGATGTTGTATAAGCCTGTTTCCTGACAGCCGGCTCATACCACAGCCTCTTTATTATTTGTAACTGTTAGCAGCTCTGCAGCAGTTGTCTGCAGGGCAGTTATCTACCATATCTGATATTAACCTGAATATCCTAATGCGTCAATAGATTTTTTCCTAACTATGTCAGTTTTAGCAAGACTTTTTCGTCATATCGCTATATATTTTCAATTATTATATTATTATTTATAGATTTTTCACAATTATTGTGCTATAATACTTTCAAATCTATAAAATATTCTGTAATTTCCGGAAGGAGGAATGATTCATGAGCAAGCAGATCATTACAATCAATCGTATGTTTGGCAGCAATGGGCGGGTGATCGGCAAGGCAATTGCTGATGCGCTTGGATTAAAATTCTATGATAAGGAACTGATCGAGATTGCCAGCCGGGAAAAGGGCGTTCCTTTCGATGAGTTTGCCAAGGCAGACGAGAAAAAGGCAAGCCAGTGGCGCTATTCCGTAGAATACGATATCCAGATCGACAGAGAATATCATTTTACTCCTATCAATGATGTACTTTTTGATGCCCAGAAGGAGATCATCCTGAATCTGGCAGACAAAGAAGACTGCGTGATCGTTGGCCGCTGTGCCAATTATATCCTGAAGGACAAAGCACTCAGTCTCTTCATCTATGCTCCTTTTGAAGACCGTCTGAAGACTGTAATGGAGCGTACAGGCAGAGAGGAAAAAAGCGCCCGGAAAATGATCAAGAAGATCGACAAGGATCGCAGGGCTTATTATGAGTACTTTACAGATGAATATTGGATGGATCTGCTTCATTACGATCTGTGCATCAACAGCAGCCGTTTCACTACCCAGCAGATCATCTCCATGGTAAAACAAAGCCTTTCAGACAGATAAGCTTACAGCATAAGCCATAAGTGGCACATAGAACAGGGGCAGCTGCATTTTCATATACAGCTGCCCCCTTATTTCTATTTCTGGTGTTCCATCATATTCAAGAATGCCTCTGCATTCTTGTTGCGAGGTGCGCGTCATGCAATTGCATGACATACTTCTCCAGCGCACCTCTGCAATCCTGCCGGAGGCTATATCAGCTGGGGGATTGACTCCCACCACTGATACCAGCTTGTTTCTCACCACCTATAGAGGTGGGAGTCATCTCCCAGCTGATGTACTCTTTCAGGAACTCATAAATCTGCCCTTCTGTAGGCGGACACCCATCCAGATGGTGGGTAAACCCTCTGGTACAGTGGCCGATTCCCAGTTCTCCACTCTTTTCCCTGTATCCCTGACCAATACAGATCTTTGTTTTTAGTCGGTCAAACAATCCTTCTTCCCTAAGCCTGTCAAGGGCAGGGATCAGATATCCATAACAGGCACTACAGGATTCTACTTCTTCGACTGCATCTTTCAGTTCCACAACTTTTCTTGATCTGGGAATTTCCTTAGCTGCTTCCTTATCCAGCATTCGGATCTCTGCCTTTATAATGTCACTGCATCCCACGCCTAGCTTTCCGGCCATTTCCACATAAGGCACCTCCCAAACCTGATAATGCAGCATCTGGCACACATATGCATCTATCAGCACCGGATCCCTTCCGGCAAGAACCCGGTTCATAACCACTGGATGTCCTCCATCTTCAAAGTCAAGATCCCCACATATATTATCCACAACAATAAAATCCTGATGAATGCCAAGGCTTAAATGGGCAATGGGATCATGCAGACCCATTGCGTGAAATCTGCGTTTCTCAGAGTTTGGGATCAATCCTTTCATATTTTTCAAGGCACAGGTGATCTTTGTCTGGCAATGTCCTTTTAACACCGGCACATTGATCAGGAAATCAAGATCCAGTACCTTCTGACACACATTTAAAGTCATACCGCCACACTCTACAGCAACGCCCTTGTCTTTTTGCATATCCCAGAAAGGAACCTGATACTTTTGGGAAAGTGCCTCAAAACCACACACCTGATAAGCCTCCTGTGTACGGTCGCCCACCCATGAGCCTTCCAGCATAACGATCTTATGAAAATCATATTTCTGAAGATACTCAATGATTCCGGCAACTACCTCCGGATGGGTAGTACCACCCCAGGATGCTTCTACAGGAGATACAAGATTAGGCTTGATCCCGATCAGTTTCTCCCTGTCCTCAATCTGACCGGCAAGATCACTGTCCTCCAGAAGAAGCTTCGTCATTTCTTTATAATCTGTACCGCATCTGATAAAAATCTGATTTTTATTCATCTGCAATCCTCCTGAAATCTTCTGTTTTTGTATCATACCAGCCCAAGAATAATAATGATCAGGATCAGCACAGGAAGTACAAACTGAAGATATGGCTTCAGTATCCTGGGAAGCTTCAGCCCCTCTCCTGCATTACATTCCTTGTAATAGTTATCAAATCCCCATCCGAATCTGGTCACGCAGAACAAAAGATAGATCAGTGATCCAATAGGGAGAAGCAGATTGCTTACAAGGAAGTCTTCGCTGTCCAGTACATCCCTGCCGCCGATCAGATGCAGATCACTCCAGATATTGTACCCCAGTACACAGGGAATGCTGGCAATCAGCACGATCACTCCATTGATCAGTACGGCTTTCTTTCTGTCCACTTTGTACATATCCAGGCTAAAGGAAATAAGATTCTCAAAAACCGCCATAACCGTTGAAAAGCTTGCAAATGTCATAAACAGGAAGAATAAAGATCCCCAGATCCTTTCTCCTGCCATATTTACAAAAATATTGGGAAGAGTAACAAAGATCAGGGATGGTCCGGCATCCGGCTGTACACCGAAAGAAAAACAAGCCGGAAAAATGATCAGTCCGGACATAAGTGCCACAAAAGTATCCAGTGCTCCGATCCGAACAGCTTCTCCGGTAAGCGTATGCTTCCTGTCCATATAGCTTCCAAAAATCTCCATAGCTGCGATGCCAAGGCTTAAGGTAAAAAAGGCCTGGTTCATAGCTGCCGCGATCACATTCCAGATACCAACCTTAGCAACCTGTGCCGCATCCGGTATCAGATAGAATTTGATACCTTCTCCTGCTCCGGGAAGCAGCATGCAATGCACTGCCAGGATCACGATCAGAAGCAGAAGCGCAGACATCATATATTTACTGATTTTCTCCACGCCTTTCTGTAATCCCTGACTGCATACCAGAAAGCCCAGTACAACCGTCACTGCCATCCATAGCCCCATCTCTTTTGGTGAAGACAGCAGGCTCTGAAATACATTTCCTACACTTTCTTTATCCATACCGGAAGTAAATTTACCTGTAGCAAATTTAAAAAAATAACTAAGCATCCACCCTGAAACTGTTGTGTAATACATCATCAGCACATAGCATCCGATCATACAGAACCATCCATGAATATGCCATTTATTACCAGGCTTCTCCAGTGCCTTATAAGCCAGCACTGCACTTTTCCTGCTTGCGCGCCCTACTGCCAGTTCCATGGTAAGCACCGGCACTCCCATCATCAGCAGGAAAACCAGGTAGAGAAGCACAAAAATGCCTCCTCCGTTCTGTCCTGCCACATAAGGAAAGCGCCACACATTACCAATACCTATGGCGCATCCTGCACTTACAAGTAAAAAACCCAGTCGTGATTGAAAATTTTCTCGCTTCATAAAAACTATTTCTCCTATCGTTCATGTCCAGTCAATTTTAACACACCAGACATAACAGGGCAACCATAGTTTCATTTAGCAGAAATTTGTATGCACCACCATTTCATTTAGCGAAAGTTTGTCCAAGACGCAGAAAAAGCACCGCCCGGTAGGCGATGCTCTTCCTGTTTTATGGAAGTATCTGATTATATCTTACTTGCAATACCATATCTTACTTACGATATGCTTTTGTGTAAGTATTTGTGGTATTTACATAGGATTTTATTCCTGCTCCAAGAAGCTTCAGAGCCTTAACCGGAACGTATCCTGTCACACCATTTGTAAATACTACCTGATAATAGCCATTGATCTTCGCACTGTTAAGAACCACTTTGGCCTTGCACTGGATCACACCGATCCTCTTGCCCTTGCCGGTAGCGTCTGCATAAACGCCGGTTCTCTTTGTTGTTCTGGCAACACGGTATACTGTTATCTGTGGTGTACTGCTGAACTTCTTAGTTGCAGTGCCGGTTCCAAGGTATGTTGTCTTTGTTGCAACACCATACTTAAATCCTGCATCCGGTCTTACGCAACTCTTCAGTACATATCCGCTGCCAACACTACCTGTACCATAACGTACTCTGTAGTAATTGCCTGTCTCACCTGTGATCAGTACTCTTGTAGCTACAGGAGCAACTGTGTTAGCACCTGTACCAACGCCTGTATAGATCCATGTAGTGGTGGAAATCTGACCATTGGACTTCACTGCTGTACGTTTTGTCAGTGCACCGCTGGTAATTTTTACATAAGCTGCACGAACATATCCATATCCGCCGTTAAACTTGATCTTATACCACTCATCTACAGTATCCACGATAGTAACAGCTGTACCTCTGCCAAGCTGTCCGATCTGAATACCCTGAAGGCTGGCAGAATTTCTTACAAACAGGGCACTTGCAGTTGTTACACCATATTTTACAGTGTATACTTTCTTGCCAGGTTTTACTCGCAGATAGCATTTTGCAACATGTCCGTTTGCTGTAATAGCTGTGATCATGGTTGTACCGGCTTTCAGACAGGTAACAACACCAAATTCGTCAACAGTAGCAACCTGAGGTCTGGAACTGGACCAGAAGATGGTACTTCCAACTCCCTTAGCCGGAATTGCGGTAGCCGTCATCTTGAACATGTTTCCAACCTTCTTGGTCAGCTTCTTAGCACAGATGGTAACGCCTGTTACCTTCTGTCTTACATTTACCTTAACCTTATCTGTGATAACACCATGGTGAGTATCATTTGCTGTAATAGTGATCCAGCAGCTTCCTGCACCCTTCATCACGATCTTGTTGGTATAGGTATCATAGTAAGCAACATCTGCATTATTGGTAGACCATGTCACACCAGTCTCTGTTGTATAGTCCGGAGTGAATGTGTAACCAATATCATGTTTCTCTCCTGCAAATCCAGAGATCACTTTCTCACTAAGCTTAACGCCGGTAGGTGCTGCAATAACCTTTACAAGCATCTGTGCTCTCAGCTTATTGTAGGAGTATGCAGAAATCCATGTAGTTCCAAGCTTGTTTGCATGGATCTTACCGTAGCTGTCAACAGATACGATAGAAGAATCATCGGATGTCCATGTAATGCTTGTATCAGATGGTGTAGTAGCACCGTCATTGAAGATCGGTGACAGATAATCATCCTCATCAAGATAGATGGTCATTGCATCTTTCTCGAATTTCAGGGAATTAACATCTGTCTTGATGTACAGCAGTGCTTTCGCTTCCTTTTTAGTAATACCATCTGCAAATGTCATGGTTGCTGTGATATTTGCAAGACCGGCTTTTGCTGTCTTGGATACCATGGCAACGCCTGTAGAATCGATCACAACATCCGGATTGTCACTGCTCCAGGTAAGTTCACCTGCGTATGCTTCTTCCGGTGTAAGTGTAGTTGTGTACTGCACATTCTCGCCTGGATATACTTCGCTTCTTGTAGGTGTGATATCCAGCTGGATGTCATCCTTAGCACCTACAATGATCTTGATCATGCCTACTGCCGGTGTGCCATTACCATCTGTGCCATAGGTGCCATTCATGCATTTCGCATAAATATAAGTGGTACCCTTGCCAACGGTAGTAACCTTACCATTCTGGTCAACAGTTGCAATAGCTTCATTCTCAGAACTCCATGTGAGAGCCTTATCATAAGCTTCTGCAGGTGTGATCACTGCTTTCAGCTGGATGGTCTCGCCACGTTTCTTAGCATAAATATCATCATTTGTATCTGTATCTACCCGTCTCACTTCTACAGATTTAACAGGTGTCTTCACAAATACCTTTGCTCTTGCAGATGCAGTCTGATTATCGCCATCTGCATCCGTCCAGGTAATGGTAGCTGTGATATAGGTTGTGCCGCCCTTCTTAGCTACGATTCTGCCGTCTGTACTTACAGTAGCGATAGTATCATCATCAGATGTATACTCCACCTTTGTATATTTTGCATTGGCAGGATTTGGTGTAGCCTTGATAAATGCGATCTCATTTACCCAAAGCTCATAGTTCTCCTGAGATAAGGTTACGCCCTCAACCTTTGCGTCTACGATCACAAGGATCTTTGCACGCAGGCCATTGCTTGCCTTTGCATATACATAAGTACGGCCAACGCCTGTTGCAGTAACAACACCTGTATCATCTACTGTTGCAACAGAAGCGTTTCCTGTGCTCCAGGTAAGACT
This sequence comes from Blautia sp. 1033sp1_1033st1_G9_1033SCRN_220408, assembly GCF_040929965.1. Lineage (NCBI taxonomy): Bacteria > Bacillati > Bacillota > Clostridia > Lachnospirales > Lachnospiraceae > Blautia > Blautia sp. 1033sp1_1033st1_G9_1033SCRN_220408. Next base: position 355,941 of record NZ_JBFKZO010000001.1, on the reverse strand, counting down.
GGTATCATAAGGTGTTGTCAGATCCTCATTCCACTGGATCAGGGATGACAGATCGTCTGTATCACCAACGAACAGATTTATCTTGTCCTTAGTAAATGCAACCTTTGTTACTTCCTGCTGTGCGGTCACAACCAGCTGTGCGGTTGCTCTCTCACTGTTTACCTCAGCAGTTGCTGTGATCACAAATCTGCCTGCTGCAAGAGGAACAAAGCTGATCTTCTTACCATTTACAGAAAGTGTATAATCTCTGCCTGCTGCTGCCGTATTACCATCCAGTGTTACTTTATAATCTACTGCTGCATCTTCCGGATCTACAGTAACATTTGCCTGAACAACTTCACCTGTAGGTACAGATACGGAATCTTTATCAAAGCTGATAGCTGGAGATGCATAAACTGTTACCTTAAATGCAAGCTCTGAACCATTTGGAGCTTTTGCGATCACATAGGTAATGCCAGGTGCTACTGCTGTCACACTGTCACCAGTGATCTTTGCAATAGACTCATCTGCACAGCTCCATGTAACCTTGCCTGCAGTTGCTTCAACCGTCGTCGGAAGCTTCTTGGACATCTTCTTCGGAACACCAACCTGAAGTATTGCTTCCCAGTCTGCTTCATATCCCGGTTTGAATCCGCCTGCAGATACAGCTACGATAAATACTACCTTGGATCCATCTGGAGCTGTAACTGTTACAGTAGTATTGCCAACTGCCTGTGCACGAACAACGCCGTGGGAAATGGTAGCAATATTCTCATCAGCAGATACCCAGTCAAAGGTTGCAGGATCTGCGCCCATAACTGTATCTTCTACTAATTTTGCAAGATCCTTATGACTTTCATCATCAGATCCGTCAAGAATCAGATTTACAATGTTGCTCTCGCCTGCCTTCAACTGCACGCTGGAGATATCTTCTGCATCTACAGTGATTGTAAATACAGCCATACTTCCATCCGGTGCTGTTGCTGTTACTACTGCCACACCTGCGGATTGGGCAACTGCAACGCCGCTGTATACCTTTACAACAGACTCATCAGAGCAGGTCCATGTAAGCTGGCTTAACAGAGAATTTGTACCAACAGCCGGAGCACTGCCGCCGCCCAAGCCTGGTGTTGTAAGACCTCCAATCAGATCAACTGTCAGTTCTTTTGTCAGGTCATGAGTCTCATCCTGACCCATCTTAAGGGAAATCTCATCCTGCCCAGTAAGCTTAACTGTCACAACAGGCTCAGCCAGAACCTTAACAGAAACACCAACGCTGCTTCCATCCGGTGCTGTAGCAACAGCTACGGTATGGCCAGCCTTCAGTCCTTCTACTTTGTTGCCTGCGATTCTTGCTATATCTGTGTCAAGAACCTTCCATGTAACAACACCGCCGTCAGACTTGATCTCCGGAAGAGCTGCTGTCTCTTTATCTGCAACATTCAGCTGAAGAACAATCTGTTTCAGATTATCCGGTGTCAGTGTTGTCTGATCAAAGCTGCCAGCTGAAACACTTACGATAAAGGATACGCTTGATCCATCCGGTGCTGTAACTGTTACCATTGCAAGCCCTGGATTCACAGCCTTTACAGTACCATTAGCAGCAACTGCAACATCTGTATTATCACTGCTCCATGTAAATCCTTTAACATCTGCGGTTGGAACGGTAGTTGACTCCACCAGTTCAGAAAGGTCTTTGCTTGCATTAACTGCACTGTCAAGTGTAAGGTTAATTACATTTGTACCTGGTGCTTTCAAAGCTACATTTGCAAGAGCCTTTGGATTCACTTTAACAGTAAAGGTTACATAATAGCCATCAACTGTGGTTGCTGTAATTACAGCAGTACCTGGTTTTAAGCCTGTAACAACACCACCGTCAACCTTTGCAACAGAATCATCATTACTGCTCCAGGTCACGCTTGTGATATCTGCCGGTGCTCCACCCTTAGTCAGTTCAATATAATCTACCAGGCTGGTAGGATATGCTTCCCCTTCAGTTACTTCGATTGATTTCTCAGCTGTAGCTGTATAATCAATCTTAACAGGATCCGGTGTTGTGGAATCTGTGATATGGAAGGTAAAGGTGATCACCTGTCCTTTATACTCAGCTTTCACATTGGTGGTTCCTGTACCGTTAAAGGTAACAACACCATCTGGTCCAACGGATGCGATCTCATCTGCGGATGCAGTATAAGTTACATCTGTATCAAGCTGATCTGTTGTATTCAGAAGCTTCAGGTATGCCTTCAGATCCAGGCTTGTCTGCTCTGCTCTGTCAATATCAAACTCTGTCTGAGACACTTCCATCTTAGGCTCTGCAAGAACAGTCACCTTAAATGTTACATAGTAACCATCCTTGGTAGATGCGATCACAGTAGTTTCGCCTGCTTTCACACCTCTCACCATACCATTGGATACGGAAGCAATTGATTCATCCAGGGATGTCCATGTGATGTCTCGGGTGTCACCGCCATTGGTCAGTTCCACTCTGTCACGAAGATTTTCATCGAATACTTTTCCCTCTGCAACCTCTACAGTGGACTCAGCATTTGCTTTAAAGTTGATCTCAACTGGTAACGGAGCTGTGGTATCTTTAATAATGAAGGTAAAGGTAACAGTCTGTCCGTTAAGGTCTGCCTTAACTTCAGCTAATCCTGTCTTCTTAAAAGTAACCTTGCCTCCTGTAACTTCAGCGATCTCATCTGTAGATGTGGTATAAAGCACATCATTCAGTGTATACTCATCTGTTGTTCCCGGCTTTGTCTCCGGATTTGTAATATTCAGATAAGTATTCAGATCTACTGTCTTATTATCTTTCAAATCTACTGCAAAGGCGGTCTGTGTAGCATTCAGCTTCATAGCGTTCTTTACAGTCACTGTGAAGGTTACATAATAACCATCTACCGTTGTTGCAGTGATCACTGCTGTACCGGCTTTCACACCTGTAACAACACCGTTATCAACTTTTGCAACAGAATCATCATTGCTGCTCCAGGTCACATTTGTAAGATCTGTAAAAGCACTGCCCTGTTTTACTTCAATGAAATCACGCAGGTTCTTCTCATAAGCCTGTCCTTCTTTCACTTCAATATTCTGCAGAGCATTTGGTGCATAGTTGATGGTGATCGGATCCGGTGTAGCGGAATTCGTTACATTGAACGTAATGATCACATATGCATCCGTATTCTTGATCTGAGCACGTACATAAGTGGTACCTGTAGCGCCCATAAAGGATACATGTCCTTCAACACCTACTTTAATAATGTTCTCGTTGAAGTCTGAATATACGACATCATCCATCTTTGCATTCTTCACTGTAAGAAGAGGGGCAATGACATAATCCTCAGGATCCAGATTCTTGTCATTCAGATCTACGTCAAAGGTAGATATCTCTGCGGAAATCTGTGCCGGTGCAACTGTAACAGTGTAAGTAGTATAATTGCCATTCGGCAGAGTGGCTGTAATAACAGCTGTACCCTGACTTACTGCAACGATCACACCATCTTTAACTGTAGCAACTGCTTCATTATCAGAAGTCCACACAACGCCTGCACTGCCATGTTCAAGCTTTGTACCATCAAAATCCATCACAGTCAGTGTCTTATCTGCATTAAAAGCATCCCCGATTTCGGAAAGCTGAACATTCTGTCCACCGCTGATGCTTGCACCAGCTTCCTGAACTGCTGAAGTAACATGGAAGATGATGATATCACTTGTTGCTGCGTTTGCATTCTCTACAGCACTTACCGTATAATATCCAACTTTTTTGAATTCAACTGTACCTGCTGTCGGATCAACAGCTGCATTTGTGCTGTCAGAGGACTGAAGATCCACATCTGTCCAATCCAGATTGGAAAGTGTGAAGTTTGCCTTCAGATTGTAAGTAACAGTCTTGCCGCTGGCAAGTGTAATATTTACTTCTTTCTGCTTTGCAGTAATTGCAGGTTTAGCTGCTGCTTCCTTAGTAACATGGAGTGTAACGGTTACAGACTGGCTTCCGCCCTTTGTAGTAACAGTAGCCTTTACTGTATACTCGCCTGCTGCCTTTATCTCCACTGTACCATCAGGATTAACCTTTGCATTTGTTGCATCAGAAGACTGAAGATTTACATCTGTTGTCCAGTCTGCATTCGTAATAGACAGAATAGATTTCAGATTATAATCACGTCTGTCTTCTTCTGCTCCAAGGTGAATATCTACATCCGTCTGGTTTGCTGTAATGGTTGGTGCCGGAACGCCCTTCTTCGTAATATGGAAGTTAATGGTAACGCTGCTGGATTCAATATAAGCCCGTACGGTGTATTCGCCGGCCTTCTTGAATGTAGCTGTTCCGTTCAGTTCAACCTTCGCATTTGTCTCATCAGAAGACTCATACTTTACATTTGCAAATAGTCCATTCTCAACGGAAAGAATAGACTTCAGATTGTAGCTTACTTCAGCAACATCTGCAGAATCCAGTTCCAGAGAAACATCTGTCTGGTTGGCTTTGATAATCGGTGCCGGGACACCCTTCTTTGTAATATGGAAGTTGATAGTAACGCTGCTGGATCCAATATAAGCCCGTACTTTGTACTCGCCTGCTTTCTTGAATGTAGCAGTTCCATCAGGTGTAACGTCAGCATTTGACGCATCAGAAGACTCATATGTTACCCATGAGATATCTCCATTCTCAACAGAAAGAATAGACTTCAAATTGTATTTCGCTGTTGCGCCATCAATTGCATCCAGTTCCAGAGAAACATCTGTCTGAGATGCACTCAGTTCAGTCTTTGCAGGCTCAATGTCCTTAACAGTAATCACAAGATTCAGTACCTTCTGGTAATTCTTGCCTGTCTCCTGATCGAAATGTTTGGCGCTTACTGTAATAGTAGCTGTACCAGCCTTTATACAGGTGTATGAACCATCTGGATTCACCTTAACCACAGAATCATCAGATGTACTGTAGGTAACCTTTGCGCCCACTGGCTGGTTGCCAAGATACGCAGTACCAGCAGCACTGCCGCTCTCACCTACAGTGTGTGTTCTCTGCAGCTCGCTGATCTCATATGTAAAATCCTCTGCTGCGGAAGTCTTCTTGGTTACCTCAAAAACAACCTGCATGTCCTTCGTTGCTGCAGTGCCATCACTGTTTTTCCCTGTTGCGGTAACAGTAGCAACATACTTGCCAGCTTTCTTAAATGTGAGCACCCCTGAATTATCCACAGCTGCTGCGTCTGCTGCAGCTGCGTTTCCTGTAGCTGCATCCTTCAGCGTATAAGCTGTAGCGTTAGCATTCTCTACTGTCACATTATTCTTAAGGTCATAAACAGCAATAGCATCTGCCTTTGCATCCAGTTCTACGGATACAGTCGGCTGCTTCACTGTCACGGTCAGCTGCGGTTCTGCATCCTTTGTAACAGTAATGTTCAGTGTCTTAACTGTCCGATAAGTCTTTGGTGAATAGCTGGAAGCAGGATCAGTGTACTCCACAGTCGCTGTTATAGCAGCTATCCCCTCTGCCTTGCACTCGTAGAATCCTGTAGACTTATCTACTGCGACCACTGCCGAGTTGGATGAAGCATAGGAAATCGCTGTGGGAACAACTACACTGCTGTTCAACATAGCTGTACCGGAAACACTTCCTGTATCTCCAACCTTCAGTGTTTTCTCTGTCTCGCTGAGTGTGTAGTTAAAATTCGGATCCGCACTCTGCACATCTACTGATGCTTCCTCGGAAACAACATCCGCTGTCACCTCACTGCCGGATGTAAAGTCTGCTGTCTCAACAGCATCGTCCACTGCATCCGCGTCAAGTGGTGTGATATCCGCTTCGCTTGTCTTTCCGTCTGAGAACTCTTCTGCTTCTGCTCCATAAACAGTAAGCACATCCATAGGAAGAGAACCTGGAACCATTGCTGTAGACAAAAGGCAGGCCAACGCCCGAGCAGGTATTTTCTTCTTATTTGCCATATCGTTCCTCCTTTTATAAAAATAACCATTTTGACCCTGATGTTATCTAATGAATGTGTGAATACATCTGGGCCTATGATCTTCATCCTAAGTAAATCTTCACAAACCTTCCATAACTGTGCCCGAATCACAGGGCCTGATTCAATACTTTGTCCAAAGATCATAATTGGTCTTTGTATATTATACCATATAATTCCAATCTTTTGGCAAGTCATTCACGTAGAAAAACATGTTTTTCGCGTATTTTTATGGCCCGTATGCGAATTATTTTTCATTAATCACAACTATTATCTACCAGGACGCTCAGTACGTAAGTTTGACTGACCTGCTGATTTTATATATAATGATTCCAGTATCAAAAGGTCTGATCCCACCTGTGCTTGCACAAGGGAGGGGAAATGACTTTGGGACACGCCCCGATATAAGCATAAAAGAGGGATGTGTTGATTTCTATAGGGAGGTCCATAAATATGCCAGCTTCATTTAAAGAAATTCTGAACCAGTACATAGATGCACTGGGCTGTACAGCCAGCCAGCTTTCCCGTTATTCCGGCATCTCCGGTGCTACCATCAGCCGTTACCGTTCCGGTGAGCGCACCCCTTCCCCGGATTCACAGCATTTTGAACTTCTATGCCAGGCAATTTCTCAGCTTGCTGTCGAAAACGGTCAGAGCGATCTTACATTTCAAAAAATTGCAGATTCTTTTTCCACTGCTGCAGATATGAATCCTCAGTTGGAGAACCGGTTTTCCCGTAATTTTCACGCCCTTTTATCAAGTCTTTCTATCAGCGTATCTGATCTGGCCCGTACACTGAATTATGACTCATCTTATATTTCCAGAATCAGAAATGGCCAGCGGACGCCTTCCGATCCCCGGCTTTTTGCTGAAGGAACCGCCCATTTTGTAGTAAAACGATATCCGGAAGCCTCCCACCGTACTATGGTTGCCCGCCTTACCGGCTGCGATCCTCAGAAGCTTATGGATGATACTGCATATTTTGAAACTCTTTCCCAGTGGCTGATACAGGGTGAAAATAAAGAGAAAGACGATCTTTCAGGTTTTCTCCGAAAGCTGGATGAATTTGACCTGAACGAGTACATCCGTGTGATTCATTTTGATAAAATGAAAGTACCCTCTGTACCTTTCCAGTTTCCCATTTCAAAATCCTATTACGGTCTGTCTGAAATGATGGACAGCGAACTGGCTTTTCTGAAAACCACAGTTCTTTCCAAATCCATGGAAGCTGTGACCATGTACAGCGACATGCCTATGGAAGAAATGGCAAAAGATCCGGATTTCCCGAAAAAATGGATGTTTGGCATGGCCATGATGTTAAAGAAAGGACTGCATCTAAATCAGATCCACTGTCTGAACCGATCCTTTACAGATATGATGCTGGGACTTGAAAGCTGGATCCCCATGTATATGACCGGCCAGATCTCCCCCTACTATCTGAAAACTCCTGCCAACCTTACCTTTTCCCATTTATTGAAGGTATCCGGCAGTGCGGCTCTTTCCGGCGAAGCCATTACAGGTTTTCACGAAAATGGCCGGTATTATCTTACCAATAATAAAGAAGAAGTTGCTTATTATAAAAAAAGAGCAGAGCACCTGTTATCCAAGGCTCTGCCCCTGATGGAGATCTACGGAAAAGATTCCCGTTCTCTTTATCATGCGTTTTTACATTCGGATATTGCTTCTGGCGGCAGCCGGTATGGGATCCTGTCCTCACTGCCTCTTTACACAGCAAATGAAGCCCTGCTTTGCCAGATCATGGATCACAATCAGGTTACCTCCAAAGAGCGGACGCAAATCCTGTCCCATGCCAGAGAACAGCTGGAAATGGCACTGCAGATCCTTTCCAGAGATACCATCACAGAGGAGATGCCCCTTCTTACCGAAGAAGAATTCCACAGATCTCCCATGCGGCTTTCTCTGTCAGGTATTTTCTGCGAAAAAGATATTTTCTACAGCTGGGATGACTACCAGAAGCATCTGCTGCTCTTAGAAGGATTCCAGGAATGCCATCCCAATTATACCTGCCGCCTGACCACAGAAACTGCTTTTTCCAATATCCAGATCCAGATCCACAAAGGCAGCTGGGTTATGGTTTCCAAAAACAAAGCTCCTGCCATGCACTTTTTGATCCGTCATCCGAAAATGCTGCATGCATTTGAAAATATGGTCATTCCGATCAGCGATACAGCACAAACGCCTGATACGGCTTCAGCTGCACCTGCTGCTGATCATACTGACCCGGAAGATTGGAAATAAGGCATTTGCCATTTACAAATTCTTCCGGCAGCTGAATGCTTTGTTCTTTGCCTGAAAAATTGCATACAACCAGAAGCTTCTCCTTCTCCAGTTCCCTGGTATATACGAAAAGATCCGGATCATCAGGGAGAAGCAGCTGGTATTTTCCATATACGATCACCGGATACTCTTTCCGGAGCTGGATCAGTTTTTTGTAATAATAGAACACAGACTGGGGATCCTGAAGCTCTGCTTTGGCATTGATCTCTTTGTAATTAGGATTTACAGGCATCCAGGGTGTCCCGGTGGTAAAGCCTGCACTTTGGCTGTCGTCCCATTGTACCGGAGTACGGGCATTATCCCTGCTTATAAAGGTAAGGCATGGCCAGAATATCTCATGGCTTAAGCTTCCGCTTTCACACCATTCCCTGTATGCATTAATGCTTTCAATATCATGAAAATCTGCCGGGGTCTTGAAAGGATAATTGGTCATTCCCAGTTCCTCTCCCTGGTATATATACGGCGTTCCCTGCATCATATGAAGGCAGGTAGCCAGCATCTTCGCAGACACTTCTCTGTACTCCTTACTGTCATTGCCATAGCGTGATACTACCCTTGGCTGATCATGATTATCCCAGAAAAGACTGTTCCATGCTTTTCCATAAAGCTGGGTCTGCCATTTTGACAGGATCTGTTTCAGCTCTGTTAATGGCTTGGGTTCATCCGTCCACTTCCCGTATTTGCCTCCGTCCACATGTTCAAACTGAAATACCATATTCAGCTCATGCTCATCTTTGCCAGCATACTTCCTGGCTTCCTCAACAGTAACTCCTGCTGTTTCCCCAACTGTCATAATATCATATCTGGAAAGCACCTTTTCATTCATTTCTTTCAGATATTTATGCACATTTGGGCCATGGATGCAATATTTCCCAAAGTCTCCATACTTACCGCCGTGGGTTTCTCCATCCGGCATCTCCTTTGTCTTGGAAATCATACTGATCACATCCATGCGAAAACCATCGATGCCCTTTTCACACCACCAGTTCATCATATCAAAAACTTCTTTTCGCACCTGGGGATTGTCCCAGTTCAGATCTGGCTGCTTCTTTGAAAAAAGGTGCAGGTAGTACATCTGCCGCTCTTCATCATACTGCCATGCAGAACCCCCGAAAACGGAACCCCAGTTGTTAGGTGGAAGGTTTCCCTCTTTTGCAGGTCTCCAGATATAATAATCATGATAAGGATTGTCTTCTTTCTTACGGCTTTCCACAAACCATTTATGTTCATCAGAGGTATGGTTCACCACCAGATCCATCAGGATCCGGATCCCACGCTTGTGAGCCTCCGTGAGCATTTCATCAAAATCCTCCATCGTTCCAAACTCTGTCATGATCGCCTGGTAATCACTGATGTCATATCCATTATCATCATTTGGGGATTGATAAACCGGTGATAACCAGATCACGCTGATCCCAAGCTGTTGCAGGTAATCCAATCTGGATGTAATCCCTTTGATATCTCCGATCCCATCTCCATTGCTGTCCATAAAGCTTCTGGGATAAATCTGATAAACAACCGCTTCTTTCCACCATGCTTTTTCCATTTATATTCTTTTCCTTTCTGTTTTAGTAATCTTTAAGAATGTCTTTGGATAAGAATCGTACTGCAATTCTCTTAGAATTTCCCGCTGGATCCTCCATGGGTTTTCCCCTGGGAGGAAGTATGTGTAGTGCTGCCGGAATTCTCTTCCTGTCTCTCAATCGGTTTCTTTGTAACTATGCAATTCACCAGATGATCCTGTCTGGTGGTAAGCCGTATGCTGCCTGGCACCACATAATCCTGTGCACTTACTTTTTGCCTTACAGACGTCAGTTTGCTTTTCTTGATAAGCCCAATGATCAGTGCGATTACCAGACCGATCAGAAGATCTGCCGGTATCCAGAAAAGGCCCGGGGTCTCTTTGGGAAGGTGATCGGTATCGTATGCCTCTCCTGTTTTCGCCTGTGTCAGGAACTCATCGCAAAGAGAGGTAAAGTCCTCAAATGCTTCGTAATAATCATCATCCTTCAGTTCTGTGGAAATCTGTTCGATGATATACTGCTGTCCTGCATCTGTAAATGCAGTGATCCCAAAGCCGCTGGTACTGATAGCCCAGTTCCTGTCTCCCATATCCAGCAGAAACAGGATACCATCCAGATCTGGTCCCTGTCCATATCCCTGCAGGTCATAATAATCATCTGCGTATACAGAGGCTTCCTTTCCCTCCAGATCCGGCACCGTAACAATCACTACATCACAGGCCTGCTGCGAGCTTACCTCTTCAAGTTTCTTTTCCAACTCTTCATACTGTTCTTTTTCCAGGATCCCGGCATTATCTACCAGAAGGGCTCCGTGTTCCTGAACCTCTTCTGCATTCACAGGCATGATCTGTGTTGCACTCATAGTGGTGAGAACAGTCACAAGAAATAAAGTTACAGTTCTACAAATTCTTTTTCTCATTGTCTTGTCCCCCCTCCTATAACAGCATCAGCAGCCACATAAGTCCATAAAGGACAGCGCCGATGGCTGCGCCTCTGGACAGCACATATTTCCAGAATGCCTGTTTATCAGCCGGCAGATCTCCTACCATCTTTCCTGTCTGACCATTCATGGCAAAAAGATAGTGTTCCCCATTCCATGTGGTGCTTAAAAGCCATACCGGATATAGCACATACATGTACTCTGCATTCAAAATATGTATATCACTGTGCGCCATATTTACAGAAGTATAATGCTCCATATCCTGACTCATGGCGGATTCTGCACTTTTACGGATCCGCTGTGTAACCCGTTCCTGGCTGTCTTTGGCTTCCACATCATACCGGTCTGCAAAGTATCCTGCAAGATAAGCATTCTGAAACGGAACAGCCTCTGCAAAATCAAATGGTTCTATGGATTCCATAAGGGTATTATCCATTTTGCGGGATCCGTCTACCGGTAAATGGGAAAAAGACATATTCCCGCCTCGTTTTACATCATAGGATTTCCGCTCGGTATACTCCATGTCGCCCTGTTCCCATACCCGGATCTTTTCTGCTTTGTAGGAAACATCTGCATGAATATCTGAATCAAAAAGCCAGAAAGGAATATATACTCCTTTTATTTCATCAATATGATTTTCCCTTGCAAATACAGAAGGCAAAAAGCTTTTTCCCTTCAGATGGTTCTTATAAGATTCCTTTGCTGCCTTTTTATCCAGCTTGAAAGGTATGATGCGGTCCGGCTTCAGATCTCCTGCAAACTGACCTTTTACAACGATTTTATTCCCGCAGAAAGGACAGGAAGATGCTCCTGTAGTCTGTTCTGCAATAATTTCACCTCCACAGGACTGACACACATAAACCTTCATATCCTGGGTTTCTTCCTGGGACCAGGTTTCGTTACCTGTTGATGTCCACTGAGCGGTTCCCTGGTCTTTTGCATTCTGTCTTTCCCATTCTTCCACACTGATCTGGGTATCGCAGTATGGGCACTTTAACTGCTGTGTCTTGCTGTCAAACTCCATAGCCCCGCCGCAGGCCGGGCACTTATATTCCATTACATCACTCATCCGGTTGTCTCCTTTCCCTGTGTTAGTACATTAAAAAGGTCTGCTCTTTCCGCACTCCTGGCAGAATTTCCCTTTATTTACTGTGCCACAAGAACAGGTCCACTGATCCTGTACAACCGGTCTTGGAGAACCACATTCCGGACAGAATTTCCCGGTTGCAATCGTGCCGCACTGACACCGCCAGCTTCCTGGCGCAGTCTGCTGTGCACCAGGCATCCCCTGCTGCATCCCTGCCATGTTCTGCTGCGCTCCAGGCATTCCCTGCTGCATCCCTGCCATATATGGCTGTGCCCCAGGCATTCCCTGCTGCATCCCTGCCATATTCTGCTGTGCTCCCATCTGGTAAAGCCCCTGCATATTCATACCGCCTTGTGCAGATGCCATATTCATGCCGGCAAATCCCATCATGGCTCCATTCTGATTAGAAGCAGCCATCTTCATTGCCTCTGCCTGTGCTCCTGCCAGTGTGGCTGCTGCCATCGACGGATTTTGTAAAATAGCCATTCTCTGAGCCTGTTTGATCATCTCAGCATCTTCTTCAGGAAGTGTAACCTGATTCATGCCGATTGCTACGATCTTCAAACCGCGCAGTCCCTGCCATTTCTCACTGAGGATCTTATCCATAGCATCTGTCAGTTCCATTAAATGTCCCGGAATCGCATTCGGACGGATCCCCATCTCTGAAATCCTTGCAAAACCAGGCTGTAATGCTGTAAGGAACTCCGCCTTTAACTGACTGTCCAATTCCTCTCTTGTGTATTCCTCAGAAACGTTGCCGCACACATTTGTATAAAACAGGATGGGGTCAGTGATCCTGTAGGAATACACTCCATTACACCGTACAGACACATCTATATCAAGGCCGATATTTCTGTCTACCACCCGAAATGGGATAGGAGAAGGAGTTCCGAAACGGTTATCCATAATCTCCTTTGTATTAAAATAATATACTCTCTGATCCTTCCCTGTATCTCCGCCAAATGCAAATCTCTGTCCGATCTTGTTAAAGGTATTATTCAGGCTTTCTCCCAGATCACCAGAAAAAATACTTGGTTCTGTGGAAGTATCATAGACGAATTCCCCAGGCTGTGCACACACCTCCACTACCTTGCCCTGATCCACAATAAGCATACACTGTCCGTCTGCAACTGCGATCACAGAGCCATTGGAAATAATGTTGTCATCTCCTTTTTTATTGGAAGATCTTTTCCCAGTCCGTTTCCTGCCCTTCATCACAAGAATGTCCCGATCCATAGCTTCACAATAAAAATATTCCTTCCACTGATCTGCCAGCACGCCTCCAACTGCACCTATTCCAGCCTTAAGTAATCCCATACTTCTACCTCCCGTAAAAATGTTATTATTTATTATTTTACCTCATTTTCCCTTTTTTTTCATCACCTATTTGAATGAAATGCATTTTTCCTTAATTTTTTCAAAAAACGCATTAAAAAAGAAAGCAGAACAAATATCTCTGCTTTCCTTTTATGCTGTCACTGCCGGATAAATTCCAGGCTCTGTCTTTTCAGATCTTTTTAGTCCTGTCCTGTCAAATGCTTTTTCTGTCAGATACTATTTTCTGTCAAGGGTAAACCAGAATTCCACTCCGTTATCAAAATTCACAACTCCATATTTCTGGTTCATGCCTTCCATGATCGCCTTGACAATAGAAAGGCCAATACCACTGCCGCCATATTCCCTGGTGCGGGCTTTATCCACTTTGAAGAACTTATTCCACAGCTTGGGAATATCCTCCTCCGGTATAGGGGTTCCTGTATTAAAGACTGTAACCTTTACTGTACTTTCTTCTTTCAGGATCTTGATCTCTATCTCGTGTTCCCCTTCCAGATGGTTCAGGGCATTGCTTACATAATTGGTAACTACTTCCTCAGTCTTAAACTCATCTGCCCAAACATAAACTGGCTTCTTTTCCTCGAAAATGATCTTTGCCTCTTTTTGCTGGATCATAATATCCATGGTGGACAGAACCCCCTGGATCAAAGCTGTCAGGTCAAAGCGTTCCATCACGATCTCATCCCTGCCGGATTCCAGATGATTCAAGGTAAGAAGATTTTTCACCAGCTTATTCATCTTTGATGCTTCGTCCATGATCACATCACAGTAGAACTCCATGCTTTCCGGATCATCATTGATTCCTTCCTTCAGTCCTTCTGCATACCCCTGTACAAGGGCAATGGGGGTCTTCAGCTCATGAGATACATTATCCAGGAATTCTTTACGCATCTCATCAATCTTAACCTTATCTGCAATATCTTTCTGAAGCTTGTTATTAGCAGATTTAAGCTCTGAAATAGTAGCCTCCAGCTGGCCGGACATCCGGTTGAAATTATCTCCCAGAACATCGATCTCGTTGCCTGCATGGCTTTCATACTTTGCTTCAAAATTCAGATCCGACATTTTTCTTGACAGCTCAGTCAGTTCGCTGATCGGCTTTGTGATCCTTCCTGTTACGAGCCAGATCACAATACCGCTGGCAATAATGATCAGCGCTCCTACAAAGAAATAAAACTTATTGGATATGGCAGCGCTTTCCCGGATACTTTCCAGCGGACTCCGAATCAGGAAATAATTCCCATTATCAAAAACGCCCCAGCATTCTACATAATCCATACCCACAAAACGGTCATGTACCTGTTGTACCACATAGTCGTCAGTGGATTCCAGGATCTTGCTCTTTACTTTGTCATCATCCAGATTGCTTGCATACCCGAAAAACAGCTTGTTTCGCAGCTGATCCTCATTCTCCGGCCAGCAGATATACTTGGTGTTATCGCTGTTGATCAATACCCAGGTAAGATTATTTCTGGAACCTGACTGTGCGATTTGCGAAGGCAATTCCTCTTCTGTACCGTCATCGTGGACCACTTCATCAACATCGATCTGCGCCAGAACCTCTTTGGCTTCCAGCAAAACCTCTTTCTTCCGTGACACATAGTATTTTTCAAGAAAAATTCCATTGATCAACGTAATTGCAAGCACGGACAGTAAAAGAAGCCCTATAAAAGTAAAGGTGATCTGGTGCTTCATAGTGTGCAGTTTTGGGGCTTTTGCGGCTTTTTTATGCTTCCCTGGTGATTTCATTCTCCCACCTCGAACTTATAGCCCATACCCCAAACGGTCTTGATGTATTCCCCTTTCTCACCCATTTTGCTGCGCAGCTTCTTTACATGGGTGTCAATGGTTCTTGCATCTCCAAAATAGTCATAATTCCATACAGAATTCAGGATCTTCTCTCTGGAAAGGGCAATGCCCTGATTCTCCAGAAAATATGTGAGAAGTTCAAATTCTTTGAAACTTAAATCCATAGCCTTCCCATCTACAGTAGCAAGATGCGCAGCCTTATCGATCACGATCCCGCCTGCTGACAGTACATCCTGCTGGCTGCCCTGCCCTGTACGGCGCAGGATCGCCTCTACCCTTGCCACCAGGATCTTAGGACTGAATGGCTTGGATATATACTCATCCACTCCCAGATCAAAACCCAGAAGCTCGTCTCTTTCATCACTTCTTGCAGTGAGCATGATAATAGGCACTTTGGAATCCTTACGAATCTCCCTGCACACTTCCCAGCCATCCATCTTCGGCATCATCACGTCCAGGATCACCAATGCAATATCCTTTTCTTTATAAAATATATCCATGGCCTCTTCACCATCACCGGCTTCCAGCACCTGGAAATTCTTCTTTGACAGAAAGTCCTTTACCAGCTTTCTCATACGGCTTTCATCATCCACTACGAGAATCTTAAGTGTATCCATTTATAAACCTCCTTGTTATTCGCCCAAAAAATTATAAATATATAATATAACTGATTTGTGGGCATTTCAAGGCAAGTTTGTGACTTTTGTGTGAAGGGATATGATTGCTATCCACAAGTTTATCGGGGCCACCGTTCCTCTTTTGGTGGCAGCGGTTCATACCGGTTCTTCCCACCCTCCATTTGATACCAATATGCCACGCTGGACACATCATCCTGCCGCTCAAACAATCCATTATGGGACATTCCGATCTGCTGTACAGTTACGCGGATATCTTCCTGGAAATATATGGGATCCGGAATGTGGAACCTGTACATTCCCCGCATGGGAGGACAGTCATCGTTATGATAAGGATGCGTAGTCAGATCATCATGGGCAGAATAATAAGGATATCCAAGAAAAGGAGTGGAATAGGTCTGTTCTTTCATTTTACCAGGTTCCGGGCTTGCAAAACTCCAGGAACCGCCCACATAATCCTCCATTCCGGTGCCACAGATAGTAGGGTAATCCTTATCTCCATCCAAATAAAATTTCACTTCTCCCTCTCCCCACCAATACCGTTCCAGTGTCTGTAGTGCAATATAAGTTCCTACATAAATGCCTTTTCCATGGACCCCGTCCAGAATGGTATAATCCTTCTTTTTACAGGTTACAGGCTCCCGGTTCCATTTTGCATGAAAATAAAATACTGGATCCGGCAGAGAATCATACAAACAGTAATCAATCTGGTAAAAAAAGGCTGGCACAGGATTTTTATGTTGGCTGATCAAGCGGATCTGTGCTCTTTTCCTGAATGGCATAGGAAAATAACAGTTCAGTCCACGAGACGGCACTACTGCAATGGGATAAGAATTTACCATACATTCTTTCCCAAAACCACAGCAGAAGAAATCCCCCAATGGTACCTCTACAGCTGGATATTCTTCCTCATCCCAGATCATCTGGAGTATCAGGTCCCGAAGCACAAAACAGTCACCCTGAGAGGTTTTGTTATCCACTGTAATCCAAATATGATTAATTACCCCACACCCATGTATATCTGCCAGAACTGTAGTACTGCCTGGTGCAATATCAGTAAAGCATGGATGACCTTTTCGGCCTTTGCCCAGGCTTCCCGATGCCATTCCTCCTTTACCCTTTTCTCCCGTAGGATTTTCCCCATTAATGGCACGGGAACTGCCAAACTTCCCATAAGGAAAAATATTCCCAAATAAATTCATCAGCGCCTCCTGTCATCAGAACACATATCTGACAATCCAATTCTTTGGTTGCAATCTTTTGTTCTGTTATCTGATTTCGTTCTGTTCTTCCCCTTCGTACATTTCAAACTGCTGTACCTGCACGCTTCCGTATTCTGCAAAAACTCCTGCATTACCAGGTTTAAAACCATAACATCTTCCACAAAGGGCCACATCATCAACATAAGCTGCCACAATATCATTAGATGTAAGAATGAAAATCTGTACAGTTCTGTCTTCTTTAAAATGAACAGGGCGGGTTTCTTCAAAAAACTGATCCTTTTCTGTTTTCCCGGATCTTTCCAGTACCATTCGGTCATGCCCCAGTTCCAGACGCAGCTGGCACCATTGATTCATTTTGTCTCCTGATACATGGAACATGATTCCAACTGCATGAGTTCCTTCTGTCCATTGCAATCTGGCTTTTATCAGACATACATTTTTCATTGCCCCCAGCTGTATCCAGCCAAAACCATCCTTGGAAACTCCTTCTGTCAGCAAATCTGCCGTTCCTGTTTTTGAACTGCATTTCCAAAATCCAGATTTAGGAATCTGTTCCAGACTTATTCTTTTAGAAAAAGACTGAAGGATCGTATCCGGTATTTTTACACCCAGTTCTCCATTTTCTCTTGGAACCAGCTGATGGACGATCACATTTCCGCCCCATACGTACCTGCCATCATTGGTACAGTCCTTCCGGATAGACTGCCATCCCACCAGATATCGGTTGATCCCGTCAGAAACTGTTTTTGCAGCATAGAAATCCCTGCCGTCAAATTTTTCATCCCAGAGAGGCGGTACCCATGGGCCATTAAAGGAATCAGCCATTTTATATTTTGTTTCCCATTGTTTTTCATAGGAGGAATACGTCAGATACCATCTTCCATTCATCTGAAAAACGTCCTGGCATTCCAACGTGGGATCTATCCGCGGCGAACAGATGGTATCATAATATTCCCAGCTTCGTATATCCTCTGAAACATATACTGCGGTACAGCCGCTGCGATTCTTATCTCCATCCTTTTCACAGGCGGTAACCAGCATACAATACTTACCAAGAACAGGATTCCAGAATACATGGGGATCTCTCCAATGTCTGCCTGCAAAATGCTCCTCATCCGGGTAGAATATGTAATCCCTGTCTTTTTCCCATATCTGCAGATCCCAGCTTACAGCCCGAAGGATTGCCTGCTCATATTTGCCTGCTTTTCCTCTGTTTCCTTCGCAAAATCCGGTATAATAAAAATAATATTTTTCCCCATCCCAGCACACACTGCCTGTTGCAGCATGCCAGTCCTGCTCCTGTGGTGTTCCATTCTGAAGCACCAGTCTGAAATGGTCATAATGCACAAAATCTTTTGTCTCTATTGCATAAATGCAATACTTATAAAGATAAAGAAATGTATACACTCCGTCTTTGTAAAAAGGCATCAAATCCCCACACATTTCCCCATGAGGCATTCCTTCATACTGATATTCCGGTGTATAAAAAATGTAATTACATCCTGTCATAATCTCCTCACAATCTCAGCCTTTTACTGCTCCTGCCACAACGCCTTCAATAATATGTTTCTGCAAAATAAAGTACAAAATCAGAATCGGTATCACTGACATAACCATTCCTGCCATCATCAATCCATAGTCTGACGAAAAATCCCCATGGAAGGACTGGGCTGCAATAGGAAGTGTGTACAATTCCTTTTTTACCAGCACCAGGCTTGGAAGCAGATAATCATTCCAGATTGCCAGCGAATCAATGATCACCAAAGTGACCACCGTAGGTTTTAATAGGGGCAGTACCACAGACCTGTAAATCTTCATTCTGGAAGCGCCATCAATCTTAGCAGCCTCTTCCAATTCCAATGGGATAGAGCTTACAATAGCACCATGAAACATAAAGGTTCCCATACTGACCCCAAATCCTACATGCATGCAGATTAGCGTAAGCCGGCTGTTCAGCACATGAAGCACTGATCCATACACCGAAACAATAGGAATCATCAATACCTGAAAAGGGATCACCATAGACAGGATCATCAGGGAAAAGAACAGCTTATTGATCTTCCATTTACACCTTGCAAACAGATAGGCTGTCATGCTGGAAAATAGAACGATTAAAAGCACACTGACTACCGTGATCAGCAGGGAATTAAGAAAAACATTCCAGAAATCCATTCTTTTCAAAGCAAGAAGATAATTTTCCGGACAAAAGCCTTCTTCACCAATAAGCGACAGCGGATTCTTAACCACATCTCTTTTGCTTTTGAAGGAATTGATCAGCACCAGGAAAAAGGGAAATATGTAAACCAGCAATAAAACAGTAAGCAGAAAAGAACTTTTCCCGTATGTTTTTTTCTTTCTCATGCCTGAACCTCCTTCTTCTTTGTAAAATAGATCTGCATCAACGAAACAAAAGCACAAACCACGAACAGCAGAATGGCTTCTGTCTGTCCCAGGCCATAGTTTTTCTCTGAAAAAGCTTTTCTGTAAACATACATGGAGGCCATTACTGTTGAACCAAAGGGATTTCCTTCTGTCAATGAAAAGTTCAGGTCATATGTCATGAAGCATCTGGTAATTGTAAGGAAAATACAGATAATAAATGAAGAAATCATCATTGGCATAACGATATATTTCCTGCAGGCTTTTTCATCACAGCCGTCAATTTTTCCGGCTTCCAGCAGTTCTTTGGGTACGTTCATCAGACCGGCAATATAGATCAGCATCATATAACCGGAATACTGCCACACAGTTACCAGGATCAGTGCAGCCATGGCCAGCTTTGTGTCAGACAGCCAGGACTTTGAAAGGAATCCAATATCCAGGGATTTGCCAAAAGCCACCAACACCCTTCCAAAAATAAACTGCCAGATATACCCCAGGACAACTCCTCCGATCAGATTTGGGGTAAAAAAGGATGCACGGTAAAAATTCTGGAAACGTACTCCCTTCGTCACCAGCCTTGCCAAATGAAATGCTATGTAATTTACAAGAAGCAGCGCAATTCCTGTAAAAATAATGGTTAATAGAAGGGACTGCCAGAATTTCACATCCCCAAAAGCCTTTATATAATTTTCCAGTCCCACTATGTTCTTTTCTCTGGAAATCCCATTCCAATCCGTGAACGTTAGATAAACGCCGTAAACAAGCGGAACCAGGATCGTCATCACAAAAAAGAATAGCGATGGTCCGGCAAATACGAGAAATGTACCTGTATTCTTTATCTTTGTCCTGCTTTTTTTAGATATACTCATGCTGCTCTCCTATGTTTGTCTTTCATTTATTCCTATAAATCCTGCATCTTAAGATCCTGTATTCCAGGGGGCCGACACTTGTTTCAAAAGAGATGCTGTATAATCCCGGCACCAGACTTTCATCTATATATGCACAAGATCTGTACAGCATCTCTTTCTCAGGGTTCAACCAGGATTCTTAAGTTCTCTGGCTGCCCCTGGCATTATCATTCATGATTTTTCCAGTAATCGCTGACTTCGGAAATCAATTCATCACGATCCATGTCACCGGAGATATATTTCTGAAGAATAGCACCAACTACTGTATTATGATCACTTGGCATTGCCTGATACCAATATACAGAAGATCCATTCTTTACAAAGGATGCAACAGATGCACTTAATGCAGCCTCAGGCTCCTGTGTATTATTGGAAAATGCAGTAATCAGAGAACATGTATTTACCATGAATTTCTGGCCATAATCGCTGTATACCAGCCAGTTCAGAAATTCAAGAGCTGCCTTCTGCTCATCTTCAGAAGAATATGCTGCGTCAACTGCGAGCATCTTGGTAGCTCCGCTGACCAGATTATGGGCATTCACTTCATCCTTGGTATCCATCGGGTATGGCATAATTCCCACATTATCTGTAAGTTCACTTACATCTGTGGCCCAGCTTCCATTTGGCCAGAATGCAACGGTTCCTTCTTTCAGATACTCATCATTCATATCATAGGTTGCAGAAAGAGGATCATCTTTGTTGATGTTATACTCCATATATACATCGATCAGATCCATTAATGCATTAAAGTCCTCATCATTCGCCAGATCTTCTTCTCCCTTTTTCAGTCCGTCTACAAAAGCCAAAGATGCTTCTTCACTTCCATCTTCTCTTGCACAATAAGCCTGTCCAAATACATGGCTTGCCAGTGACCAGTCATCCTGGTTCAGTGCAACCGGACTTTCCATGCCGCCTTCTACCAGTTTGTCCAAAAGACCTTTAAAAGCTTCCAGATTGCTATAGTCTTCCCAGTTAAATGTTTCTCCTGTAATCTTCTCGATGGCATCCGCATTATAGATCAGCCCCATAGCTTCAATTACAAATGGGAATCCATATACTTTTCCATCCAAAGTCAAACCATACTGGGATCCTCCGTCTCCAATCCATTTCTCTCCGCTAAGATCATACAGATATTCCTGATAATCTGCCACATCCGGATAATCCATCATCATAATGGTGTACGGCTCCCCTGCTGCATACTTCTCGGTAATATGGTTTTCTTCCGTATTGGTATAGAATTCCACCTCAATACCTGTTTCTTCTTTAAATGCAGCTCCCATATCTTCCAGGTAATCCTGGATCTCTGTTTTAGTATTCAGGAATGTGATCTTTGTCCCTGAAAGATCTGATTCCTGTGCCATTACTGTGCCAGCCGGAGCCACCATTGAACCAACCATGCATCCTGCCATTAAAAGTGCAATTGCCTTTTTACTCATTTGCTTTCCTCCTTGTTTTCATTTCTTTACATTTTTTTGGTATGTTTATATTAACATATTTATCATTTATAGTCAATTATCTTTTCTTTTTTTACATCGTTTCGTAAATTATGTATAGTTTTCTTTATACTATTTGTCTTAAATCACAATATTTAGTAATACATTTTTTACTTTTTCATTTTATGTATTTACATTTTTAACATTTTACGCTATACTGAATTATAGAAAGAACCCTATATTCAGGAGATGTGAGATGAATAAGAAAAAAACAACCATACAGGACATTGCAGATTCCCTGGGTTTTTCCAGAGTCACTGTATCTAAAGCTCTGAATAACTCTGGTGATGTGTCCCAAAAGACAAAAGAAATCATTCTGAACCGTGCAAAACTGATGAATTATAAAGCCTTCCGGTCAGACACGATTCCTGAGGCAGTCAAAGAAGAAGCATTGCCTGG
Organism: Blautia sp. 1033sp1_1033st1_G9_1033SCRN_220408; assembly: GCF_040929965.1. Lineage (NCBI taxonomy): Bacteria > Bacillati > Bacillota > Clostridia > Lachnospirales > Lachnospiraceae > Blautia > Blautia sp. 1033sp1_1033st1_G9_1033SCRN_220408. Next base: position 333,964 of record NZ_JBFKZO010000001.1, on the reverse strand, counting down.
GCAAAGCGGCAATATTGCCTTATTTTTACATATGATACCGGATAGCTTCCATATGGCCTCCTATTTCATGATGTCGTTAGAACAGGCACTTGGAAAGATCGGCTATTCTCTGTCCCTTCATCTGATCACAGACTGTGAGCTTGCTAACCATACATTACCAGCTAGTTTCCACATCCAAAATACAGATGCTATCCTTGCACTGGAGATTTTTGACCGGGATTACTGTGAATTTCTATGCACCCTGAAAAAGCCTGTGCTTTTCTCAGACATATACAGTTCCTTTACCCAGGGAGACCTGCCTGCAGATATTCTGGTAGCAGACAATTATACTGCTTCTGTAAAACTGTATTCTTCTGTAATCGAAGAACGCAAGCCAAGCACTATAGGATTTCTGGGTGATCCGAATTACTGCCTCAGCTTTTATGACCGGTTCAAAGGCTTTCTGAACGTGGCACAGACCTACGGTTTTCTATCTACTTACAAAGAACACTCCATTATCTCTGATAATAAAAACTTCCAGGATGACCTGTGGATGCAGGATCGCTTTAAGGCCCTGGAGCTTCCAAGCCTGCTTGTCTGTGCCAATGATATCCTGGCTATGAAAGCACTCACCTGCCTGGAACGGTTGAATATCAAGGTACCGGAGGATGTGATGGTCTGCGGATATGACGGAACCCCTACCATTTCCTCCTTGTATCCATCCCTTACCACCATCATTGCCCCCAGTGAAGAAATGGGGATCATGGCTGCTGAGATTCTCAGCCACAAGATCAAGAATCCACAGCTTCCCAACATGATCATTACCATGAACTCCAAGATCAAGAAGAACCGGACTACTGGGAATTACGAAAGGTAATTGTTATTTCTTGCATATAAAAAACTGCTGCACAAACTGTACAGCAGTTTTTTATAGTGGAAGCAGTGGGGCTCGAACCCGCGACCTCTCGCGTGTGAGGCGAACGCTCATCCCAGCTGAGCTATGCTTCCTTCTCATAAATGCAGGTACACTTAAAAGCCTGCATTCTATGGACCTGGCGGGAATTGAACCCGCGTCCGAAAGTCTATCCCTTGCGGCATCTCCCATCACAGTCAATGTTTTAACATTCCCTCCACAGCACGCCCACAGACAGGCTTACTGCTTCAGTAGCTTCATAATACATCTGCCGGGACAAAGCTTAACCGACAAGGTTTCTCACATAGTCGACGCCAGGCTCCTGATGTGTGAGTGCATCAGGTCTGACGGGCAGCACTTAGGCTGCCATTACTAACTGATCGTCAGCGTTTATATTTAGAATTTCCCGTTTTAACGCAGTTCGGGAGCTGCGGATGGCTTCCTCAACTTCAAAACCCCCGTCGAAACCAGTACAAGCCCGAATAGATAAAATCGGATATCTTTGCTGGTACGCAGACGAATTGAAACTGTGTGGCAGAACATATCTGTCACTACCTGACAGCCGACAGTCTTACTATCAACTCTCTTGTTAAAGAATTATAATCATGTTTCCACCGGCTGTCAAGGCAAATTACAGCATTATTTCATATCAAATCACAACATTATTTCATATCAATCACAGCATTATTTCAAATTATTTCAACTCAAATCCTATTCTCCGAATTCCTGTGCTGCTTTCTTCAGCATCTGACGGATTGGTAAATGATAAGGACATCTTGTCTCACACTTCCCACATCCGATACATGCAGAAGCCTTCACCGGAAGCTTCTCATAACGGGCTCTTGCCCACTCTTCCAGATTGTAACGTGACAGATAACCTTCCATAAGAAAAACATTCGGAATACCGATCCCTACGCTGCAAGGCGCACAGTAATTACATCTTCTGCAGAAATTGGTTCCCAGCTGTCTGCGCACCTCATCCATCTTCTCTTTTTCTTCTAAGGTAAGAGGTGTCTGATCTGAACAGGCAGCAATATTCTCTTCTAATTCGGCAATCTCAGCCATTCCCGGGATGGTCACAGTTACATCCGGATTGGAACAGACATAACGCAGTGCAAGACGTCCATCCTCAATAGCTCCGCCAGCTAAAGGCTTCATATCAATGAATCCGATCCCCTTCTCTGCACATTTACGAATCAGCTCTTCTCCCTGATTCTCCACAATATTATATGGAAACATGATAGTCTCAACCCAGTCAAGCTCCAGTGCCTTCTCAAAAACAGCTGTAGAATGTGCAGTCAGACCTATATGTCCGATCTTTCCGGATGCCTTTGCTTCTTCAAGTGCTTCCAGTGCACCTCCTTTGCCGATCACCTGCTCCAGCTGATCCATAGAAGGATTGTGTACCTGATACAGATCAATATGATCTGTACGAAGATTATTCAGGCTGATCTGGATATCGGCTGCCATTGCATCTTTAGTCCTGGACATGCTCTTGGTTGCGATCACAAACTGATCCCTGATCCCCTCAAGACCATATCCCAGATACTCCTCGCTGACTGTATAGCCTCTGGCTGTATCAATATAATTTACGCCCTCTTCTGCCAGCTTATGCATCAGCGTCCGTGTACCCTCTGCATCAATTTTCTGGATAGGAATACCTCCGAATCCCATCCTTGAAATACGAAGCCCTGTTTTTCCTAAGTATGTATACTCCATCTCTCTCCTTTCCGGGATATTCGTTGTTCTTCAAAAACAGTGTAAAAATCCCTCACTGATAATCATTTACTGCTCATCACCTATAGAGGTGGAAAACCTCTCACATTCGGCATATATTGAAAGGGATGCTGCCATGTGCAGCATCCCTTCTGTCCGTGTATCCACACGCATCGCTCTCATGTCTGTCTGAAGCTTCTGCTGCAGGGCAGCCTGGCCGCATCAAACTCTGGAGAGATACTCTCCTGTTCTTGTATCAATCTTCAGCTTGTCGCCTTCGTTTACGAAAAGCGGTACCATAACCTGTGCACCAGTCTCAACAACAGCCGGCTTGGTAGCACCCTGTGCTGTATTACCTGCAAACCCTGGCTCTGTCTCTGTAACAAGCAACTCTACAAACAACGGCGGCTCAATAGCAAATACATTACCATTGTGAGAACAGATCTTAACCATCTCGTTCTCTTTCACGAATTTAAGAGAATCGCCTACCTGCTCTTCTGTAAGGCCGATCTGGTCAAATGTCTCTACGTTCATGAAATAATACAGTCCGCCATCATTGTACAGATACTGCATATCTACACGCTCAATACGTGCTGTAGGGAACTTCTCAGTAGGACGGAAAGACTTCTCCAGTACAGCTCCTGTAATGATATTTTTGTATTTGGTTCTTACGAAAGCAGCTCCTTTACCAGGTTTTACATGCTGAAATTCTACGATCTGACATACATTGCCATCAATTTCCACTGTGACGCCGTTTCTGAAATCACCTGCTGAAATCATACTTGTGTTTCCTCCTTAATTGTGCTTATCGCTAAAAAATATTTTATAATACCCAGGAATATTTTTCAACTGTTTTTTTACTTATCTTGCCATTTATATTTTTCCGTTTCAAATTGTCCTTTGATTTATACAATTTGTCCTTATAAATGATCTCGTTTCTTTTTATTTCTCTTTTAATTTTTCCTCAATCTCACTGATCAGATCATCAAAGGGCTTTACACCTGTAACAACCTGGATATCGGCAAAACCTGCATAAATAGGATCTCTTTGCTTCAGAAGCTTTTTCATCTTCTCATCCCTGTCATCACCTTCCAGAAGCGGATTGGTATTCCCACTGCCTTCCATACGCTTTTTAAGCACGTCTGCAGATCCTTTCAGGTAAACAACAGTACCCAGCTGTTTTATATACTTCTGGTTCTGTTCCTGTACCGGAAGACCGGAGCCAAGAGAAACGATCTTTTTCTCCTTGTCCTCGATCAAGCCTTTGATGGTCATTGTTTCCAGTGCTCTGTAATACGGTTCCCCAAATCTCTGAAAAATCTCTTTGATAGACATATCCATCTTTTTGCTGATCACTCTGTCCACATCAATAAATGGCAGTCCAAGATCCTTGGACAGACGTTTCCCCACTCGAGTTTTTCCTGAACCCATAAATCCAATGATAACGATATGGTTCATGAATTCCCCTCCTTCTTTTGCTTTTGATAAAAAAATAAAACTATTTTTTCCAGATAACGCTTAAGAACGATCTGAATCTCTTCTTTTGGATGGATCGGCTTCACAAGAATGCAAAAAAGCCCTGCCTTCTTTGCACCGTAAATATCAGTAAATAGCTGATCTCCGATAAAAAGTGTATTCTTCCGCTCCGTGCCCAGAAGCTCCATAGCCTTCTGATAGCCCTTTGGTGACGGCTTGCCAGCCTTATATACACAGCATCCACCTGTCTCTTCACAAAAAGGCTCCACTCTATCCTTTTTGTTGTTGGATACAAAACAGTATCCAAAGCCAAGTTCTTTCAACCTTGCAAAAAGGGCTTTGGCCCTTTCATCTGCCGGTGCCCCATGAGGCACCAGCGTGTTATCAATATCAAACAGAATCCCCCGGAAGCCTTTGGCATATAGCTGTTCAAAATTGATCTGATATGTGGAATCCAAATATTGATCCGGATAAAAGCACTTAAACATTCGCTATCCTCTTTCATACAATTTCTGTTTTTGTGTTTCCGTCCCTGGCCTGGCTTCCTACTTTTCAAGATAAGCCTGCATCTCTTCCATACGCTGCTTCATCAGCTGGTACCCATGATCATAAAACTCTGTCAGCTTATCTACATTCTGCTCAGTTCTTGACACAGGCTCCACCTCCGGACGGATCACAAAAATATGGCCTTCTTCTTCCCATTTCTCCACCAGCTCCATTACCCGGTTGTAATTCCGGTAACGGTTCAAAAGTGCGTTTAAAAGATTGGGATATTTCTTCAATGCAGCCGTATAAAGAAGTCTGCTTTTCCCGGGTGCTTTCTTACGATAGCCTTTATTTCGAGTAAGCACTACCACATTCTTCTGATGCCCCAGCTTCATGGAATGAATCAGAGGCACAGAATCTGCCACGCCTCCATCCACACAAGGAATACCATCCACATCTACCACAGGACTTATTAATGGAATACTGGAAGAAGCCCTGCAGATCGTGAGAAGCCGTTCCCTGTCCTGCTTCTCTGAAAGATACATAGCCTCTCCAGTAAGACAATTGGTCACAACCACTTCACATTGGATATCAGAAGCAAAGTAAGTATCAAAGTCAAAAGGAAAAAGCCGGTTAGGATATTCGTCAAAAAGTCTGTCCATATCAAAAAGATATCCCTTTTTCAAGGCATCCTTTGTACCAATATAACGATTCTTCCGATCCTGGATGATCGTACAGTCCTTTGTCCTGCCGATCTGTTTTGAAACATAATCTATCGCATTACAGGCACCTGCTGAAACGCCGATCACATAAGGAAACTTAACTTCCTTTTCCATCAGGTAATCCAGCACGCCGGCAGTAAACACACCTCTTGTGCCGCCGCCTTCCAGTACCAGTGCTGCCTCTTTTTTGCCATTCACTTGTGTCAATGCCCCCTTACCTGTCGCTAAGCGGCACATACTCTGACGGATCCAGTACATTCTTATAAGCCGGACGGATGATCTTGTCTACATTGATCAGCTCTTCCATACGGTGCGCACTCCATCCTACAATACGTGCCACAGCAAACATAGGTGTATATAATTCCAGAGGAAGATCCAGCATGCTGTACACAAAACCGCTGTAAAAATCCACATTGGCGCTTACGCCCTTGTAGATCCGGCGCTCCTGTGCGATCACCTCCGGTGCCAGGTGCTCTACATTGGCATACAACTGATAATCCTTCATCCTGCCCTTTTCCTTGGCAAGCTTCTCTACAAAGCCCTTCAATACCTGTGCACGTGGATCAGATACGGAATAAACTGCATGTCCCATACCATAGATCAGTCCCCGTTTATCAAAGGCTTCTTTGTGAAGAAGCTTCCTCAGATATACGCGGATCTCATCTTCGTCAGAGAAATCTTTGATATGCTTCTTCATATCATTAAACATGCTCACTACTTTAATATTGGCACCGCCATGCTTTGGTCCTTTTAAGGAGCCAAGAGCTGCTGCCACAGCAGAATATGTATCTGTACCTGAAGAAGACACAACTCTTGTGGTAAATGTGGAGTTATTACCACCGCCGTGTTCCATATGAAGAATCAGTGCAAGATCCAGGATCTTTGCCTCCAAATGGCTGTATTTCTTATCTGGGCGCAGCATACGGAGAATATTCTCCGCAGTAGACAAATCCTTCTTAGGATTATGGATATACAGGCTCTTCCCACATGAATAATGATTGTATGCCTGATAGCCATAAACTGACAAAAGCGGGAATACGCTGATCAGGTTCAAACACTGACGCAGAACATTAGGCAGTGCAATATCATCTGGATTTTTGTCATAACAGTAAAGAGTAAGCACACTCCTTGACAGTGAATTCATAATATCCTTGGAAGGTGCTTTCATGATCACGTCTCTGACAAAATTGGTAGGCAGTGATCTCTGATTTGCAAGAAGTTTGGTAAAATCCTGCAGTTCCTGCGCAGTTGGCAGTTTACCAAACATTAAAAGGTAGGTTGTTTCCTCAAAGCCAAATCGGTCATCCTCAATAAAGCCTCTGGTAAGATCCTTGATATCATATCCCCTGTAAGACAGCTTTCCTGCACATGGCACTTCCTTGCCATCCACTACCTTTGTGGCACACACATTGGATACCTGGGTAAGTCCGGCCAGCACACCTTTACCATTCACATCTCGCAAACCGCGCTTTACATCATATTTCCCATAAAGAGAAAGGTCCAGGGTGGAATGATCTTTACAGATCTCCGTCAGATTTTCAATTTCCGGCGTTACTTTCATATTAAATCCTGTCATTAAACAATCTCCTTTCTATTGGCAATATTATAACATCATATTTCCTTCAGGTAAACCAAAGAATCCATCCAGCTGCATTCCCGCACAAATTCATGTTATTGTTCACTCTATTCAAAGTATCCCGGTATCCTTAAAGAAGCTGTCATAAGCTGATTCTTATCATCGCTGATGATAAGTGGAAAGGAATTCTCTCAACCTGTCAGTTGCCTTTTCCAACTGGCGCACATTTGGCAGATACACAACGCGGAAATGATCTGGCTGTCCCCAGTTAAAGCCTTTTCCAGGCACAAGAAGTACCTGCTTCTCATGAAGGAAATCCAGGGCAAACTGCTCGTCATCCATAATATTGAATTTCTCAGTATCGATCTTAGGGAAAATGTAAAATGCAGCCCTTGGTTTTACTGCTGTAATCCCTGGAATATCAGTAAGTGCCTTGTAGATATAATCTCTCTGCTCATAAATCCTTCCACCCGGCTGGATATATTCATTCACGCTCTGATAGCCGCCAAGAGCAGTCTGTACGATAGACTGAGCAGGAACGTTGGAGCAAAGCCGCATGGAGGAAAGCATATTCAGGCCTTCGATATAACCTTTTGCCTTGTTCTTTGCACCGCTGAGGATCATCCACCCAATACGGAAGCCTGCGATCATATGAGATTTGGACAGTCCTGAAAATGTAACACAGAACAGATCCGGTGCCAGGGACGCAATGGAAGTATGTTCATATCCATCCATAACAAGACGGTCATAAATCTCATCTGAAAAGATGATCAGTTCATGCTCTCTTGCGATCTGTACGATCTGCTCCAGCACTTCCTTGGGATATACTGCACCGGTAGGATTATTGGGGTTAATGATAACGATGGCCTTTGTCCTGTCTGTGATCTTGCTGCGGATATCATCCATATCCGGATACCAGTCAGACTGCTCATCGCAGATATAATGGACAACATTTCCACCTGCAAGAGTAGCTGTAGCTGTCCATAAGGGGTAATCCGGCGAAGGAATCAAGATCTCATCCCCATTATTCAGGAGTGCCTGCATGCACAGATTGATCAATTCACTTACACCGTTACCTGTATAAATATCACTCATGGTAACATTGGGAAGCTTCTTCAGCTGAGAATACTGCATAATAGCTTTTCTTGCAGAAAAAATCCCTTTGGAATCAGAATAGCCCTGGGATGTACGTACATTACTCAGCATATCCAGAATTACCTCCTGGGGTGCTGAAAAGCCAAAGGGATAGGGATTGCCGATATTCAGCTTCAGGATCTCCATACCGTCCTCTTCCATCCTTGCTGCCTCATCTACTACAGGTCCACGCACATCATATAATACATTATCAAGTTTACTGGATTTTTCAAATTTTCTCATAATTACCTCTTTTCTGCCCTGAGGGCACAACGATTATATTTATCTTCTCATATTTACCGATTTTTCGCAAGTCCTCATCCCATGAAGATTGTTAAAAAAAAAATTAATTGTAACTCTGTTAAAAAAAAATAAATGTAGCTCTTTTCTTTTTTAATACTTTAGTGTATAATAGCACTCGAAAAAATTTTCATATCAAAATCAATATGGATGAGGAGGAACTACAATGTCTTATACTGAAGAAGTTTATGAGAGAGTCGTAGCACAGAACCCTGGCGAGCCGGAATTCCATCAGGCTGTAAAGGAAGTTCTTGATTCTCTTAAAGTAGTAATCGACAAAAATGAGGAGAAATACCGCAGTGTTTCCCTTCTGGAGCGCCTTGTTGAGCCGGAAAGAATTATCTCCTTCCGTGTTCCGTGGGTTGATGACAACGGTGTTGTTCAGGTAAATAAAGGATATCGTGTACAGTTCAACAGTGCGATCGGACCTTACAAGGGCGGTCTTCGTTTCCATCCGTCAGTAAACCAGGGTATCCTGAAATTCCTTGGTTTTGAGCAGACCTTCAAAAACTCTCTGACAGGTCTTCCTATCGGCGGTGGCAAGGGTGGTTCCAACTTCGATCCTAAGGGTAAATCTGACAGAGAGGTTATGGCATTCTGCCAGAGCTTCATGACAGAGCTTTCCAAATATATCGGTGCTGACACTGACGTACCGGCTGGTGATATCGGCGTAGGCGGACGCGAGATCGGTTATCTGTTCGGACAGTACAAACGTATCCGTGACCTTTATGAGGGTGTTCTTACAGGTAAGGGTCTTACCTATGGCGGTTCCCTGATCCGTACCCAGGCTACAGGCTATGGTGTTGTATACATGCTGGACGAGATCGTGAAAGCACACAAGGATGCAATTGCCGGCAAGACTTTCGTAGTTACCGGTTCCGGTAATGTTGCTATCTATGCAGTAGAAAAAGCACAGCAGTTAGGCGGCAAGGTTGTTGCCATGTGCGATTCCAACGGATTTATCCATGATCCGGAAGGCATCAAGCTTGATATCGTAAAAGATATCAAAGAAGTGAAACGTGGACGTATCAAAGAATATGCAGACCGTGTTGAAGGTGCTACCTACACAGAAGGTCTCGGCATCTGGAATATCAAATGTGATGTATATCTGCCATGTGCAACTCAGAACGAGCTTTCTCTTGACGGTGCAAAAGCACTGGTAGCAAATGGCTGCAAATATGTAGTTGAGGGTGCTAACATGCCTACTACTCTTGATGCAACAAGCTACCTGATGGAGAATGGTGTTCTCTTTATGCCTGGTAAAGCAGCTAACGCTGGTGGTGTTGCTACTTCTGCTCTTGAGATGAGCCAGAACTCCATGAGACTTTCCTGGACTGCTGAAGAGGTAGATGAGAAGCTTCACAACATTATGATCAATATCTTCCACAAGGCAGATGATGCAGCAAAACGCTACGGCATGGAAGACAACTATGTAGCAGGCGCTAACATCGCCGGCTTCGAGAAGGTTGTTGATGCTATGATGGCTCAGGGTATTTGCTAATTTTCCAGAGCACTTATCGTCCGATAATGATTTACCGCCTGTGTAATTTTACACAGGCGGTATTTTTTCTTTTTGTGTTTTCATATCTGATGTTGGTGGATAGGCATGACTTTCCACATATGCCATCATTCGGTTGTACAGCACTATATAAAAAAATACAGCAATCATACTGCCAATTGCGCCCAAAAGCACATATGCATCTGTATCCTGTAATTTTAGTTTCAGGGATATTACAAGGCCTACCCAGGCAACGACACACAGAATGATCGTTGCAATATGTTCATGCAGCCATTTTTTCTTAAAAAATGTTATCTTTTCTTTCAGCGTAAAAGTGCTGTTATCCAGCGCTGTCATAAGATTGCTGTCGGCAGCTTCCTTAAAGGTCTCTGCAGCAAGCCGTTCTCCACTTATAATCTCGTTAATACTTACGCTAAATTCTTTTGACAGTATTGACAACATTTCAACATCAGGCATATAGTTGCCATTCTCCCAACGTGAAATTGTTTTATTGGTTACACCCAGCTTCTCTCCCAGCTGTTTCTGTGTTAAACCTTTTTCTTTCCGCAAGTCAGCTATAAATTTTCCAATTTTAATTTGATCCATTTTATGCACCTCCGAAAAAAAGTATAGCATATTTTTGATAAAACAGCTTCCCCATAAACAGCGAATGCGTTACCCACAGAAGCAGAATTCTTTTTTTATTGCTAATCACCATTCTTAACAGCATTTTCTTTGCAAAACCAATTCAGATAATCGTCTAAAAGCTTATGATCTATATGTTCCTTATTATATCCATATTTCTGATCCAATTCATAATCCATCAGACCATGGATTGTCATGGCAAAGCTGACCGCACTCATATCTGCATTTTCAAAATGAAGCATCTTATGTACTTCCATTGCATAGAATAACTGCTTGGTTGCAATAATCATCCGTTCCGTTTCTTCTGCTACAATTCTTGCTGCCATTGGTTGGATACTACGCTCAGAGTATATCACCTTATAGAAGGCAAGCATCTTTTCCTGATGGTTCATATTGATATAGCCTTGCACCACTCCCTGCAATGCCTCATATGCAGTTTTTCCCTGAAAAAACAGGCTGTAATCCAACGGTTTTATACCAGCATTCTTCTTGGACTGTTCTCTTAAATACTGATACATTGCTTCCACAATTTCTTCCTTAGAGGAAAAATGCTTATAAAGCGATGGTTTCTTGATGCCAATCTTATCAGCTATCATGCTCATGGAAACACCTGCAAGACCTTTTTCAGCAGCAAGCTCTAGTGTTGTCAATATGATCTCTTCTTTTCTGTTATGATTCAATCCATTTTACCTCTTCAAAAAATTGCATTTATACGGCTTTTAAGCTATCGTTCGTTAGCTATATGGTAATATATTCTTTACATTATTTCAAGGGATTTTTAATAAATTCCTGCAATCATTCCTTTATTTTACTCAAAGCACCAAGATGCAGAACTATGCAAAAAAGACCTTGCGGATCTGATTTCTCAGACCTGCAAGGTCAATTCTTACGTTTGGACAATTATCAGGGTGGCTGGCAAAATCACCTCAAACTAGGATATCCTGCGCTGCCCTTTTATAATAATTTAATTATGCGTTCTTCTCAGCGATTGCTGCCTGAGCTGCTGCCAGACGAGCTACCGGTACACGGAACGGTGAGCAGGAAACATAATCAAGACCGATCTTGTTGCAGAACTCTACAGAAGACGGATCTCCACCATGCTCGCCACAGATACCTACATGAAGGTTTGGATTAACCGGTTTTCCTAATTTGATAGCTGTTTCCATCAGCTTGCCAACGCCAACCTGATCCAGTTTTGCAAATGGATCGTTCTCGAAGATCTTAGCGTCATAGTAAGCATTCAGGAACTTACCAGCATCATCACGGGAGAATCCGTAGGTCATCTGAGTAAGGTCGTTTGTACCGAAGCAGAAGAAGTCTGCCTCTGTTGCAATAGCGTCAGCTGTGATAGCTGCACGTGGGATCTCGATCATAGTACCAACTTCGTACTTCAGATCAACACCTGCTGCTGCGATCTCAGCATCTGCTGTCTCAACAACGAATTTCTTAACATATTTAAGCTCTTTTACATCACCTACAAGCGGGATCATGATCTCTGGGCAGATGTCCCAATCAGCGTGTGCTTTCTTAACTTTGATAGCTGCACGGATGATTGCAGTTGTCTGCATCTTAGCGATCTCAGGATAGGTAACTGCAAGACGGCATCCACGATGACCCATCATCGGGTTGAACTCGTGAAGGGAAGCGATGATCGTCTTGATCTCCTCAACGCTCTTGCCCTGTGCCTCAGCAAGCTTCTTAATATCCTCTTCCTCTGTAGGAACGAACTCATGAAGCGGCGGATCCAGGAAACGGATAGTTACCGGGTTGCCTTCCAGAGCCTCGAACAGTCCTTCAAAGTCATCCTGCTGATATGGCAGAACCTTTGCAAGAGCTTTCTCTCTCTCCTCTGCTGTTGTGGAGCAGATCATCTCACGGAATGCATCAATACGTCCCTCGCCGAAGAACATATGCTCTGTACGGCAAAGACCGATACCTTCTGCACCAAGCTCAACTGCTTTCTTAGCGTCAGCAGGAGTATCTGCGTTTGTACGAACCTTCATAGTTCTGTATTTGTCAGCCCAAGCCATGATACGGCCGAACTCACCAGCGATTGTAGCATCTACAGTCGGGATGATACCGTCATAGATGTTACCTGTTGTACCATCGATGGAGATGAAGTCTCCCTCATGGAACTCTTTTCCGCCAAGTGTAAATTTCTTATTAGCTTCGTCCATAGCGATATCACCGCATCCGGATACACAGCACTCACCCATACCACGGGCAACTACTGCTGCATGAGATGTCATACCACCACGAACTGTCAGGATACCCTGAGCAGATTTCATACCTGTGATATCCTCTGGGGATGTCTCAAGACGAACAAGAACAACCTTCTCGCCTCTCTCAGCCCATTCAACAGCGTCATCAGCTGTGAATACGATCTTACCGCAAGCAGCTCCAGGAGAAGCTCCAAGACCTTTGCCCATCGGTGTAGCAGCTTTAAGAGCCTTAGCATCGAACTGAGGATGAAGAAGTGTATCAAGGTTACGAGGATCGATCATTGCAACTGCCTCTTCCTCAGATCTCATTCCCTCGTCAACAAGGTCACAAGCGATCTTCAGAGCAGCCTGAGCGGTTCTCTTACCATTACGTGTCTGCAGCATGTATAACTGGCCATGCTCAACAGTGAACTCCATATCCTGCATATCTCTGTAGTGTGTCTCCAGAGTATGGCAAACTTCTGTAAATTTAGCGAATGCTTCAGGGAACTTCTGCTCCATCTCAGCAATGTGCATAGGTGTACGAACACCAGCAACAACGTCCTCGCCCTGTGCATTGGTAAGGAACTCACCAAACAGACCTTTGTTTCCTGTAGCTGGGTCTCTTGTAAATGCAACACCAGTACCACAGTCATCACCCATGTTACCAAATGCCATCATCTGTACGTTTACAGCTGTACCCCAGGAATATGGGATATCGTTGTCACGACGATAAACGTTAGCACGTGGGTTGTCCCAGGAACGGAATACGGCTTTGATTGCACCAACTAACTGCTCCTTCGGATCAGATGGGAAATCAGCACCGATTTTCTCTTTATATTCAGCTTTGAACTGCATAGCAAGCTCTTTAAGGTCGTCAGCTGTAAGCTCAACGTCAAGCTTAACGCCTCTCTCAGCTTTCATTTTGTCGATCAGCTCTTCAAAATATTTCTTACCAACTTCCATAACTACGTCAGAATACATCTGGATGAATCTTCTGTAGCAGTCCCATGCCCAACGTGGATTGTTGGATTTCTCAGATAATACAGCAACAACGTCTTCGTTTAAACCAAGGTTCAGGATAGTATCCATCATACCTGGCATAGAAGCTCTAGCGCCAGAACGAACGGAAACAAGCAGAGGATTTTCTTTATCACCAAATTTCTTGCCGGTGATTCCTTCCATTTTGGTGATTGCTTCCATGATCTGACCCATGATCTCGTCATTGATCTGTCTGCCGTCCTCATAATACTGTGTGCAAGCCTCAGTAGTGATTGTAAAGCCCTGCGGAACAGGAAGACCCAGGTTTGTCATTTCAGCAAGGTTGGCACCTTTACCACCCAGAAGGTTTCTCATATCAGCGTTACCTTCTGTAAACATGTAAACCCATTTTGCCATTTTACATTTTCCTCCTAAATAAATTGTTCTTTCAACATGAAATATGTTTTTTATACGCACATAGTTATTTTATAGAGTTATCCGGCAATAGTCAAGGCTATTTTTCGCTGTGTCTGTATTTTTACCAGTCTTTTTTGTCTATTTTCGTTTTTTTCCTGCATTTTTATTTAATACCAGGTGTCTGGGCAGTCCGTTTACCATCATCGGAGGATAGTCTCCCTGGATCAGAGGCTTGATATAATCAATGAAATCCTTGGTAACATTGGTAGCATCCTTATTCATCCAGCTTCTTGGAACCAGCTTCTCCTCATTGGCGATCCTGTGCACATCATAAATCCCGGTAGCAGCCATGTAAGGATCATCTGATACACGGTCGATCACGATCATCTTACCTGTATCTCCTTCATCTGCTGCTTTCACCGCAGCGCCGCCTACCATAAATGCTTCGTCAATGTCAACTCTGGATGCCATATGGGATGCACTTCTTTGTAAAGTAGAAAGCTCCACTGCACGGGTCTTGCATCCACACTCTGCTGCCAGGAAATTGGCCAGATAAGTAGCTGTACCCTGCAGCTGCTTATGTCCGAAGGCATCTACATAGTCTCCTACATTTCCAAGCTCGCATACATAACGTCCATCTGCCAGTTTGATACCCTCAGAGACTGCGATCACAATAGAGGATTTCTTTTTCAGCAGTTCCTTTACCTTTACCAAAAAACGGTCAATATCAAAAGGAACCTCTGGCAGATAGATCAGATCCGGACCTTCACACTCTTCTGTCTTGGCAAGAGCAGTGGCACCGGTAAGCCAGCCTGCATTACGGCCCATGATCTCCATAATAGTGATCATATTTTTCTTATAGGTAAGGCCTTCCGCATCCCGGATCACTTCCTTTGTGGATGCCCCAATATATTTGGCAGCACTACCAAAACCAGGAGTATGGTCTGTCAGTGCCAGATCATTATCAATGGTCTTAGGCACCCCAAGGAACTTCTGGGTCTGGCCGGTAAGGATGGCATAGTCGGAAAGCTTCTTAATGGTATCCATAGAATCATTACCGCCAATGTAGATAAATGCATCAATATCCAGCTTGTTCAGGATCTTGAAAATCTTCTCATAAATATCTCTGTCTTCATGGATCTCCGGCAGCTTGTACCTGCATGACCCAAGAAAAGCAGACGGTGTTCTCTTCAACAGTTCAATATCAATCTCGGAATGGATCTGCGTGGACAGATCAATGTACTGTTCATCCAAAAGTCCCTGGATCCCGTGCAGCATACCATAAACTTTGTTGAAGCCTCGCTCAATGGCATTCTTGTATACGCCTGCAAGACTGGAGTTAATAACAGAAGTAGGACCTCCTGACTGACCTACGATAATGTTTCTTTTTTTCCCCATAGTGACATTTCCTCCTCTACATTGGTTTATAATAGTAAATTTTAACAACCAAAGTGTAGGAAGTCAATGTTTTATTGTAAGATTTTGATTAATATATTTTTTACGCCAAATAAAATCATGGAAATAATAGCTGTACATGCAAATATCAGCACAGGTGCATATGTGCTATATGCCATACTCCACGGATCTGTACCGTCTTTCAGATAAAGATCCATCACTGTGATCACAGCCGGGTGAAGGATATAGATCATTGTTGCACAATTCCTGCCCAGCCATGCAAAAAATCCGGTAAGAATCCTTCTTTTGTAAAAACCTGCCCAGCAAAGGAACACACAAAATACACACACAGTAAGAAACGTAGTGCTGATATAATGCTCCCGTGGTGCATTTGCCTGCACAGACTCCAGATATCGTCTTTCGTAAAAGCTGGTCCAGGTAAATACTGCCCCACCTGCAAGAAACAAAAGTCCCTTCCACCAGCGGCTTTTTTCCAGCTTTTTCTCTTTATGGATCCCTAACGCCCAGCCAATGGCAAAATAAGGAATCCCTACAAACAGATAATTTCTTACGTAAATATAATCAATCTCCTGGTTCCATAAAAGCAGTGAATACTTTCCAAAGATCAGATCCCCGGCAAGAAGAAAGGGTGTCAGGATCAGCATCCAATACTGTTTTTCTTTTTTTACAAGCCAGGCTGCCAGGATCAGCACATACAGGATAGCACCCAGATACCACAGATGGGAACGAAAAGGAGATTCATTGGTAATGAGCAGATCACGGATCTTCTCAGGGGTAAGAAGCTTCTGAAGCTTTCCCTCAATATTGCCTGTGCCATAATAATACACAATAAAAAGATCCCATACAAAATAAAACAGGTTCGCCAGGATCCCTATCCTCAGGATCTTAAGGATCTGTTTTTTTTGTTTCCCTTTTCTTATGGTATCACTGTAGAAAAACCCTGTGATCATAAAAAACACAGGAACTGCAAACCTGAAAAAGATCTTCAGATACATCCCAGTGTCTCCCGGAAATCCCCGATGTATGCTGATCACACCAAAAGCACATATACATTTCAGGATATCCAGTGTTTCCCATCTTTTTTCCATAAAATAAACAGGGGCCTGCCCTTTCACAGGCAGACCCTTTTACCTCCGATTATTTACCTACCTCAAAAGTGAACTTATCTGCAAAATATGCATCCAGCTCATCGATCTTAATACGTACCTGCTCCATGGAATCACGCTCACGTACGGTTACGCAGCCATCTGTTTCAGAATCAAAGTCGTAAGTGACACAGAACGGTGTACCGATCTCATCCTGTCTTCTGTAGCGCTTGCCAATATTTCCTCTGTCATCATACTCACAGTTATATTTCCTGGAAAGACTGTGATAAATAGCCTCAGCACCATCATTCAGCTTCTTGGAAAGCGGAAGTACACCAATCTTTACAGGTGCAAGTGCCGGATGGAAACGAAGCACAGTACGTACATCATTCTTCTCAGCATCCAGAACTTCCTCATCATAAGCGCTGCACAGAAATGCCAGTACCATACGGTCAGCACCAAGTGATGGCTCGATCACGTATGGGATGTATTTCTGCTTCTTCTCATCATCAAAATAACTCAGATCCTGGCCGGATACGTTCTGGTGCTGTGTCAGGTCATAATCAGTCCTGTCTGCAATCCCCCACAGCTCGCCCCATCCAAATGGGAACAGGAACTCAACGTCTGTGGTAGCCTTGCTGTAGAAGCTTAACTCCTCCGGTGAATGGTCACGGTAACGTACCTCATCCTCCTTAAGGCCAAGGGCACTAAGCCAGTCAAGACAAAACTTCTTCCAGTATGCAAACCACTCCAGGTCTGTATCTGGCTCACAGAAGAACTCCAGCTCCATCTGCTCAAACTCACGGGTACGGAATGTAAAGTTACCTGGTGTGATCTCATTACGGAAGGATTTACCGATCTGAGCAATACCAAATGGAATCTTCTTTCTGGAAGTTCTCTGTACATTCTTGAAGTTAACAAAAATACCCTGTGCAGTCTCAGGTCTTAAATATACAGTGTTCTTAGCGTCTTCTGTAACACCCTGGAATGTTTTGAACATCAGGTTAAACTGACGGATGTCTGTAAAGTTGTGCTTCCCACAGGTGGGACACGGAATGGAATGGTCTTTGATAAAGTCCATCATCTTCTCCTGGGACCATCCGTCAACGGATCCGCCTTCGATCTCCAAGCCTTTCTCTGCACAGAAATCCTCGATCAGCTTATCTGCGCGGAAACGCTCATGGCACTCTTTACAATCCATCAGAGGATCAGAAAATCCTCCCAGATGTCCGGAAGCGATCCATGTCTGAGGGTTCATAAGGATGGCACAGTCAACGCCTACATTATAAGGAGACTCCTGAACAAATTTCTGCCACCAGGCACGCTTTACGTTATTCTTTAATTCCACACCCAGATTGCCGTAGTCCCATGTGTTCGCCAGACCACCATAAATCTCTGAACCGGGATATACGAAGCCTCTGGCTTTTGCCAATGCTACGATCTTGTCCATTGTTTTTTCCATAACAGTTCTCCTCATTTTCTCTTCATGATATTCCGCCTGCAAGCAGCGGTTTTATTTATTCAGGAATGCTGTCATTCCTGCTGCAAGATGCGCATGTCACCTTACATCTGATGTTCCTAATTATACTAGCATCCCCTTGGTTTTTCAACCTTGAAATTATTTCATCACTTCCAGGACCTGAAGACTTTTAAACTTTCTGTCTGTATTTCTTTCCACATATGTATGGATGCAGCGCTCCAGTTCCTTAAGTACCTGTTCGTTCACAGTAAAGGTATACAGCTTATTCATTGGCTGGCTTACAATAAATTCCATGGCATATACTGCAGCACCGGAGACCCTGATGGCATCCGGTGCTGTCCTTTGCTCCACACATTCCCGGCAGACAATGCCGTGAAGGCTCTGGGAAAAGAAAAGCTCTTTCATTTCTCCTGCTCTGCGTCCGCAGCTGCCACAGGAAAAAACCTCCGGCATCAGTCCCTGTTCCGCCATAGTACGCAGTTCAAATATGCACCGCACCAGTCTGTCATCAATCTTTGGATTCAAAAGCGCACGTACAGAAAGATATAAAAGATTCATCATTTCTTTTTCATCTGTGCCTTCCTGTCCAAAATAATCAGCCAATTCCAGGAAATAGTAACCATAATAGATACCCGGCTGCTCTCCTGCAAGCTCCACAAAATGATGGGTAACTGATACCTGGTTCAGGTTGTAACTGCTGCGCCCTTCATAAAGGGTAAAACTTCCAAAAACGAAGGGATTGGCAGCTGCCATAAACGGACTGTTCTGCCGCCTTGCTCCCTTTGCAAAAGCTGAAATCTTCCCCCGCTCCCTTGTAAGAAGAAGGATCCGTTTGTCATATTCTCCTACAGGCATTGCAGACAGAACGACTCCCTGTACTGTGATCAGATCACTCATTTTCAGATTTCCTTCTTGTCATAACCAAAATTCTTGATCATAAAATCACTGTCGCGCCAGTCTTTCTTTACTTTTACCCAAAGCTTAAGATTTACCTTTGCTTCCAGCATCCGTTCCAATTCATATCTGGCATTGCTGCCGATCTTTTTCAGCATGGCACCGCCTTTGCCGATAATGATCCCTTTATGGGAATCCCGCTCACATATAATAGTTGCTTCTATATCATACATCAGGTTCTTCCCAGGACGCTCCTTCATTCTGTCAATGGCCACTGCGATTCCATGGGGGATCTCTGCATCCAAAGCATGAAGAGCCTTTTCACGGATGATCTCTGCTACGATCTGTCTCTGGGGCTGGTCTGTAACAGTATCCTCATCGTAAAACATGGGGCCATAGGGAAGATACTTGAAAATACTGTCAATAATGTCCTCTGTATTCTGTCCGCGAAGCGCAGAGCAGGGAATGATCTCTGCAAAATCACAGATTTTGCGGTAAGTGTCAATGGCAGGAAGGATCTCTTCTTTTTTGACGGTATCGATCTTATTGATAATCAGGATCACCGGAACCCCTACCTGCTGAAGCTGCTCGGCAATATGCCTTTCGCCTGCCCCGATAAAGGTGGTGGGTTCTACCAGCCACATAATGGCATCTACCTCTTTCAGGGTACGTTCTGCCACAGCAACCATATACTCTCCCAGTTTATTTTTGGCCTTATGGATACCAGGTGTGTCCAGGAATACGATTTGTCCCTGATCACAGGTATATACGGTCTGGATCCTGTTTCTTGTAGTCTGGGGCTTTTTAGAAGTAATAGCGATCTTCTGGCCGATCAGATGGTTCATTAATGTGGATTTTCCCACATTCGGCCTTCCGATAATAGCCACAAAACCGGATTTAAAATTTTCATTCATAAAATACGTATTCCTCTCTAACAGGTGATCAGTGACTTTGTTTCCATGAAAAGATCTCTGTTCTTTTCTACTTCGCTTTCGCTTCCTACCACGCAGATCTGGCCGTCAGACAGCACAGCCTCCACAACAGGTGCCAGATTGTGGATGTCTTCTACGGTTGCATCCAGGATCTGATCACGCTCCCTCTGAAGCATTTCCTCTGTAACATGAGAAAAATAGGCTGTTTTGGAAATCGCCCCCTGCATCATTGGAGTCCTTGGCACATCCTTGCCACTGATGGTACCGATAATATATTTGGTCATTTCTCTTTCATCTGAGTTGAAATGACGGATGTATTCCGGAACCCCTTTATATACATCCAGAGTACGTGCCAGATGAGGATCCCTGTAAGAAACAAAAAAGCTTTCTCCATTTCTCTTAAATCCGCTCATACAACCGTATGCGCCGCCTTTTACACGAAGATTGATCCAGAGATAGTCATAGCTTAATGCCACTTTCAGAATATCCAGAGCACCTGTATAAGCAAAGCCCTTTTCCACAAAATTACCTGTCTGGGCTACATACTGTACCTGCCCGGCTGTTTTGAAGCCTTCGTTTTTCTTTGTACAACTGATCTGCTGTTTTCCGTCTGTTTCAGTCATATGTGCCATAAGCTTTTTCAGGGAAACAAACTGTGTCTTTACCATCTCCACAGATTCTTTTTCACCGGTATAGCTAATGCTCATATTTTCCTGGCAAAGGATCTGTCCCATCACCAGCTGCAGGTTCTGCACGATCTCATCTTTCTTTGCTTCAAAATCCTTTTCCAGATTTTCGATAAAGTGATAATAACCGATTCCTGCCATTTCATCCTGAAATGCAGCCATCCGGGATCCATAGGATGAGCCTCGAAGCACAGCTGTCTGATGTCCTGCTGATACAAGAGATGCCTGTGCTCTGGATTTGATCTGGGCAATGATCTCATAGAGCCGCTTTGTATCTGTAAGCTTTGAAGTACACAAAATCTCACGGATCATAGAAAACAGAAATTCATACTTAGGATAAAGAGCTTTACCTCTTACTGAAAACATCGCTGTGAATTTCTGAGGATCCTTTGCATCATCAAAAACTTCCACACCGCACATGATCCCGCCTGTGTTTTCATTGATCTCATTAAACAATGCACCGTAGGTATAATTCTCTGTATCTACCAATCCAAGCACAGACTTTAACAATCCAAGATAATGGATCTTTTCTATTTCCATATCCTGTACCTGGAACATCAGATCTGTATATCCGATGCCATTAGTACACACATCATGGTAAAGGAACAGACTTCCATCCACCTGCTGGGGATCGTTGGTCAGCTTTGCAGCTTCCCTTTTAATGTCTGTCCGTTTCAACATAGGGATACACTCCAGAAAAGCCGGATCCTCCTCAGCTTCCTGATAGGCTTCCAGTTCCTGTGTCCTTTTAACCATTTCAGCCAGTTCTTTTTCTGACAGACTCTTGCGGTAGTTCTCCAGCTTATCTGCCAGTTCTTTTTCACGCTTTGCTGCCAGCCCTTTTTTGGGAACAAGACAAAGCACAGCCCCATGGGGATTCTCAAGCAGGCAGTCGCGGATCAGCTGTTCAAAATATCCCTCATCTACAGATTTTTTCAACTGCTCAAAAACAGCCAGCTGCTGAACCTGTGCAAAGGGCTTTTCATCACCATACAGCCAGTCACCCATAATGTCCAGTCCGTACATCAGCCCCTTGGGATAAGAACCAAAGTCTGCTTCTCTGTATCGGAACTCCATATAATTGATTCCTGCCAGGATTGCTTTTTTATCTACACCATTGTGGACGATCTCACCTAAAACCTGACGGATCAGACTTACAAATTCCTCTTTTTTATCAAGATTGGATCCTTTTGCCACAATTGTAAAATATGGCTGTAAAATCCCATCCTCAAAGGAACCGTAAATGTCTTTACCAATCCCTGCATCCAGAAGGGCTTTTTTCAAAGGTGCCCCCGGTGCACTTAAAAGGGCATAATCCAGCACCTCAAATGCCAGGCATTTCACATTATCAGTAGTATCTCCCACGACCATATTGTAAGAAAGATAAGAGTTGTCCTCTTCTCCTTCATTCTCTGCCACAGGATATTCCTTCACAGTATCCCTGCAGGCTTTAAATGCAGGTTGGGGAGCAATGTGGGAATCCACATCCAGTGCTTCAAACCCGGACAGATAATGTTTGTCAATAAATTCCAGCTTTTCGGCCATATCCATATTGCCATACAAGTAAATATAGCTGTTGGAAGGGTGGTAATAGGTTCGGTGAAACTGAAGGAACTGTTCATAAGTCAGATCCGGGATAGACTCCGGGTCACCGCCTGATTCTACCCCATAAGTAGTATCCGGGAAAAGAGTATTCATGATCTCCCTTTCCAGTACATCATCCGGTGAAGAGAAAGCTCCTTTCATCTCATTATAAACAACTCCATTATAGGTCAGCGGTCCTTCCGGCTTTTCCAAATGGTAGTTCCAGCCTTCCTGGCGGAAAATCTCTTCTTTTTGATATATATTTGGAAAAAATACAGCATCCAGATATACATGCATCAGATTCTGGAAATCCTGATCATTACAGCTGGCTACCGGATAACAGGTTTTGTCCGGATATGTCATTGCATTTAAAAATGTATTCAGGGAACCTTTTACAAGTTCCACAAATGGATCCTTTAACGGAAACTCCTTAGACCCGCACAGCACGCTGTGCTCCAGAATGTGAGGAACTCCAGTGCTGTCCCTGGGGGTAGTGCGGAATGCAATGGAGAAAACCTTGTTCTCATCATCATTTTCAATCAGCATTACCCTTGCCCCTGTTTTCCTGTGGGAAAGAATATATCCCTTAGAATGAATATCTGTCAGATTCTCTTCCCTGATCAGTTTGTAGGCTGTTAATTTTTCTTTATCCATAAATGCCTCCAGTTATTTACCATTGATCTTTTTTATGCACTGATTATAAATACGCTTATAGGTAGTACTATCATAGTGAAGACCGTCATCATACCGTACAGTCTTTCCCACACCGCCTAAAGTACTGTAGCCTGTACGCATCAGAAAGCGGTATGTATCAATATAAGTAAAGCTGTCACTAAGTCCGGCTTTCAGTCTGTTATTAAAGTCCCGGATCTTGGTCTCGTTTTTATATACAGACCTTCGCATAGCATTATTCATTGGATTCACAGACATGTAAAAAAGCTTACATCCTCTTGCTTTCAGCTTTTCTGCCAGTTGATTCATATAGGTAATGTATGCGTTACAGTAGGACAGGTCATTTGCACCAAGGTTAAATATTACAGCTGCAGGCCGTTTCTCTGAAGCAGGGCAGCGAACCTCCGCAAACAATCTTTGCACTGCAGTCTGCTTCAGCCAGTATAGCCCCTGTCCTCCTCTTGCGATCATGGATACGCCCTTAGGCACCTTTCCAAAATCAACCAGAAAGGTTTTCTCCATGCCCCGTGTTCTGGAATCCCCTACAAAAATCACCTTACGGTATTTGGACAGGTTTACTTTCTCCAGCTGATTTTCTTTCAGATCCGGCTCCCTGTTTCTTCTGAACATCACTGCATAAAGCTTCTGATTTCTATTAATCCGTATCCTCTGACCAGTTTCATATTTTGGTGCTTTCGTCTGCCCCGGTTTGTCCGACCAGCCCATAAATGTGCAGGCAGATGTATTCTTTATCCCAGGCAGGGTAATATAACCTTCCTTATCTACGGATACTGTTTTATATAGTGTGCCGTTTTTTCTGTAAAAAGATACTTTATTTGTATTTTTGCTGTCTGAAACTGCAGGCGGAATATCCTTGATCTGTATGCTGTTCCCTGAGGAAACAGCAGGTCTGCCGTATACAGTCTGGGGCATGCAAAGACAAAGCGCACAAACTGCTGCTGCCGTTTTTTTAACAGCCTTGCCCCATCTTCCCTTTATCCAATCTGTAAACTCCCTCATGTTAATAATCAGATGCCTCCCTCTCCGGGAAAGTAGAGTTCATACACCTCACGGGCGGCTCTGGTGATAAGACTAAGTTCTTCTTCCATTTTGATGGACATTGGGAGATGAATGGCTGTTTCATAAATATCCTTCTGGATCTTCTGCTTTG
Organism: Blautia sp. 1033sp1_1033st1_G9_1033SCRN_220408; assembly: GCF_040929965.1. Lineage (NCBI taxonomy): Bacteria > Bacillati > Bacillota > Clostridia > Lachnospirales > Lachnospiraceae > Blautia > Blautia sp. 1033sp1_1033st1_G9_1033SCRN_220408. The sequence goes on along the minus strand of NZ_JBFKZO010000001.1, from coordinate 310,000 downwards.
CTTTGTCCTTGCTAATGCTTACGATCCCGCAAAGAGTGGTATTATAGGATCTGTCTGTCTGGCAAAGATCCACATACATCTGTACAAGATGACAGCATTCTCTGTACAAAATCTCCTCATACAGCTCCCCCTTGCTTCTCAGCTGATCAAACTGAAGGCGGTTTAAATGCTTGTTGATCTCTTTCTGTGCACCTTTAAATCCAAACAGCTTCTTACCTGCTTCTTTATTGAATTCCATGACCATCCACAGTGAAAGGAAACCGTCTGCACGATTCTCCTTGTCTACTTTGGATGGCTCTGCATAACGGATCTCCCACAGTTCCTTACGGATCTGATTCTCCTCGGGACACTCTCCTGCTGCAATGGACTGCTCCAGCAGCTCTTTTCTTTTCATGGGGTCATGTTCCTTATAATACTGTGTAATAATAGGTGTATCCATAAATTCAATATCCTCCTGGTTTTCTCTTTCTGTTGTTACGATTGGCGGCAGGTCACTGTTCCTCATAGGTCAGTTCTGTCTCTGCCATATTCAGGGCTTCTTCGATTACTTTATCCATATCCATATAACGATACATACCCAGACGTCCGCCGAACAGTACATTTTTCTCTTCTAAGGCTCTGCGCTCATATTTGTCAAACAGTTCACTGTTCTTCATGTCGTTGATAGGATAATAGGGCTCTTTGCCCTTTTCCCATGCTGCCGGATATTCTCTGGTGATCACAGTCTTAGGCTGTGTGCCAAACTCAAAATGCTTATGTTCAATGATCCTGGTATAAGGCACCTGATAATCTGTGTAATTCACAACTGCATTGCCCTGGTAATTGCCCATATCCAGAACCTCAGTTTCAAAGCGAAGTGAACGGTACTCCAGTTCCCCATAGCAGTAATCATAAAATTCATCGATCATTCCTGTAAACAGGATCTTGTCAGCCTGTGCAGACAGCTCCTGACGATTGGCAAAAAAGTCCGTTTTCAGGCACACTTGCACTCCTTCCAGAAGTTTCTTAATGATCTTGGTATATCCCCCCACTGGAATTCCCTGATAAGGATCTTTAAAGTAATTGTTATCATAAATGTAGCGAAGCGGCAGACGTTTGATAATAAATGCAGGAAGATCCTTACACTCTCTGCCCCACTGCTTTCTGGTATAGCCCTCTACCAGTTTTTCGTATACGTCCTGTCCAACCAAAGCAAGAGCCTGCTCTTCAAGGTTCTTTGGATGGGTGATATGCATACGGCTGATCTGCTCCTGGATCTTTGCCTTTGCCTCTGCCGGAGTCTTTACTCCCCACAGCTGATGGAAGGTGTTCATGTTAAAGGGCAGGTTGTAAAGCTCATCCTTGTAGATAGCTACCGGAGAATTTACAAAATGATTAAACTCTGCAAACTGGTTCACGTATTCCCACACATTCTTCTTTGATGTATGGAAAATATGGGCTCCGTATCTGTGTACCTGGATCCCTTCTACTTCTTCTGTATAAATATTTCCGCCAATATGATCTCTTTTATCGATCACAAGACAAGTTTTCCCTTTTTGGGCCGCTTCATGTGCAAACACAGCCCCAAACAAACCTGCTCCAACGATCAGATAATCATATTTCTTCATTTAAAAAGCCCCCTTTTGTAAGTTTGTTATTTACGAAGATATACATTTTTAATATAATGAAGCGCTTTTTCTTCCCCATGGTCACTAAGGATCCGAAGAAGCGCTTCCAGATCTCTTTTGGTCTTTGGATGTACAAACCATAATTTATTTTTGCTTTTCAGATAATACTGTAATGGAGCCTGACAGGTATAAGCATCTCCCATATAGGTTCTGGATGCACTGATCCTGTCCATCACCATCTCCGCAATATATTTTCTGGGCATAGGCGCACCCATGATCACATGTGAATCATCAAGGGAATAATCTACCCAATGCTCATAATGATGTTTATTCCTTCCCTTATGGTGAAGCCATGCTGTGGAAACTCCGGTGGCCTCCCTTTCTGCATTGTTAGGGCTACGGTCTCCCTGATAATACCTGCATCCTACAAGAAATTCCGCAGGCGAATACTTGGAAAGATCATGAAGAAGGCCCTGCTTATATAGTCCGATACGAAAGCAATAACCCATTACCATCAGTTTATGCTTTGTGATTGTTTTGAAGTGAAGCCACGGATGCATGTTTTACCTCCTGCCCTGCATTTTTTGTATCACGTATTTTCTTTTTTCTTTTGCTGGGAACAGGAAGCCGTTCTCCAAGAAGCACTACAATGCTCCTTGGCTGGATTTCCACAGACTTGGTATACTCCCTGGCATTCTCTTTCTCATAGAAGCCGTCTCCGGTCAGATCCCAGGTATCAAGCACCTTTTTCCATTGCATGGTATCCGGCAGATCCGGTAATGCCAAAGAACGCTTTTCCCAGTAGAAATTATATCCAATGTAAATATTCTCATCGGCTGTTTGATCTCCTGCATATGCACCGCAGTACAAAATGCCCAGCATGCGGCTGGTATTCTCTGAGCTGCAAAACCAGGCACGTTCGCCGTGGAAGGACATATCTGGAAGCCCCATTGCCAGATAATCTGACTCTCTTAGCTGCGTTGCCCCGTGAAGGATGGGATGCTCCATTCGAAAACGGATCAGCTTCTTTACAAACGTATGGATTCCCTGATTTCTCTTTTGGCCTTTCCAGTCTACCCAGCCAATGCTGTTATCCTGACAATAGGCATTGTTATTTCCTTCCTGGGAATTACAGATCTCATCTCCACCGTAGATCATAGGTGTCCCCTGTGCAAGAAGTACCATGGCAAATGCATTACGGATCTGCCGTTCCCGAAGCTGCCGGATGGCTGTCTTCCTGCTTGAACCTTCTATACCACAATTCCAGGAATAATTATAAGCGCAACCGTCCGAATTATCCTCTGCATTGGCTTCATTGTGTCTGTAATTATAAGATACCATATCATTCATGGTAAATCCATCCTGGCTGGCCATATAATTGATCACACCGTAAGTGTCCGGATTTCTGGAGAGGCGGTATCTGGCTGCTGAAACCATATCCTCGTCACTTTTCAGAAAGCGCCGCATATCCTGAAGAAATCCCGGATTGTATTCAGCAAAGCTACGGTGCACAAATTTCCGTCCTCTGTAAAATTCATTCATATCGTATCCCTGGGTCATGATCATTGTGCCGGCAAGAAGGCCATCCCGAAGAAGCAGTTCCAGCGGAACTCCGTCTCCCAGAAGATGAAAACCGTCTACATGGTAATATTCTTTCCAGAACTGAAGGGCATGTAAAGGAATCAGTGGACTGATATCCCTAGGGAAGAACATTTCCATAATGCAGCCGATTCCAGCCTTATGAAGTGCTTTGACCATATCCTTAAACTCCTGTACCGGATCTCTGCCGGCGCAGTAGGCTTCCTTTGGGGCAAAGTAACTTCCAGGAATATACCCCCAGAAATTCACTTCGTCCTTTTTCCTTCGGCTGGTGATCATCCCTTCCTGTTCCTTTTTATCGGCCACTTCCTGAAATTCATAGGCAGGCATCAATTCAATGGTATTGATCCCTAAATCCTTCCAATAAGGGATCATCTCTGTCAGCCCCTGAAATGTACCTTTTTTCTTTATGGTACTTCCGGCAGCCTTTGTATAGCCTCTTACGTGAAGCTTGTAAAGGATCATATCCTTATATTCTCTCTGGATCCCTTCATCTCCTTCCCAGTCATATGGAGTATCTTTAAGAAGCTCACACCGTACTGCATGAGGATCCTCAGTATACGGACTTCCAAATTTCCTCCTGCCTGTCAGACGGCAGGCACAGGGATCCTGAACCACGCTTCCGTTGATCAGAAAATTGTACTGGCAGCTGGCAACGCTTTTATCTGTAAGACGGATGGCAAAAACTCTGCCTGTCCGGTATTCCCGGCCAATAGGAATCTCCTCAACTGGTGCAAGCTGATTTCGTTTATATAAGAGCAGGGAAACCTGGGCATCCTCAGGAGCTTCAACTGCAAAATTGTATCCGCCCTCCAGCTTGTAAGCTCCAAGGACCTGTGGATATCCCGGTTTAATTCTGGTGTTATTCATAGACTGCATATGCTGCCCTCCTACTTTTTATTCAAGAATGCCTCGGCATTCTTGCTGCGAGGTGCGCGTCATGCAATTGCATGACATACTTCTCCTGCGCACCTCTGCAATCCTGCCGGAGGCTATATCAGCTGGGGGATTGGCTCCCAGCTGATATCAAAGATCGATCTCCAATTCCACCGGACAATGATCGGATCCCATGATCTCTGTATGGATCTTTGCATCTTTTAATCTATCTTCTAATGAAGAAGAGGTAAGAAAGTAGTCGATCCTCCATCCTGCATTTTTCTCCCTGGACTTAAATCTGTAGGACCACCAGGAATAAATCCCTTCCTGTTCCGGATAAAAATACCGAAAAGTATCTGTAAAGCCATGATCCAGTAATTTTGAAAAGCAAGCTCTCTCTTCATCAGTAAATCCTGGATTCATGCGATTATTCTTAGGATTCTTAAGATCGATCTCTTTGTGTGCCACATTCATATCGCCACAGCAGATCACAGGCTTTTGCTCATTGAGCTTCTGCAGATAAACAAGAAAATCCGCTTCCCACTGCTGCCGGTATGTAAGGCGGCGAAGTTCACTCTGGGAATTGGGTGTATATACAGTAACTATATAAGCTTCCGGAAATTCAAGTGTGATCATCCGCCCCTCTTTATCATGCTCTTCTATACCCATTCCATAAAAAACTGAAAGAGGTTCCTTTTTTGTAAAAATGGCTGTACCGGAATATCCTTTACGATTGGCATAATTCCAATACTGATGATAGCCCGGAAGTTCTATTTTCACTTGCCCTTCCTGACACTTGGTTTCCTGCAGACAGAAAACATCTCCGTCCAGCTTCTTGAAACTCTCCTCAAATCCTTTGGTCAGGCAGGCTCTGATCCCATTTACGTTCCATGAAATAAGTTTCATTCTTTGCTCCTTTACCAGGGCAGGATACCTGCCCATATGATGCTGCGAATCTGTTTTCAATTGCTTTTATCCATTTTCGCATACTGTTATAAGTATAACACAATTTGACAGATAAAAACAGCTTTTCTTGCTTGCATACCTAAAACAGCAATGCTATAATTGTTCCGTTACAAAGGAACCTTAAAATACCTATTATATGAGGGGGAATTATGAATGGAAACTTATGAGATTTTTAAAGATCTGGCCATTATCCTGATCTCTGCCAAATTGTGCGGTCTTCTCGCCGGAAAGCTGAAAGCACCGCAGGTTGTAGGGGAGATCATTGCAGGACTTCTGATTGGTCCTTGTATGCTTGGTCTTGTTCAGCAAACAGATCTGATCAGCGGTCTGGCCGAGATCGGTGTTGTTCTGCTTATGTTTTTTGCCGGTCTTCAGACCAGTCTGAAGGATCTGATGCGTACAGGCTGGAAAGCCTTTCTGATCGCCTGTTCAGGAGTACTGGTCCCGCTTCTTGGCGGATATCTGCTTTATAGCTGCTATTATGGTTTTGCTCCCGGCGGTTCTTCCGGTTTTTACTCTGCGATCTTTACCGGAGTGATCCTGACAGCCACCTCTGTAAGTATTACGGTTGCCACCTTGAAGGAGCTGGGCTATCTTAAAACAGAAACCGGAACAACCATTATGAGTGCTGCGATCATTGACGATGTGATCGGGATCATTGTACTGACCTTTGTAATTGGTATGAAAGATCCTAATTCCAAGCCTTCCAAGGTGATCATTTCCACTGTGCTGTTTTTCCTGATCTTCTTCATCCTGGGTGTTCTGATCTGCAAATTCTTCCAGTGGCTGGACAAGCGTTATCCTCATACAAGGAGACTTCCTATTTTCGGCTTTGTACTTGCCTTTGCCATGGCCTATATTGCAGAAAAATATTTCGGCATCGCTGATATTACCGGTGCTTATGTGGCAGGTATTATCCTGTGCAGCATTGATGATGCAGAATACATTGCCCGCAAGGCAGATGTAAGCTCATACATGGTATTCGCTCCTGTTTTCTTTGCCAGCATTGGATTGAAAACAAACATTGATCAGCTGACACCTGCTCTTCTTCTTTTCTGTGTACTTTTTGTGGCAATAGGACTGATCACCAAGATTATAGGCTGTGGACTGATGTCCAAGGTACTTGGTTTTAGCGGCGAAGATTCTATCAAAATCGGAATAGGCATGATGACTCGTGGAGAGGTTGCCCTGATCGTTGCTCAAAAGGGCCTTCAGGTTGGTATGATCGAGTCCAAGTATTTCACAGCTGTGATCCTGCTGATCCTGGTATCTTCCGTGATCACACCTATTTTCCTGAAATTGATTTACTCCCGTTCCTCTTCCAGGGCGTTAAGCAAATAAGGAATACCAGTGATATATTGAGTAAATATACAATACCAGTCATACATTAAGTAAATAAACAATACCAGTCATACATTAAGCTACATTAAGCAAATAAACAATACCAGTCATTGCAATCTGGTTACATATCTGTTAGTATAATGATACCTGTGGGTGTGCAAAGCATAAAGCGATCCACAGGTATCATATTAAAGAAAAGCGAGGTTCATTTTTATGAGCGATACAGAATTTGGCTGCAGTGGCAGTACTTCCTGCAGCCCCAGCGACTGCGCTTCCTGTGCAGGCGGCTGTGGCGGCAGTGACATTTCTTCCCACCGTACCATCACTCTCACCATGGAGGATGATACAGAAGTAGAATGTGCCATCCTGACCATCTTCCCGGTAGATGCAAAAGAATACATTGCACTTCTTCCTCTGGATGAGAACGGTCAGAATACTGATGGAGAGGTATATCTTTACTCCTTCACCCGCACAGAATCCGGCGATCCAATGCTGGCAAATATTGAAGATGATGAAGAATACAATAAAGCAGCCGTTGCTTTTGATGTTGTCCTTCAGAATGCACGGGATGCAGAAGAAGCCGGAGCTCCCCTGGAATAATCTTCCAGGGGCTCCGGCCTCTTTTTTGTCTGCCAGGTTTTCCTTATTTTCCTGTGGTACTTCCAAACCCGCCATTTCGCACATCTGTTACATCATCATCTACTGTAATACCGTATTCTACAAAGATTCCCTGCATGAAGCCTGTGCCTGCAGCAATCTCCACAATTTTCCCTTCCTTTGAATCATTGGTCAGCTTTGCAAAAATATGTCCCTCATTATCAGAATAGAAATAATCACTGTCAATGATCCCTACTGTATTATTCAGCTGCAGCCTATATTTAAATCCAAGACCGCTTCTTGGATAACATTTCAATACCCAGTCCTGTTCCATTTCCACACGGATCCCAGTAGGGATCTTCACAGTTTCACCAGGCTTAATGGTATAACTTACCGGTGCAAAAAAATCATACCCGGCACTTCCTGCAGTGGCTCTTCTGGGAAGAGAAAGATTCTCATATACAGCCTTTACTTCTTCCTCTTTCATTTCCGGAAATGAATCCTTCCAGTCACCGGCAAATCTTTCAAAGCTTACTTTATGGAATTTTCCGATTCTTCTCATAATTCTAACTCCTGTAAAAAGAGCTGCCACATCAATCCTGCAGCAGCCCTTTGCTCTTATTGTAATAATAGAATTTATTTTCTTGCTTCTGCCGGAACATCCTTGATGCTGAAGCTCATTCTTCCCATCTTGTCTTTTCCAAGGCAGATCACTGTCACCTTATCTCCAAGTGTAAGTACATCCTCTACCCGGTTGATGCGCTCCTTGCAGATCTTGGAAATATGAACCATACCCTCTTTGCCTGGTGCAAACTCAACAAATGCGCCAAACTCCTTAATACTGATCACACGGCCGGTAAAGATCTGACCCTGTTCAAAATCTGTAGCAATGATCTCAATCATTTTCTTGGCTTCTTCCATACTCTTGGCATCAACACCACAAATGGAAACTGCGCCTTCGTCTGTAATATCGATCTTAACACCTGTACGCTCAATAATCGTATTGATGGTCTTTCCACGCTGTCCAACTACATCACCAATCTTCTGCGGATCGATCTGGATCTGGATGATCTTAGGTGCATAAGCACCAACGCTTGGACGTGGACCTGGGATACATTTCTCGATCACTTCTGTAAGGATGTACTCTCTTGCCTCTTTGGTACGTGCAATTGCTTCCTCTACGATCTGTCTGGTAAGACCATGGATCTTAATATCCATCTGGATAGCTGTGATACCATCATGGGTACCTGCTACCTTAAAGTCCATATCACCAAAGAAATCCTCAAGACCCTGGATATCGGTCAGTACGATGTAATCATCATCTGTATCTCCGGTAACAAGACCGCAGGAAATACCTGCAACCGGTTTCTTGATTGGTACTCCGGCTGCTTCCAGAGACATGGTAGATGCGCAGATACTTGCCTGAGAAGTAGAACCATTGGACTCAAAAGTCTCAGACACTGTACGGATTGCATATGGGAACTCTTCTTCACTTGGAAGTACTGGTACAAGAGCTCTCTCTGCCAGTGCTCCATGACCAATCTCACGACGTCCCGGTCCTCTGGACGGCTTTGTCTCGCCTACAGAGTAGGATGGGAAGTTGTAGTGATGCATATATCTCTTGGATGTTTCAAACTCATCCAGTCCGTCCAGTCTCTGTGCCTCGGCAAGCGGTGCCAAAGTAGTCACTGTACAGATCTGTGTCTGTCCTCTTGTAAACATGGCAGAACCATGAACTCTGGGGATAATATCCACTTCTGCAGCCAGAGGACGGATCTGCTTGATGGCACGTCCATCCGGACGCTTGTGGTCTTTCAGGATCATCTTACGTACAGTCTTCTTCTGATACTGGTATACAGCCTCGCCAAGTACAGCCAGCCATTCTTCTTTATCTGCAAAAGCTTCTTTCAGCTTCTCAGTAACCTGTGCCACATTGTTCTCTCTTGTCTGCTTGTCATCAGAGAATACTGCCACTTCCATTTCTTCTGGAGGAACGATCTCTTTGATGGCTGCAAAAAGCTCTTCCGGAACTGCACAGGACTGATACGTATGCTTTTCTTTACCACACTCTGCTACGATCTTATCGATGAATTTGATGATCTCCTGATTGACTTCATGTGCCTTGTAGATGGCTTCGATCATCTTTGCTTCGGGAACCTCATTGGCTCCGGCCTCGATCATGATCACCTTGTCTCTTGTGGAAGCAACTGTCAGCTGAAGGTCAGACATATCCTTCTGTGCAAGAGTAGGGTTGATAATAAACTCTCCATCAATCAGTCCAACCTGTGTGGTTGCACATGGACCGTCAAATGGAATATCGGAAATACAGGTAGCAATGGAGGAGCCCAGCATTGCAGGGATCTCAGGATTGCACTCCGGATCAACAGACATAACCATATCTACCAATGTAACATCATTTCTATAATCCTTAGGAAACAGAGGACGCATTGGACGGTCAATCACACGGGAAGTAAGGATCGCATGCTCACTGGCCTTTCCCTCTCTCTTGTTGAATCCGCCCGGGATCTTCCCAACAGCGTACATCTTCTCTTCATATTCTACACTTAAAGGGAAAAAGTCAATTCCCTCTCTTGGCTCCTTTGATGCTGTAGCTGTTGCCAGTACAGTGGTATCGCCATAATGCATCAGGGCTGCACCGTTTGCCTGCTTTGCAACACGTCCGATGTCTACAGTAAGCGTTCTTCCAGCTAATTCCATGGAATAACTTTTGTACATCTTTTTTCTCCTTTTCAATTCTCTTATTTTCTTTGATCTGACACAGAAGCCCGAAACAACTGAAAAAACCATTTGCCTGCCAAAGCAACTGGGCTTTTCAGTAGTCTCGGAATAACTTCTGCTGCCTTAACATAAGAATCCTGCAAAGCAGGATTCTCCGCCTGCGGCGGGTCGCCTTAAGCGACATCTACCCTTCCGCCGCAGTGCGATCCTGCCCGGTAGGGCTTTTTTATGTACTAGGAAATTCCAACGGAATTTCCTAGTACATAAAACAGGGACGGATGGAAATCCGTCCCTTCCGCATACTAATTACTTTCTTAAACCTAATTTTTCAATCAGTGCACGGTATCTTGCGATATCTGTTTTCTTTAAGTAAGCTAACAGACCACGTCTCTGTCCAACCATTTTCAGAAGACCTCTTCTTGAATGATGGTCTTTGTGGTTGCTCTGAAGATGCTCGGTAAGTTCCTGGATCCTTGCTGTAAGGATAGCTACCTGAACCTCCGGTGAACCTGTATCACCTTCGCTTCTTGCATACTCTTTCATGATCGCTGCTTTCTTTTCTTTTGAAATCATCTTTGATTTCCTCCTTAAAATAATATTATAGATGCTCCGGCAAATCCTTACCGTAAGCCTGCAGGTAAACGCCGCATATTAAGAGACGGTCGGAGTTTCCAACCTCTGAATATGGGCTGTACCCACACAAAAGACAGTATAGCATATCCGCCTTTTTCTGTAAACCTTTTTCCATAGAACTTTTCAGTTGTTTTTCATGAAATTTATCATGACTTTTCATGAAACGTTCCTTTTGTTTCTCATAAAACTTTTCAGTTGTTTTTATAAAACTATTCAGCTGCTTTCCCAGTTTAATTGTTACCAGATACAGCTTTATCTTCCAGCGGCTTTTGCACGCTCCTCTTTCTGCTGCTCAATAGGATCGTCGTCCAAAAGGGAAAAAGCAATGTTGGTAGCATGGTCAGATACTCTCTCCAAACCGGATATAATATCAGAGAACATCATACCTGCGCTGGCTGTACATTCGCCTCTGGTAAGACGCTGGATGTGTGACTCCTGCAGTTCCCTTTCTGTTTCATCTACATGATCTTCCAAATCCAGGATCTCCTGCATATGTTCCTGATTATTGCTTGAGAACATATCCAGCGCATATGTGGTAATCTTGATCACCATGTCCAGCATGCTGGACAACTCACGCTTGGCAGATTCGCTGAAGCCGATATTCTGCTTCAACCGGGCTACTGCTGCGTCTGCAATATTCTCCGCATGATCCCCGATACGCTCAATATCATTCACCACATGGAACAAACCGCCAATGCTCTTTGCGTCATCTGCCGGAAGAGTAGTACCATTTACCTTTACAAGATAACTGGTGATCTCATGATTCAGATAATCGATCTGCCTCTCCACCTGATATACCTGTTCGATCTCCTGCTCATCCAGCGTAACCAGTGCATTCATGGCACGCTCCAGATTGGAAATGGCCATATGTCCCATTCTCTCCATCTCCCGGATCGCATCGAATACAGCAGTTGTAGGAGAATAAACTGATTTTTCGCCAATATACTGAAGATGGAAGCCTTCTTCTTCCGTCTCTTCCTTTCCTCTTACAACCCAGCCGGTCATCTTTACGATCTGCTTGATAAACGGTGCAAGGATCAATACCTCCACGATCTTGATCAATGTGTGGGCATTTGCCACCTCACGGCCCGGATTGCTTCCGGAAACAAATTCAATAAAGTGTGTGATCGGTTCCAATGCCACAGTCAGGGCCACATACATGATGATCGTACCCAAAATATTAAACAGCAGATGGATCATTGCCGCTCTCTTTGCATCACGCTTGCCATTCAGACCGGCAAGAAGTGCAGATACACAGGCTCCAATATTACATCCAAGGATAATGAAGAAACAGATCCTCATATCCAGCAGCCCCTGATTTGCAAGGAGGAGCACAATACCAACCGTAGCTGAAGAGCTCTGAAGGACTGCTGTAACCACAAGACCTACGATCAATGCTGCAAAATGACCGTTAAGAGATCCCATGATCTCAACTACCTGAGGGGATTCCCTCAAAACTGCCATGGAACTGGACATTGTATTCAGTCCCATAAACAGGATACCAAAGCCAAGAAGTACCTCGCCCACTCTCTGGACTTTCACCTTCTTGGAAATCATTACCAGTATGATACCAGCCATAACAATGGCAGGTGCCAGTGCGGAAAGGTTAAATGAAATCAGCTGTGACGTGACTGTAGTACCAATATTAGCTCCCATGATCACGCCTGCGGCCTGGTACAGATCCATCAACCCTGAGTTTACAAAGCTGACCACCATAACTGTACAGGCACTGGATGACTGGATCACTGCTGTAAAAAGAGTACCTACAAGGATCCCACGTAATGGGGTCTTTGTAAAGAACTCAAGAATCGCTCTCATCCTGGCTCCAGCCGCCTGTTCCAAGCTGTCGCTCATCAACCTCATACCATATAAGAAGAGCCCAAGCCCTCCCATAAGTCCAAGAATAATCTCTGCCATTGCTCAATTATCTCCCTTGTATTTTACACTTTTTTTACTGTTTCTTTACAGTAGCTACATCATTAACTATATATGATATTTTGGTTTTTGTCCATGAAATCTTTTCCCTGTTGTGCATCTTTTAAAAGCTGGGTCTTCAAAGCCTCAAGGGATGGGAATTTATGTTCTGGCCTCAGATAATGCAGAAATTCTACCTTACAGGGCTTTCCATATAGATCCTGGCTGCAATCAAACAGGTAGGTCTCAACGCCGATAAAGGATTCTCCTCCCACTGTAGGCTTACACCCAATATTGGTGATTCCCCCATATACCTGGTTTTCAAAATGAGAAACGGTTACATAAACACCGTTTGGAGGCATCAGCTTATCCGGATCAGGAATCATATTTGTTGTTGGAAGAAGCATTCTGTGTCCAAGGCCTCGCCCATGCAAAATCTCTCCGGCAAGAAAATAGGGTCTGCCCAGCAGATCCTCTACTTTTTCCATTTTTCCCTTTTTCAGTTCTTCCCGTATAAACGTACTGCTTACCTTTCGTCTGCCATCCATCTCTTTTGAGATAACTTCAGCATGGAAACCGTATTTTGCACCAAAACTTTTCAAAAGCTGGGGAGTACCTTTCCTGCCGTATCCAAACCGATAATCTTCTCCTACTGCTACAAAACCGGCATGCAAATCTCCAAGCAAAATCTCTTTTATAAAATTCTCAGCCTTCTGATGCTTAAAGCTGTCAGTCAAAGGACACTCCACCAAAACATCTATACCTGCTTTTTCAAGGAAATCAGCCCTTTCCTTACGGGAAAGGATCATCTTTTCATTTACATCAATGGCAAAAAGCACTGCCTTAGAGCCTGTCATATTCTTGTATTCCAGTACCTTTTCCACCAGACGCATATGGCCTCTGTGGATCCCGTCGAACTTTCCCAGGGTCACACCGCAAGGTGCAAGCCTTGGAAATTCCCCGTTTATCTTCAGATATTCCATCATCTGCTCCTTAATTCAATTCATGTCCAATACTTGTAAAAATATCACTCATTCAAATAAACATTTTTACAGGGAAATACCTTTGTTTCCCTTGATCCCACTGATAGATCCCCACAAAATTCCCTGTGCTGCCATACATACGGACCCAGCCTTCTTTAACATTTTCATTTACCAGCTCCTGGATCAGGGGATTTCCATTTTGAAGAAGCCTGTCACCAGCCTGGGTACACATCAATTTGGGATACTCACCAAGGACCTGTTCCACAGGAATCACAAGATGGGATATCTTTCCCTGATCTCTTATCTCTTCCACCTGTGCCAGCGTATAGGCTTCTTCCAGCGTATATCGTCCCACCTTTGTCCTTACAAGGCTTTCCATACAGCCTCCGCAGCCTAATGCCTCTCCAATATCATTGCACAGGGTACGTATATATGTCCCCTTGCTACAGGTGACTGTAAGCTTTATAAGCGGCAGGGCAATCTTCTGGATCTCTATACCGTAGAAAAATACAGGCCTGGCCTTACGCTCTACCGTCTTACCTTCTCTTGCCAGTTCATACAGCTTTTTACCATTTACCTTCAGTGCAGAATACATAGGTGGAACCTGCATCTGCTCTCCAAGGAAACCATTTACTGTATCTTGGATCTGCTCTTCGGTTACATGTACAGGATGCTCTTCAAGAACCGTACCGGTCATGTCCTGGGTATCTGTTACCACTCCCAGGCGAAGTACCGCTTCATAAGTCTTTTCTTTGTCTGTAAGCATATCCACCAGACGGGTACCCTTGCCAAGAGCAACCGGAAGCACACCTTCTGCCTCCGGATCCAGGGTACCTGTATGGCCGATCTTTTTCATGGATAGAATCCCACGAAGCTTAGCTACCACATCATGGGAGGTATATCCTTTTTCTTTTCTGATTACAATGATTCCGTCCATTATTTGTCCTGTCCCAACAGCTGTTTTTCAATCTGTTCGGATATGTTATTGATCACATCATATACAGAACCTGCCATATCACAGCCTGCTGCTCGCATATGTCCGCCTCCTCCGAAATAAACGGCAATCGCACTTACATCCACCTGGCCATTAGATCGGAGAGAAACCTTAAACACCTGGCTTTCTACTTCATACAGGAACATGGCTACCTCTACGCCCTGGGTAAGGCGGAGCTGGCTTACAACTCCATCCAGATCCTTGCCTTCCACACCGTAAAAATCCATGTCTCTTTTTTTCATGCAGCCTACAATGCATCTTCCATCCAGCAGCATAATGCTTTCTGCCAAAATACGACCCATTACCTGATTCTGCAGGTAGGTTTTCTGATAAAAAGATTCATCAATGATCTTGCTGAAATTAAATCCTGTTTCCATCAGCGTGGCAGCGATCCGCATCGTTTTTGGTGTGGTGGAAGAATACTGGAACACGCCTGTATCATGAACGATCCCTGTATAAATAGCAGTTGCAATGTCCTTATCCACTTTTTCAGGATCGAGAAGCCCGTAAAGCACTTCGCAGGCTGAACTGACTTCTCCCTCCACATGATTCACATCTGCAAAGCCAAGATTGCTTACATGATGATCCACGCAGGCAGTTTTCTTTGCATGTTCAAAATATTCCCCGGCAACTGCCAGCCTGTCTCTTGAGCTTACATCACAGGTAACAAAAAGGTCATACTGTCTGTCCCCGTCTGCTTCTGTCTTAATATCTTCAATGTGACTGATATAATGAAAAACCGGCTTTGGGCTTTCCAGATAAATGTCCGCTTTGATCTGCGGAAAATATTTTCTGATGTACAGATATAATGCCATACAGGAGCCTACACAGTCTCCATCCGGCCGGACATGACCTCCGATTCCCAATGTCTTAACGCCATTCAGTATCTCTTCAATCCTCTCCATATCTTACCTCGTCACTCTTCCCTTCCGTCTCCTGATTTTTCTTCCTGGTCAGGCTGTGATGTTTTTGCATCCTTCATCATTACGTCATCGATCAGCTTTGACATATTCACGCCATATTCAATGGACTCATCCAGAATAAAACGGATCTCCGGTGTATTCCGCAGATTCAATGTCCTTGCAAGCTCCCGGCGGATATATCCTTCTGCATTCTTCAGACCCTTGATCGTGGACTGCTTTGCTTCCTCGTTACCCAGGACACTGATAAATGCCTTACATGTTTTCAGGTCAGGCGCTACTTCCACTGCCATGACAGATGTCATTGGATGAATACGTGGATCCTTGATCTCTTCACGGATGATCTTGCTTAATTCTTTCTGCACTTCACCGTTTATCCTGGTATTCTTAATGCTGTTTTTCCTCATAATTATCTCCTATCCTGACGCTTGCCCGGATGTTCTATCTTGGCACTTCTACCATGATATACGCTTCAATCTTATCTTCTTCTTTTACGTCATTGAAATCATTAAATACAAGACCACATTCGTAGCCTGCCTTAACTTCTTTCACATCGTCTTTAAATCTCTTCAGGGATGAAAGCTCGCCTTCATAGATCTGCTCCTCACCTCTGGTAATACGTACTTTGCAGTTTCTCTGGAACATACCGTCCAGAACGTAACTTCCTGCGATCGTACCGATACCGGAAGCCTTGAACAGCTGACGAACCTCTGCATGGCCGATCACCTTCTCTTCGTAGATTGGATCCAGCATACCCTTCATAGCTGCTTCCACATCCTCGATTGCCTGATAGATCACTTTGTACAGACGCAGATCTACCCCTTCCTGCTCAGCCAGCTGCTTTGCAGTAGTATCAGGACGTACATTAAAGCCAATGATGATCGCATTAGAGGTAGCTGCCAGACTTACGTCAGATTCATTGATAGCACCAACACCACCATGGATCACTCTTACTACAACTTCCTGGTTAGAAAGCTTTACAAGACTCTGTTTTACCGCTTCCACAGATCCCTGTACATCTGCCTTCACGATGATAGGCAGTTCTTTCAGGTCACTTGCCTGGATCTGGTCAAACAGATTGTCAAGAGAAAGCTTGCCTTTCGTTTCTTCCAGCAGACGGTTTTTATTCTCAGATACAAATGCTGCTGCAAAATTCTTGGCGTCTTTATCATTCTCAAAGGACATCAGCACCTCTCCTGCGTTTGGCACATCACCAAGACCCAGGATCTCCACAGGTGTGGATGGTCCGGCTTCTTTTACCCGGCGTCCCTTGTCATCCATCATTGCACGAACCTTACCACTGCAGGCACCTGCCGCAATAAAGTCTCCCACATGGAGAGTACCCTTCTGTACAAGAATGGTAGCAACAGGTCCTTTACCTTTATCCAACTGTGCCTCGATCACAAGACCTCTTGCCGCACGGTTAGGATTGGCTTTCAGTTCGGAAACCTCTGCAGTAAGAAGGATCATCTCAAGCAGATCCTCAATACCCTCCCCTGTTTTTGCTGAAACAGGTACAAAGGCTGTGCTTCCGCCCCAGTCCTCAGGGATCAGTTCATATTCGGAAAGCTCCTGTTTTACACGCTCAATATTGGCACTTGGTTTATCGATCTTGTTAATAGCAACAATGATCTCCACTCCCGCTGCCTTCGCATGACTGATCGCCTCTACAGTCTGTGGCATCACACCATCATCTGCTGCAACTACAAGAACTGCAATATCTGTAGCATTGGCACCACGCATACGCATAGCTGTAAATGCCTCATGTCCTGGTGTATCAAGGAATGTGATCTTCTGACCATTGATATCTACCACATAAGCACCAATATGCTGAGTGATACCACCAGCCTCGCCTCTTGTAACATTTGTCTTACGGATCGCATCAAGAAGAGATGTTTTACCATGGTCAACGTGACCCATTACACATACAACCGGAGGTCTGGGAACCATAGTGGACTGATCTTCTTCATCTTCTTTCAGAAGCTCGCCGATCACATCTACCTTTTCCTCCTGTTCTGCAATGATGTCGAATTCCATGGCGATTTCCTGTGCTTTTTCAAAATCGATCTCATGGTTTACAGTTACCATCTGTCCCTGCATGAAAAGCTTTTTCACGATTACAGATGGCTGCATCTTCATAGCTTCTGCCAGTTCACGGATGGTCATTTTCTCCGGCAGGGTAATTTCTTTTACTTCAGGCTGTTTTTTCTCTTCCGGCTGTTTCTGCTGGGGAGCCAGCTTCTGAAGTGCCTTTGGCAGTCTGGATACCATACCACGGCCACCCTGGTTTGGTCTGTGTCCGCCACTTGTCTTATCAAAATCTTTCTTTTTGTTTTTATTTTCTCTGTCACGCTCACGCTTGCTGTCCTTGGTGCCTTTGGTAAGTTCTGGAGTAAATACTGTATCGGAAGCACCTGTGCTTCTTCTTGCACCCTGACGCTGTCCGCCTCTTCCCTGGCTGAAACGTCCGTCTCCTCTTCCTTCACCTCTGTTATCACGATTATCCGGACGGCCTTCTCCTCTGCCTGCACCCTGTGGTCTGCCCTGGCCAAAACGTCCGCCCTGGCCTGCACCCTGGCGCTGTCCTGGTCTGGAATCTCCTGGTCTTGACGGTCTTCCCTCATTGGAACGTGCCGGGCGTCCGCCTGCTTCTCCGAATCTTGGATTTCGCTGTGTACTATCTCCGTTTCTCTGAGGACGGCCGCCGCCCTGACGGTCAAAGCTTCTTCTTTCCCCATTACGGTTATCATTCCCACGGAATCCTCGTCCGGACTGTCCGTTGCTGTTTCCAGCTGGACGGCCTTCTCCTCTGCCTGCGCCTTGTGGTCTGCTGCCTTCATTTCTCGGTCTGTCAGATCCCTGTCTTGACTCAGCCGGTTTTGCTTCAGCCGGTTTTGCAGCCTGTACCGGTGCTGCAAATGGTTTTGCTGTCTCTGCTGGTTTTGCAGTCTCAACCGACTTTGCACTTTCTGCCGGTTTAATGCTCTCCACTGGCTTTGCTGCCTGTACTGGTGCTGCAGATGGTTTTGCAGTCTCAACCGACTTTGCACTTTCTGCCGGCTTTACGTTCTCTGCAGGCTTTGCTGCAGCAGGTTTTGCCGGTGCCACTGCCTGGCTTCTTGGCTGTGCAGGGCGTGCCCCCTGTGGTCTCTGGCGCTTCTCGCCAAGCGGTTTCTTTCTTCCTTTTCCGCCATCACTGGCATTCTGTGCATGATATACGCGGATAATATTTTTTTTCTTTTTCGGCGCTTCTGTTTTTTCAGCATCCGTCTTCGCCGTAACTACCTTTTCTTCTGTCTTAGGAGTCTCCAATTTCGTATCTTTCTCCTTTCCTAGATCCTTTATTTTTTTTCTGATAACAGCTGCCTGGGATTCCTCCACATTGCTCATATGGCTTTTTACGTCAATCCCTTCAACTCTTAATAATTCCATAATCTCCCGATTTTGCTTTCCCAGCTCTTTGGCAAGCTCATGTACCCTGATTCTGGTCATTTACCTTCCTCCTTCTTACCAAATACCTGTAAAGCAGATGAACTGCTTTATTTCTCTTTTGCAAAACGGAATCTGTAACAGCTGGTGGTTATGCCTCTTCTGGAAACACACCACTACCAGCCAGTTTCTTAATGAGAGCATTTGCAAAATTCTCATCCTGCACTGCTGCACTGGCCCGAAATTCTTTGCCCATGGCTTTTCCCAGCATTTCCTTGTCTTCTTTCAGGATAAACAAAGGCACCTGATAATAAGCACACATATTCCGGAATTTCTTTTTTGTGTTATCGGATGAATCACCGGCAACAAGAACCACATAACCTTTGCCGGACTTTACGGATTTTTCAGTGGAAAATTCGCCGCTTACCGTCTTTCCGGCCTTTGTGGCCAAACCTAACAATGATAATGCTTTATTTTGAATCAATTCCGTCGAACTCCTTTTCCAGGCTGTCATAAACCTCATCCGGTATGGATACCTTCAGGGAGCGCTCCAGTCCATGATTTTTCCTGGCCTTTTCCAGGCATTCCCTGGAAAAACAGAGATACGCACCACGGCCATTCTTCTTCCCTGTTGCATCCAGAAGGATCTCTCCTTCTCCGGTTCTTAAAACCCGGATCATCTCTTTTTTATTTTTCATTTCCCTGCAGCCAGTACACTGCCGCATAGGGATCTTGCCTTTTGTTTTCATGCTTCCTCTGTTTCTTCTGAAGATGGCTCTTTGTCAGCTTCCGGCTGAGGCTCCTGGGAATCCTGTACTTCTGCTTCTACAGGCTCCTCATATTCGTCCTCATCGTAATACTCCTCATCTTCATCCTCATCATAGTCATAGAAGTCTCCGGATTCTTTAGCCTGTGTCTCACTCTTGATATCAATTTTGAAACCTGTAAGACGGGCTGCCAAGCGGGCATTCTGTCCTTCCTTGCCAATAGCAAGGGAAAGCTGGTAATCCGGCACTACAACAAGTGCAGTCTTCTCATCCGGATCCGCCATAACAGCGATCACCTTTGCAGGGCTTAATGCATTCTCGATGAGAATAGCCGGATTCTCATCCCAGTTGATAATATCGATCTTCTCTCCGCGAAGCTCATTTACGATGGCTCCTACACGGGAACCGTTCACACCCACACAAGCTCCTACAGGATCTACATCCGGATCATTGCTCCATACAGCGATCTTTGTACGGGATCCAGCCTCTCTGGCAATGCTCTTGATCTCTACAGTACCGTCTTTTACTTCTGCAACTTCAGACTCAAAAAGACGTTTCACCAGGCCCGGATGGGTCCTGGACACAAGAATACGGGGACCCTTCGGGGTATCCTTTACTTCCAGGATATAAACCTTGATATGCTCTGTAGGCTGGAATGTCTCCCCCTTCACCTGCTCATTCTCGCTAAGGACTGCATCAGCCTTTCCAAGGTTAATGCTTACATTTCTGCCCATCACCCGCTGTACAATACCTGTTACAACTTCTTTCTCAATGCCGTAATACTGATCATACAGCACTTTACGTTCTTCCTCACGGATCTTCTGAAGGATCACATTCTTAGCATTCTGTGTAGCGATCCTGCCAAACTTATCTGAATGGATCTGAACCTTTACCACATCGCCGATCTCTGCATTTGCATTGGTCTTTCTTGCATCCTCCAGGGATACTTCCTCCACCGGATCCTCTACATATTCAACAACGGTCCGGTCTGCATATACGCTAAAGTCGCAGGTATCCCTGTCAATGCTTACATGCACGTTGTCAGCCTTTCCAAAATGGTTCTTGCAAGCCTGGATCAGAGACTGCTCAATTGCTTCCAAAAGAGTTTCTTTGCTGATATTTTTTTCTTTTTCCAGCGTATCCAGTGCCTCCATTAACTCTCTGTTCATTTTTCTCTTTTCCTCCTAATAAGTCCTTAAAACTGAATTGCCAGCCGGATCAGTGCGATCTCTTTCCTATCGAATACTCGGTTCTGTCCATCTTCGTCAATTGTCACACTGTTACCATCATATGCGGTCAGAACACCGCAAAATTCTTTCTGTTTTTCGATTGGCCGGTAGGTCCGGATTTCTACCAGCTTTCCAAGGCTCCTGGCAAAGTCCTTTTCCTTTTTCAGTGGACGGTCAAGCCCAGGAGAACTGATCTCCATAATATAGCTGTCTTCGATAAAATCCTGTTCATCCAGCTTATCACTGAAAATACGGCTTACAGCTTCACAGTCATTCACTGTAATCCCGCCGGGTTTGTCAATATAGCCTCGCAAATACCAGCATCCTGCTTCCTTTACATATTCTACGTCTACCAGTTCAAAGCCCTGTTCTTCTACAATAGGAGCCAAAAGTGCTTCTGCCCTCTGCTGATATTCTTCTCGTCTGCTCATGCTTCCCACCTGCCTTTCCAACATGTCCCTTTATCAGCAAAAAGAGTGGGCGTCTGCCCACTCCTATGCCAACAAGTTCTTAGTTTCTTTTGCCATTGTAGCACCAATCCTAGGGAATTGCAAGGGCTTTTTCCTTAATAAATGTGTTACAGCCTTGGTTTTACCCCTTTTGTATCCCTTTTTGCCAGTTTCACCTTATTCAGGGAATACTCCTTCTCTTTGTAAGTAATGTTATATTCCCTGTGGCCTTCCAACAAATAAGCGTGCTCCACAGCATCACCCTCTGTCAGCTTCATGCCTCTTACACCAACTGCTGTTTTCTTCATGGATGAGACTTCCTGTTTCAGGAACCTTAGGAAATATCCCTCCCTGGTCTGAAATACCACCTGCTCCATCTCATCTGCAAGACCAACAAAGATCAGGTAATCCTCCGGGTTTAATTTGGTGGAAGCTATCGTTCTTTTTGCCACATCAAATTCTTCGCCTTTTACCAGCTTACACATGGAAGCTGCTGTCACAAACATAAGGGAGCCATTTCGAATCTGCTCCATAGGTGCCACATATATGATCTGTTCCTTTGCACTTTCATAATTGCTCAAATTATCTGCAGGTGTGCCCTTATCCCGGAATCGTCCCAGGGGAATGTCTGCCACCTTAATAGAATGCATCCGTCCACCGTCTGTAAACAGACAGATCTTATCTGTATTCATACAGGTAAAGATATATTTATTCTCGCTGTTGGCTGCTTCTTTATTTCTTTCGTAAACATTCATATCCACCAGCTTCATATAGCCGAAGCGATCCATCAGGAAGCATACCTGCATTTCTTCCATTTTTTTCTCTTCATATACAGCTTCCTGGGCATTTTCAATGGTTGTCCGCCTTTTTACAGTATATTCCTTCTTGATCCGATCCAGATCATCCATGATCACATGTGCCATAGAATCATAATTATTCAGAATATCTTCGTATCTGGCAATATTGTCCATGGTCTGCTTGTACTCAGCTTCCAGGGCTTCGATCTCCAGACCAATGAGACGATACAGACGCATTTCCAGAATAGCCGTTGCCTGCTTTTCAGAAAAATGCAGCTTCCCGGCTGCCGTTTCACTTGCCTTTGACTTAAAACGGATTCCCTTTGTAACACCTTCCACCAGACATTTTTTCACCTGCTCCCGGTTCTTGCTTCCACGCAGGATTTCAATGATCAGGTCGATCACATCGCAGGCCTTGATCAGCCCTTCCTGAATCTCTTTTTTGTCCATCTCTTTTGCAAGAAGGGTGGTGTATTTCCTTGTAGTGACCTCAAAAAGAAAATCCACATGATACTCGATCACCTGCTTAAGGCTTAAGGTTTCCGGTCTGCCCTCTGCCACTGCCAGCATATTAACGCCAAAGGTATCCTCCAGCCTGGTTTTCTTATACAGCATATTGGTCAGATTCTCCACATCCGTATCCTTTTTCAGTTCCAGTACGATACGGATCCCTTCTTTGGAAGACTGGTTGGAAATGTCAAGAATGTCTGTAGTCTTTTTTGTTTCTACCAGGGCAGCTACGTCATTCAGGAATTTACCGATATTTGCTCCCAGCATGGTATACGGGATTTCTGTGATCACCAGCAGCTGTCTGCCGTTTTTTTGCTTTTCAATCTGCACTCGTCCACGGATACGGATCTTCCCGGTTCCTGTTTCATAAATATTCAGAAGCTCATCTTTATTGACAATGATACCTCCGGTAGGAAAATCCGGGCCTTTCATATAACGCATCAGCCCCTTAACACTGATCTCATTATTTTTCATATATGCTTTAACCGCATCCACCACTTCTCCCAGATTGTGGGGCGGAATACTGGTAGCCATACCTACCGCAATACCGTCTGCACCATTTACAAGAAGATTAGGGATACGTACAGGCAGTACCTCCGGTTCTTTCTCCGTTTCATCAAAGTTAGGAAGAAAATCCACCACATTCTTATCAAGGTCTGCAAGGAATACTTCCTGGGTAAGCTTTTCCAGCCTGGCTTCCGTATACCTCATAGCTGCAGCTCCATCTCCTTCAATGGAGCCGAAGTTTCCATGTCCATCCACCAGGGTCTTGCCCTTTTTGAAATCCTGAGCCATCACTACCAATGCCTCATAAATGGAGCTGTCTCCGTGCGGGTGGTATTTACCCATGGTATCTCCAACAATACGGGCGCATTTTCTGTAAGGACGGTCATACCGGATCCCCAGCTCATACATATCATAAAGGGTACGCCTTTGTACAGGCTTCAAGCCATCCCTTACATCAGGAAGTGCCCTGGAAATGATCACGCTCATGGCATAATCAATATATGATTTCTGCATTACTTCCGAATAATCGGCAGCAATTATATTATCCTGCTTTGTTTCCATCTTCTATATCCTCTCTGCACTGACTATACGTCCAGTTCTGCATCTGTAGCATGCTCATAGATAAATGCCTTCCTGGGAGGCACATCACTGCCCATCAGGATTTCTGTCACACTGGATGCAAGCCTTGCATCCTCGATCTCCACCCTCTTCATCCGTCTTGTTTCCGGATTCAGGGTGGTTTCCCACAGCTGCTGGGCATCCATTTCACCAAGACCTTTGTATCTTTGCAGGGTAAAGGTACCGGATTTGTGGGTACGTCTGTATTTTTCTAATGCCTTATCATCATACAGATATTCCTCTTCGCCTTTTTTTGGCATAACCTTATACAGCGGAGGCATGGCAATATACACATGTCCTTCATAGATCAGTTCCGGCATGAAACGGTAAAATAACGTAAGAAGCAAGGTTGAAATATGTGCTCCATCCACATCCGCATCTGCCATGATCACGATCTTATCATAGCGCAGCTTTGTAATATCAAAATCATTTCCGTAGCCTTCTGAAAAGCCACAGCCAAAAGCATTGATCATGGTCTTGATCTCTGCATTTGCCAGTACCTTGTCAATAGTGGCCTTCTCCACATTCAGAATCTTACCCCTGATTGGAAGGATAGCCTGATAATTCCTATCCCTGGCTGTTTTGGCAGAGCCGCCTGCAGAATCTCCCTCTACAATAAAGATCTCGCAAAGAGCAGGATCCTTTTTCTCACAGTTAGCCAGTTTCCCATTGGAATCAAAGGAATATTTCTGTTTTGTAAGAAGGTTTGTCTTTGCACGTTCTTCTGTTTTGCGGATCTTTGCAGCTTTTTCCGCACAGGAAAGTACAGTCTTTAAGGTTTCAAGATTTCTGTCAAAAAACAGTACCAGCTGTTCTCCCGTTACCTTGCCGGTAGCACGGGCAGCATCCTGATTATCCAGCTTAGTCTTGGTCTGTCCTTCAAATCTTGGCTCCGGATGCTTCACCGACACAACTGCAGTCATACCATTCCGGATATCTGCCCCTGTAAAATTCGGATCTTTTTCTTTTAATATGCCAATTTCCCTGGCATAAGTATTCATCACTGTTGTGAAAGTGGTCTTAAAGCCAGTGAGATGAGTACCGCCTTCTGCATTATAAATGTTATTGCAAAAGCCTAGCACATTCTCCCGGAATTCATTGGTAAACTGAAATGCCACTTCCACCTGGATTCCATCTGCTTCGCCCTTAAAATAAACTGGCTCATGCAGTGTTTCTGAATTCTGATTCAGATCCCGGATATAACCCACGATACCCTCTGGCTCATGATAGGTAATATCCTCAGTCGCGTCCCCTCTTTTGTCCTCAAAGCGGATGGTCAATTCCGGATTCAGATATGCTGTCTCATGAAGACGGCTTTTTACTTCTGTAGCAGAGAAACGGGTCTTTTCAAAAATCTCCGGATCTGGCAGGAAATTCACACAGGTGCCTGTTGTCTTTGTCCGGCCCAGCTTCGGCAAAAGACCGCCTTCCAGAGGTATCGTAGGGATTCCTCTTTCATAATGGTCATGATGGATATAGCCGTCACGGCTGATCTTGATATCCAGATATACAGATAATGCATTTACAACAGAAGAACCTACTCCATGAAGTCCGCCACTTGTCTTATATGCAGAATGGTCAAACTTACCGCCTGCATGAAGTGTAGTAAACACAAGACGTTCTGCGGACATTCCCTTTTCGTGCATGTCCACCGGAATGCCTCGTCCATTGTCTGTAACTGTACAAGAGCCATCCTTTTCCAGAACCACATGGATCAGGCTGCAGTATCCTGCCAGGTGCTCATCTACTGCATTATCCACAATCTCGTAGATCAAATGGTTCAGACCCTTTCGCGATACACTTCCGATATACATTCCCGGCCGTTTACGGACCGCCTCCAATCCCTCCAGTACAGATATACTGCCTGCGTCATAGGTATCTTTTTTTGCCATGACTGTTTCAGATCCTTTCTTAACTGCCCAGTCCCATCTTTACTTCCATCGGCTGAACAGATATACTTGTTCTTTATTACGTTCAAACATTCGTTCTATATCATACCCCAGATCATACGGTTTTTGCAAGCATGAAAAATTTTTTAAAAAAGTGCTTGCATTTTTCTGAAAGGTAGTATATACTAAGCAAGTCGGTTGACGCAAGGCCAGTTGGTCAAGGGGTTAAGACGCCGCCCTCTCACGGCGGAAACACGAGTTCGATTCTCGTACTGGCTGCTATATTTAACCGATATTTATAAGTTTTATTTATACATATGGCCAGTTGGTCAAGGGGTTAAGACGCCGCCCTCTCACGGCGGAAACACGAGTTCGATTCTCGTACTGGCTGCTTTAGAAGAACTGTTTTTACAGTTCTTTTTTTGTGTAATCATAATATGGGGATGCCCTTTGGCATCCCCATATTATGATTATTCAATATCTTCTGCCGGTTCTGCCGGAATAAATACACGTCCATGATCTGTTTTCTGCTTTTTCACAGCTTTAGCCTTATCTTCCGCTTCCTGACAAAAAATCATCTGAGAATTCACTTTTGCTTTTCCACGTCGATTCATCTTTTCATAGGTTCCGTCTGGCTGCAAGATATGCGCCTTTACATTATCCTTAAACTCCACATCCAAGATATGCTTAATTTCTTTTTTAATCTCTTCATCCTCTACTGGGAATACGATCTCTACACGACGATCCAGGTTACGCGGCATCCAGTCTGCACTTCCCATAAAAATCTCTTCATTACCGCCATTATGGAAATAGAAAATACGACTGTGTTCCAGGAAATCTCCTACAATGGATCTTACATGGATATTCTCGCTTACTCCTGGCACTCCCACCTTCAGGCAGCAGATTCCTCTTACCAGAAGGTAGATCTGTACTCCGCAGGCAGAAGCCCGATACAGAGCTGCAATGATCTTGCGGTCACAAAGTGAATTCATCTTTGCCACAATAAAAGCCGGAATCCCCTTCTGTGCCATTTCCGCTTCCCTGTTGATAAGCTTCAAAAAACGATCCTTCATCCAGATCGGAGCTACAACCAGCCGGTTCCAGCTTTTTGGTTCTGAATATCCGGACAGCATATTAAATACAGCAGTTGCATCTTCCCCGTAACGTTCATCACAGGTAAAAATACCACAGTCCGTGTAAAGCTTTGCAGTAGAATCATTATAATTACCGGTAGCCAGATGCACATATCTGCGAATGCCTGTTTCTTCTCTACGCACCACAAGTGTGATCTTGCTGTGGGTTTTCAACCCTACCAGTCCATAAATAACATGGCAGCCTGCTTTTTCAAGCATTTTTGCCCATACAATATTATTCTCTTCATCAAACCTTGCCTTCAGCTCCACAAGTACAGATACCTGCTTGCCATTTTCTGCTGCCTGCGCAAGGGCTGCGATAATAGGGGAATTGCCGCTGACACGGTACAAAGTCTGCTTGATAGCCAGTACATCCGGATCCTTTGCAGCCTGGCGTACAAAATTAACTACAGGATCAAAGCTCATGTATGGATGATGAAGGAAAACATCTCCTTCACGGATCACCTGGAAAATATCTTTGTCGTTCTGAAAGGCTGGTACAGGAGCAGGCACATGCTTTTTCGCCTTGTACTCCTCATAGCCTTCCACACCGTAAACTTTCATCAGCATGGTAAGATCCAGCGGACCGTTAATATAAAAAATATCCTCATCCTTGATCTCAAACTCTGTTTTCAAGATATCCAGCAGTCTTTCATCTGTTTTTTCTTCTACTTCCATGCGAATCACTTCGCCCCACTGACGTTTCTTCAGCTGTTTCTGGATCTCAACCAGCAGATCCTCTGCTCCATCCTCATCAATGGTCAGGTCTGCATTACGCATGATCCTGTAAGCATGTGCACATACCACGTCATACCCCAGGAACAGCTCACCGATATTTTTCTCGATCACTTCTTCCAGAAGGATCACTGTTGTGTCGTTTTCTTTAACGGATGGGATCTGGATCACTCTCGGAAGCACGGAGGGAACCTGCACAGTAGCAAAAACAGTGGATTCTTTTCCTTTTTTCTTGTCCCTTTTGGAAATCAGTGCGCCAATATTTAATGTTTTATTCCGAATCAGTGGAAAGGGTCTGGAGGAATCCATAGCCATAGGAGTAAGCACAGGATATACATTGTCTTCAAAATAGCGATCCACATACTCCTGTTGTTCCTGATTCAGATCCTCATGTCTTGCCATCAGATGAAATCCAGCCTTTTCCAGTGCCGGCAGAAGGGAACGGTTCAGAGTATTATACTGAACATTCACCAGTTCATGGGTCTGAGAGCTGATCTCCTTTAACTGTTCCTTTGGAGTCATTCCTGCAATATCTTTTTTCTCATAATCTGCATGTACCTGATCCTTCAAGGAAGCCACACGTACCATGTAAAACTCATCCAGATTTGAAGAAGTGATGCTTAAAAATTTCAGTCTTTCAAACAGAGGAAGGTTTTTGTCCCTGGCCTCGCTGAGCACCCGGTCATCAAACTTCAGCCAGCTTAATTCACGATTCACATAATATTCCGGTTTTTCAAAATTTTTTTTATCCATGATGCTCTCCTCTACATTTTTCTTTTACGTCTGAGAACCAGGCGCACACCAAAGACTTCTTCAAAGAACTGCACCTTATCCTTAAGCAGTCCAAGTTCCAGGGAAATATCCTGATCTGAATCCACTACCAGCTGCAGCTCTCTTTCTTTTAATACTGCCTTGATCCCTTTTACCTTCTGGTAATGGCTTCTGTCCATAGCATTGGCAAGCCTTAAGATCGCTGTCAGCTTTGCGATCAGCAGATACTGGCTTCTGTCCAGTCCTGTTTCTTCATCCTTTAGCAATTCATAAGAAACAAAATCCGTAGTATTATACCGCACTGCATTGGCAATGATCTTTCTTTCTTCTGTGGAAAGTCCAATGATCTCTGTAGCCATAATGATCCTATACGAACATTCTGCCACATCTCCCATGCTGATATACTTTCCGCAATCGTGCAGCTGAGCTGCGATCTGTAAAAGCAGCCGCTGCCTTGCTTCCATCCCATGGATCTTACGGATACTGTCAAAAATAGCAAGTGCTACATCCGTCGTACCCTGGATGTGGCTTTTGCTGGTAGAATACCGCTTTGCAATATTCCTGGAAGCCACCAGGATATCATTTTCAAAATTATGGCCGCTTTTAATAAATTTCTTCTTTTCTCCGAAATCATAGGCGATCCCGTCCAGCAGTGAAACCCCTGGAAGCCACAAAGACTCTGCATGAAATGCATCCATAAAATTCTTAAGGACTACTAATGTAGGCACGATCAGGGACGCAGATTCCTGATCAATATCCATATCCTCAGCCAGTACCTGTGCAGACTTATGTACGATCTGCTCATACCTGGTCATAAATTCTTCTTTTGTAATAATATTATCCTGCCGTTCTTCCCTGAAAATGGTATCTGTAAGGAAATCTCCCATAAGTATCACATTTCTGATATCCCGTTCTTTCAGATAAAGCCGTTCAAAACCAACCAGGTCATTTCGGATAAATTCCTCCACCAACTGATCATAATGATTGCAAGACTTTTCCAGTTCACGAAGCCTTTCACGGATACGCAGACTTCCGATCTTAAGATTCTGGGTAGTAACCAGTGCATCCTTATCAAACAGGGAAACCTGCAGGCTTCCACCGCCCACATCCAGAATCGCAGTGCCCTTCTGGATGATCTTTTTAAATCCCGTTTCAATGGCAGCAATGGACTTATATCCAAGGAAATGCTGTTCCGCATTACTAAGTACCTCTATACGTATCCCTGTCCGCCGGTATATCTGCTCGATCACGATCAGCGGATTTTTCAATTCACGGAATGCACTGGTAGCACAGGCTCTCCATTCTTCCACGCCGAACTCTGCCATGATCCGTTTGAAATCGATGAGCACTTCGCAGATGGAATCTACCATCTCCATGCTTAAGGTACCTGTAGAATATACCGTTTTTCCCGGTTCCAGCCGAAATCGAACATCATCCAGTTCCCGGAAACCGATCCTTTTTGACAGTTCAAATATCCTCATGCTTACTTCATATGAACCAATATCTATGGCTGCAAAAGTAGTAACTGCCATTCTTTGCTCCTTCCTGCCCCTGAGGGGACCCGTTCACTTTTATTTACCATGTCAGAGATCATCCCTGAAAGTGCCTTTGCTTTATTAATCCACAGGTTTGCCAAGCAGATAATCAATAAACTGCTGTGCAGTCCGCCCTGTAAGTCCTCCATGGGAAAGCTCCCATTTGTTGGCCTCCAGCATAAGCTGGTCTTCCGGCATATGCACCCCATTCCTTTCGGCCAGAACTCTTACAATATTCTGGAATGCCTTTTTGTCCGGAGCCCCGAAATAGATCCGTACCCCAAACCTGTATACAAGAGAAAGCTTCTCCTGTACGGTATCTGAGGAATGAAGATCGTCATCCGGTGCGATTTCCAGCTTATCCGTTGATTTCTCTTTTACAAGGTGACGGCGGTTGCTGGTTGCATAGATCAGGATATTATCCGGCTTCTTCTCAAGGCCTCCCTCGATCACTGCCTTCAGATATTTGTATTCAATCTCAAATTCCTCAAAAGAAAGATCATCCATATATAAAATAAATTTATAATTTCTATTCTTGATCTGGGCGATCACATCATTCAGATCCTGAAACTGGTGCTTGTACACCTCAATGATCCGAAGCCCCTCATCATAATATTTGTTCAGGATTCCTTTAATACTGGAAGATTTGCCGGTTCCTGCATCACCAAACAGAAGGCAGTTGTTGGCTTTTCTTCCTCTTACAAAGGCTTCTGTATTCTCGATCAGCTTCTGCTTAGGGATCTGGTAGCCTACCAGATCTTCAAGCTTCACATGGGCGATCCTTGTGATAGGTACGATCCTTGCCCCTTCCCCATCTACATGCTCAATACGGAAGGCCTTATGAAGCCCCAGCTTTCCAACACCAAAGTCCTTGTAAAACTGCACCATATCTTTCATAAACTCTTCTGTGGTTGCAGCTGCAGCAAGGGTCTTGCTCATATCACAGATTCGATCCCGGATCCTTTGATTAAACATTTTACTGTTGCCGTTAATATTCTCATAATCCTTAAGGCTTTGGCAGCAGGTAGTATGAAATACCCGGTCAAATACCTGAAGGTCAAAATCATAAAGTTCTTTAAAAATCCGGAAATCATGAAGTGCCAGCTGATTAATGCTGCCCTCCACAGCACCTCTAATCTCACAGGCTGTGCTAAATGCATTTTCATGATTTACCAGAAGAAAAGTAAGGTAATTGTGCCAGAGATTTCCGGAAAAGCCATACATACCGGCCATTTCCACAAGACCGCCTACACTTTTATAAAAAATATCTTTTTCTTCCTCAAATTCCTTTTCTCCTGTCAGTTCATATCTATCTATCAAAAAGGTAATCTGTTTTAAGATCTCACCATGTTCAAAATCCCTGTAAAGGATACATTCCTCAATTCTTGCCATTTTTAAATCCCTCTTTTAATAATTTCCAAGTATACGCAGCATATTCGCTTCTGAACGAATCCCCATCAATGCATTTTTCACTGCGCTGTCCTGAAGGTTGCCGTCAAAATCCACAAAAAACCGGTACTGCCAGTTCTTGTCCGGAATCGGCCTAGATTCGATCTTAGTCATATTCAGCCCATTATATATAATGTGAGAAAGCATATTGTACAGAGCACCGCTTTCATGCTCAGCTTCAAAGCAGATGCTGATCCTGGAAGCGTTCTTTACAAACACCGGCTTTCTTCCAAGAATAATAAATCTGGTGGCATTCCCATCATTCTTACACACATTCTTGGCAAGCACCTTCAGTCCAAATAACTCTCCCGCTTCACGGCTGGCAATAGCAGCCTGGGAAACCAACTGTTCTTCGCTGACTTTCTTTGCTGAAGCCGCTGTATTTCCAGCCTTCACCTGTTTCCAGCAAGGATGCTCATCTAAGAATGCCTTACACTGGGCAAGTCCCTGTGGGTGTGAATATACCGTCTGTATATCTTCAAGCTGTGCATTGGACAGTCCCAGAAGCACATGCTCCACCCGGATGATCTGCTCTCCTGCTATATAAAGCTGGTATTCCATCAGAAGATCATAAATATCTGCCACAATCCCTGCTGTGGAATTCTCGATAGGAAGGACTGCATAATCTGCTCTGCCCTCTGACACCTCTTCCATTGCATCCTTAAAGGTTTTCACATGGTAGCTCTTTATATTTTCTTTAAAGTAAGCACGCATTGCCCCGTAACTGTAGGCTCCCTCCACACCCTGAAACACTACAGTTACTCCTTCTCTTGGAAGCTCCTGGATCTGTTCAAAACCGCTGCTGCCTCCAATGCCATTCTGGGTAAGCAGCTGATACTGTCTCTTCCTGCTGATGGCCATGATCAGCTTAAACAGCTCTCCTGTACCCATTGCATTAAAGGAAGTATGTGCCTTTGCCTTTACTCCATCAATCTTTACCTTCTCCCGTTCCGGATCAAGTACCTGTTTGCCTGTCTGTATCTTATATCTAGCCACCTTTTCGCAGACTTCCATCCTTTCTTCAAAAAGGCGTACGATCTCATTGTCTATCCTGTCAATTTCATGACGATATTGTTGTAAATCAGTCATATTTTCTATCAATTTCCTCTTTCCGTTGTCTTATATTGCTTTACAGCCTCTGTAAGAACTCCGATAAAGGACAACGATCCAAATGCAAGGATCACATCCTTTGGTCCTGTTGCCTGAAAAGCCTGTGCTACTGCATCACTAATATGATCACAGGCTGTTACATCCGGATGAAATTCCCTGACCATATCTGCCAGTTCACCGGAGGGAAGTGCCCTCTCATTGTCCGGAGTCTGAATGGTAAACACTTGCTGTGCAAATGGAAGTGTTTTGGAAAGTACACTCCTGCAGTCCTTATCTCTGAACATGCCCATAATGTAGATCAGCTTCTGTCCTTCATTTTTCCTCATAAAGTAATGCCGAATGGTCTCTGCCATCATATCAGCGGCTCCCGGATTATGTGCCCCGTCCACGATCAACAGCGGATCCTTGTGGATCACTGTAAAACGGCCATTCCAGCTAGCTGCCAGAAGTCCTTCCTTTCTCTCCTTCAGACTGGTAGGATAACCACGCTCTTCCAAAAGTTCCAAAGCTTTTAATGCAAGCACACTGTTTTCTTTCTGATAAACTCCTGCCAGGGAAATCCTGTATTCCTCTCCCTTCAGCCAGAAGCTTTGTCCCCAGATCCCTTCTTCCGTGATCTGCGCCTCACTGCTGTCTGCATACACAAAAGGAATCTCCATCTTTTTACATCTTTCCTTCAGTGCTGCCTCTGCCTCCGGTTTTTGTTTCACGGTGACCATAGGGCATCCTTTTTTGATGATCCCTGCTTTTTTCTCTGCGATTTCCCCCAGGGTGCTGCCAAGAAATCCCATGTGATCCATGCTGATGGAAACAATTATGGACAGTACCGGCTGTTTAATGATGTTGGTCGCATCCAGATCGCCGCCCATTCCTACTTCTAGCAGTACAATATCACAGTTTTCTTTTTTAAAATATAAAAAAGCGGCAGCGGTTTCAATTTCAAAAGGGGTTGGATGAGGCAGGCCTTCCCTGGTCATTTCCCGGATCACTTCCGAAATCTCAGTCACACACTCCGCAAATTCTTCACAGGTAATTCTCTCCCCACAGATCTCAAGACGCTCACGATAAGAATAAAGGGTTGGGGAAACATAGCGTCCTACACGATATCCTGCCTTTCCAAGGACAGAATACAGATATGCAATAACAGATCCTTTGCCGTTGGTACCAGCCACATGGATAACCTTCAGGCTGTCCTGGGGATTACCAAGACGTTTCATCATCTCATACATATTATCAAGGCCGAGAACACTTCCATATCTCTCTGCATCCTTAATATATGCACGGCTTTCACCATAGTCCATCTCTACTGCTCCTCTAATGTATTATAAAAGTCCCGGACAGCAGCCACGCCTGTATAAGCAGGTGCATGGATATTGGACGGGCCAGATTTTCATATTATTATATCCTACACGTATTAATTTTTCAAGGCAGGCAATACTAGTTTCATGTAAAATAATTGTAAAATAGGTGTCAGATCATATGAAAAAAAATTTTATTCTTTGTGGGCTTACAGGCTGGTGCCTGGAAATTTTCTGGACAGGCCTTCATGCATTTTTACAAGGTGAAACCACTATGATAGGAAAAACCTCCCTGCTGATGTTTCCTATTTATGGCTGTGCCTCTGTAATCCCAATTGTCTATCAAAGAATCTCTCGCTTCCCAACAGCCTGCAGAGGTCTTGTATATACAGCAGGGATTTTCTTTACAGAGTTTACCAGCGGTAGCATTCTGAAGCATTTTCATATGTGCCCCTGGAATTACAATGATGCTCCTCTTCAGTACAAAGGACTGATCCGTCTGGATTATGCCCCATTATGGTTTATCACAGGTCTTCTCTTTGAAAAAATACTTACAAAACCATCTTGAAAAAATCACCTAAGTATTATATTATAGACCGAAAGGATTTTAGAAAAAAACCTGTTACAAATCACGATCATACATGGAGGTATGAAATGAGACATTTAATGAGTCCGCTGGATCTGTCCACCGAAGAACTTGAAAAAATTCTGGATCTGGCCAGCGATATTGAGAAGGATCCTAAGAAATATGCACATCTGTGTGATGACAAGCGTCTTGCCACTCTTTTTTATGAGCCAAGCACACGTACACGATTAAGCTTTGAAGCAGCCATGATGAATCTTGGCGGCAAGGTCCTTGGTTTCTCATCTGCTGATTCCAGTTCCGCATCCAAGGGAGAAAGTGTTGCTGATACTATCAGGGTTGTTTCCTGTTATGCAGATATTTGTGCGATGCGCCATCCTAAAGAGGGAGCTCCTCTTGTTGCTTCTCTTGCATCTAACATTCCTGTGATCAACGCCGGTGATGGCGGTCATCAGCATCCCACTCAGACATTAACTGACCTGCTTACCATTCGTTCCCTTCATGGACGTCTTGACAACCTTACCATCGGTCTGTGCGGGGATCTGAAATTCGGACGTACTGTACACTCTCTTATTGAAGCACTGGTACGTTACAAAAACGTCAGATTTATCCTGATCTCCCCAGAAGAGCTGCGGATCCCCAGCTATATCCGCGAAGATGTTCTGAAGCGAAATAACATTGAGTTCCAGGAGGTAGAACGTCTGGAGGAAGCTATTCCTGCACTGGATATCCTGTACATGACCCGTGTGCAGAAGGAGCGTTTCTTCAACGAAGAAGATTATGTACGCATGAAAGACTTCTATATTCTGGACAAGGCAAAGCTGGAGCTTGCCAAAGAAGACATGTACATACTTCATCCTCTTCCAC
This sequence comes from Blautia sp. 1033sp1_1033st1_G9_1033SCRN_220408, assembly GCF_040929965.1. Lineage (NCBI taxonomy): Bacteria > Bacillati > Bacillota > Clostridia > Lachnospirales > Lachnospiraceae > Blautia > Blautia sp. 1033sp1_1033st1_G9_1033SCRN_220408. The sequence continues at coordinate 275,155 of NZ_JBFKZO010000001.1, read as the reverse complement.
GAGTAAATGAGATCGCAGTGGAGGTTGACTCCGATCCAAGAGCAGCTTATTTCAAACAGGTCCAGTACGGCGTTTATGTCCGCATGGCTCTGATTCTCACATTACTGGAGGTAGAATTACCATGTTAAATGTAGGTGCACTTCGTGAAGGTTACGTATTAGATCATATCAAAGCAGGAAAGGCAATGACCATCTACCATGACCTGAAGCTTGACAAGCTTGACTGTACAGTAGCGATTATCAAGAATGCCCGCAGTAACAAAATGGGCAAAAAGGACATCATCAAGGTTGAATGCCCTATCGAGAAGCTTGACCTTGATATTCTTGGTTTTATTGACCACAATATTACAGTTAATATCATTAAAGATGAGAAGATTGTTCAGAAAAAAGAGCTTCGTCTTCCAAAGCAGGTAGTAAATGTGATCCGCTGTAAGAATCCCCGCTGCATTACTTCTATCGAGCAGGGGCTTGACCAGGTATTTGTACTGGCTGATGAAGAAAAAGAGGTCTACCGCTGCAAATACTGTGAAGAGAAATATTCCGGACACAGAAATAAATAAGATGATCTCCATAAAACAAAACTACAGCCTCGGGTCCATGGATCCGGGGCTGCTGCTATTTATAAAAAATAATTTGTTATTTTACTGCGTAAGTAAACCTATAAGCCGGGTTATGTCTTGGGTAATCATCTATCTAGGCCATCCGTTACCGAATGGCTCAAGCGGCCCACCTGAAAGCACGACGGGCAGCCGTATCGCTTTCTTCTCGGCCTTGCTTCAAATGGAGTTTACATGTGCCCGTCCTGTTACCAGGCCGGCGGTAGTCTCTTACACTGCCTTTCCACCCTTACCGGAAAACCGGCGGTTTATTTCTGTTGCACTGGTCTGGGAGTTGCCTCCACCGGACGTTATCCGGCATCCTGCCCTGTGAAGCCCGGACTTTCCTCGTCTGAACCCTTTCGTCTGTCCAGCCGCGATTACCTGGTCTGCTTACGCAAATGCTATTCTAGCATGGTTTTTTCTGTGTGTAAAGCCCAAAATCACTTACACATTAAAACAGCTGCCGCCAACAAACTCCCTGAGTATGGAATTGTTGGGGATTTCTTCACTGGGCACTGCCACAAAATAGTCCAGGAACTTCAACAAACGGTTGGCTTCCAAGTACTCCGGCTCCCCTTTCTTAATGCCAAATAGAAGAGGCTCTGCATAAACTTTCAGACATGCCAGTTCATAGATCAGAGCAGAGTTAAACATAACATCCGCCCCTTCCTGGAACGGAAAAATATTCTGCTCCTCTCCTCTTCGCACAGAGGGCCATCTGGCAATGGTCTCCTTTGCAGAAGTACCTCGGGTTCTTGCATCCCGAACGATCCTTCGGATCAGACGTCCGTCAGTGGTGGCGATCCGATTGTGCTCATCCACATTCAACTGAGTCAGTGCACTGATATAGATCTTAAACTTGCTTTCTGATGGAAGTGCATAGCTTAACCTGTCATTTAATCCATGAATCCCCTCAATCACCAGAATATCCCCTTTCCCCAGCTGCAGATAGTCCCCTTTATACTCTCTCTGCCCTGTTTTGAAATTGAATACAGGCATTTCTACCCGTTTTCCCGCAAGCAATGCAAGCATATCTTTGTTAAACTGCTCTACATCAAGGGCTTCCAGACATTCATAATTCTTTTCCCCGTATTCATCTACAGGAGTATCCTCTCTGTTTACAAAATAATTATCTACAGCAATGGGATGAGGATTCAGCCCATGTGCAGAAAGCTGTATGGAAAGCCTGTGGGAAAAGGTGGTCTTGCCGGAAGAAGAAGGTCCGGCGATCATTACAAACTTCTTATCTCCGGCAGCGGCGATCTGCCTGGCGATTTCAGAAATCTTAGACTCCTGCAATGCCTCCTGGATCAAAAGGATCTGACGCAGACCTTTAACAACAATCTGGTCATTCAGTTCCCCAACAGTGGAAATATCCAGCCGGTCTCCCCATTCCTCGGAAATCTTCTGCACCTGAAAAAGCTTATCTTTAGGTACAAACTCTGGGATCTGATCTGGAGCCTGTGCCTCCGGAAGCATAAGAACGATGCCATCCTTATATAAAACCAGGTCAAAATACTGTATATATCCAGTATTGCATGCCATAAAACCGTAATAATAATCTTCAAAATTCTCGATGCTGTAGATGTTCACCTTGGACACACGGCGATATCGGAACAGTTTCTCTTTATCATACATGCCATGTTTGTGAAATAATTCAATGGCCTCATCTGTCCCAACGCTTCTTTTCATGATCGGTATATTTGCCTCAACAATCTGATGCATCCGTGTTTTGACCTGATCCAGAAACTGCTGATCCACCTGCTGTTTGCCGGAAATGGTAAAATAATAGCCTGCTCCAATGGAATAATGAAGCACTGCCTTTTCTATATTATTTTTGCCGGCCACATCATAAACTGCTTTCAGAAAGATCATACAGGCACTGCGCCTGTATGCATGGTTCCCGATATTTTCTCTGGTTGTGACAAAGCGCAGGGTGCAGTCCCTGTTTACTTTTTTGTGAAGCTCTTTCAGTTTTCCATTTGAAACTACAAGGATCACAGGTGCTTTCTCATCTGCCGGGTATTCTTTAACAATATCCATATAGGAAATTCCCTTTGGATATTCCTTTACGGTTTCGTTTATGGTTACTTTTACTGTTTCCATGTATAGCACCTCCATTTCTATGGCATGCTGATGGTATCACAAATCTGCCATCAGGGTATAGGGACACTGAACCTTTGTACATGTTACCTTCAGCCCGTCAAATACTTCCTGTATTCTTTTTTTCATGGCATCCATGAAAATGTACTCTGTACCATAATGACCTGCATCGATCACTGCCAAACCAGCCTGCAATGCATCAATCCCTGAATGATGATCAATATCTCCAGTCACATACACATCTGCTCCTGCTGCCAGTGCATCCGAAATCATGCTTTTTCCGGATCCTGTGCAAACAGCAGCCCTCTTTACAGGCATGTTTAGATCTCCGTACACTCTCACATCCTTCAGCTTTAAAGATGTTTTGATAAAACCTGCGTATTCTCCAAGGCTCATCTCTTTTGGAAGATTGCCTGCTCTTCCAAATCCCTGTGTTCCATCCAAGCCGTCCTCTGTCACAGACAAAACGCTGGTCTGTGAAATACCAATATATTCTGCACTTAGATCTGCCATTCCAAGAATATCATAATTGGTATGCATGGCATAATAAGGAATATCCTCCTGGATCAGCCGGATCACCTTTCTGCCTGTAAAATCATGGGTATTGATCTTTTTCAGGCCTGAAAAGATCATAGGATGATGAGTAATGATCATATCTGCACCGCAGGAAACTGCTTCCTCCAGCACGCGATCTGTAAGATCCAGCGCAAGAAAAATATGCGAAATTTCTTTCTGATCATCTCCCACCAAAAGTCCTACATTATCCCAGTCCTCTGCTGCCGAAGAAGGAAACTCCTTCTCCAGCCAGTCCGTCAGTTCACTTGCTTTCATATCTTGTAAGCGCAGCCATTAAAAGCTGCTTTTCCTCCTCTACCTCTGCTTTTCGCTCCCTGGCGCCTTCTCCTGCATCCACCAGCTTCTCCAGGATCTTCTTACGGATCCCAAGCTCTCTTTGCAAATATAACTTAAGCACCGGATGCCTGGCTTCTAAAAGAAATTTACCAAAGGCCTCTTCTTCCTTTGTCCAAGGAACACATCCTTCTATGCTCCTGGTCACACGCATCATAGGATAAAATTTGCCATCCTCAAGGATCAGCTCCTCTTCCCGGATCTCCCAGCCCTGTTCCCGGATAAAATGCCGGAAATGGCATACATCCGACTGAGGCTGCAGGATCAGCTCCTGGAAGGAATCAAGCACCTGTTTTCCTTCTGTCAGGATCCGTTCCATCAAAGGACCTCCCATCCCTGCGATCACCAAGGTATCTCCCTCTCCGGCCTTTAGTGCAGACAAGCCATCAGAAAGACGAAGTTCTATGTAATCTGAAACCCCGTACTGCTGCACATGCTCCTTTGCCCGAAGCAACGGGCCTTTTCTCACGTCCATGGCGATCGCAGAAGGGATCTTTTTATTCAAAACCAGGTACACCGGCAGATATCCATGATCACATCCCACATCTACCAGCCGGTTGCCGCCATGCACCATTTTACTGATGGCAGCCAAACGTAAAGACAACTGCATACGCTTCTCCTGATCAATCCAAATAATCTTTTAATTTACGGCTACGGCTTGGGTGGCGAAGCTTTCTAAGGGCCTTTGCCTCGATCTGGCGGATACGTTCTCTGGTAACATTAAACTCCTTGCCAACCTCTTCCAATGTTCTTGCACGGCCGTCATCCAATCCGAAACGAAGTCTAAGCACTTTCTGCTCTCTTTCGGTAAGGGTTCCCAGAACTTCTACCAGCTGCTCCTTAAGAAGGGTGAAGGCTGCTGCATCTGCAGGAACAGGCACATTATCATCCTGAATAAAATCACCCAGATGACTGTCCTCTTCCTCACCGATTGGTGTCTCCAAAGATACCGGTTCCTGGGAAATCTTCAGGATCTCACGCACTCGTTCTACAGACATGTCCATCTCTTCTGCAATCTCTTCCGGGGTAGGTTCCCGTCCCAGCTCCTGAAGCAGCTGTCTGGAAACACGGATCAGCTTGTTAATGGTCTCTACCATGTGAACAGGAATACGGATAGTTCTTGCCTGGTCTGCAATGGCTCTGGTGATCGCCTGACGGATCCACCAGGTAGCATACGTACTGAACTTATATCCTTTTCTGTAGTCAAATTTCTCAACTGCCTTGATCAGTCCAAGATTTCCCTCCTGGATCAGATCAAGGAACAGCATTCCCCGACCTACATAACGTTTTGCAATACTGACCACAAGACGCAGGTTAGCCTCTGCCAGTCTTTTCTTAGCATCTTCATCTCCCTGTTCCATTTTTTTTGCCAGTTCGATTTCCTCTTCTGCTGTAAGAAGAGGCACTTTGCCGATCTCTTTCAGATACATGCGGACCGGATCCTCAATGCTTACCCCTTCAGGTACCGAAAGGTCGATCTTGTCCAGTTCCACTTCTTCCTCATCATCCAGGCCGTCAATATCCACATCATCATCAAGGATCATGTCTTCTCCGCTGTTTCCAGTGATACGGAGAACATCTACACCACTGGCCTCCAGAAAATCAAAAACCTTTTCCATCTGATCCACATCCAGTGGCTGGTCTTTGAAAAAGTCACTGATTTCCTGATATTCCAGTACATTTTTTTTCTTTTTTGCAAGTTCCAGAAGCTCTACAAGTTTCTCACTGAATTTGCCCATATTCATTTCCATAGGTGTTTTAACCTCCATATAGTGTTTATATTTTATCCTTATTCAAAGGAAATATGCAGCTGCTGTCTTTTTCTTCCCAGATCCTCCAGTTCCTTCTTGGCCTTTACAAGTTCTTGCAACCCGGCCATGTCTGTAGGATCCCAGTTTTTATTTTTTTCTGCAAGACTTTCCTGCTTAATACGGATCAGAGTGTCGCTAAATGCCCGTTCCTGCTCTTCCATTGTTTCCAGATGGATGGTTGCATTAAAAAGTGATGCTACCTCTCGCTGCTCTTCGCTGTCAGTAAAGCTGTTCAGCAGCCGTGCCGGATTCACATCTCCCTGGGCATGCTGTTCAAAAAGCATTTCTGCCACTTCATGATATAAAGGAACGATAAAATCCCCCGGAGACAGATATTTCTCAACTGTATCAAAAATCCCTGGATAAGTTACAAGCCAGGTCAGCATCAGTTTCTGAGCCTTATCTGCTGCAGATTCCTTCTTCTGTGCCTGACGGGCTTCCACAGTCTTTGGCTGCTGCCGCTGCTCTATAGGCGTTCCCTTCATAGCCAGGGTATTTACTCTTTTGCGGAGATCCTCCACGCTGATCCCATATCTGTGATACTGCCTGACAATGGCTTCTATGTAAAGATTCCGCTCAAGCTCATCCGATAATTCCAGAAGAAGACGTGCACACCGTTCAAAGAAACGATTCTGTCCCTGCGGCTCCTCCATAGGGAAATCCTTCTCTGATACGCTCACCCGGAACATAAAGCTGTCTCTTGCCTGATCCAGCCTCTGCTGAAAGGCCTCTGCTCCTTCTGTCTTGATAAATTCATCCGGATCCTTGTGAGGCTTCAGATCCACAACTCTGGAATTGATCCCTGCTTCCCGCAATATGGGAATGGCACGTAATGCTGCCTTCACTCCTGCCTCATCACTGTCATACAAAAGCAGCACCTCCTGGGTGTAGCGCTTTAGAAGGCTGGCGTGCCCGGAAGTAAGGGAGGTTCCAAGGGACGCCACTGCGTTGGTAAAGCCTGACTGATGCATGGAGATCACATCCATATAACCTTCGCACAGGATCAGATATGGCTTTCTGGATGTACGAGCCACATTCAGCCCATACAGGTTACGGCTTTTGTCAAAGATCTTTGTCTCCGGGGAATTCAGGTACTTGGGCTTTCCATCTCCCATGACCCTGCCGCCAAAACCAATCACCCGGTTATTCACATCCATAATTGGGAAAATAACTCGGTTCCAGAATTTGTCATACATTCCATGACGCTCATCCACATTAAACAGACCGCTGTCCCGCAGCTGATCGTCATCATATCCCTTGCCTTTCAGAAATTTGTAAAGGTCATCGCTGAACTTGTCCGAGTACCCAAGGCCAAATTTCCGGATGGTTTCATCACTTAATCCTCTGTCCGTAAGATATCGATAACCGATCTGTCCGCTTTCTCTGCGAAGCTGATAATAAAAATACTGGGCAGCCTGCCGGTTGATCTCAAGAAGAGTCTCCCTCTGCTTTGCCTTTTCCCTGGCTTCGCTGGAATATTCGATCCTTGGAAGCTGTACCCCCGCCCGGTCTGCCAGATGGGAAAGAGCCTCACCAAAGGAATAATTCTCATATTCCATTACAAAATTAAATACGTTTCCTCCTGCACCACAGCCAAAGCAGTAATACATCTGCTTGGATGGCGTAACAGAAAAGGAAGGCGTTTTCTCATTGTGGAATGGACACAGTCCAAAATAAGAGCTGCCTTTCCTGGTAAGTTTCACATATTGTGAAACCACATCCACAATATCATTTTTCATCCTGACTTCTTCAATAATATCGTCAGAATATCGCATGTGCATCCTCCTCTATTGACTCCCACCACTGATACAAGCTTGTTTCTCACCACCTATAGAGGTGGGAGTCATCTCCCAGCTAATATACTTCCCATGCTTTCGGAATATATATTTCCCGGAACTTTTCCATGGAATACTGGTCTGTCATCCCTGCAAGATAATCGCATACAGCCTGAGCCACAGACTCCTGCTTCCTGCTGATCAGCTCCCTGTATTCACCAGACATAGCTTCCGGATGTTCTATATAATACTGATATAATTCAGTAAGCATCTTGATTGCCTTGGATTCTTCTTTCTTTGCTACAGGATTCAGGTAAACATCCTGGAACATGATGCTGCGAAGATCCATCATTGCCTCCTGTACCTGAGGCGACATACTGATCGCCGGACGGTCCAGGCTGTTCTCAATAATATCATGTACAAAGGTGTTCAGCCTCTCACGTGTGGTATACCCAAGAAACATCCTAAGTGTAACTGGCAGATCATCCTCTGTCAGAATCCCAGCCCTTTGGGCATCATCCATATCATGATGGATATAGGCGATCTTATCAGCAAAGCGCACCACCTGTCCCTCCAGTGTGGAAGGATGACCGCTGGTACGATGATTTAGGATCCCGTCCCTGGTCTCCCAGGTCAGATTCAGTCCTTCCCCATTCTTCTCCAGAAGCTCTACCACCCGAAGACTCTGGCTGCAATGCTCAAAGCCTCCTGGATGCACCTGGTTTAGTGCGCGCTCTCCTGCATGACCGAAAGGTGTATGGCCCAGATCATGACCTAGGGCAATGGCCTCCACCAGATCCTCATTCAGCCGCAATGCCTTTGCAATGGTACGTGCGATCTGCGATACCTCCAGAGTATGGGTAAGCCGGTTCCTGTAGTGATCTCCCTGCGGTGCAAGAAAAACCTGTGTCTTGTCCTTCATCCTGCGGAAAGCCTTGCAGTGCAGGATCCGGTCCCTGTCTCTTTGATAAACAGTTCGCACATCACATTCTTCTTCCGGTCTGCCACGCCCCCTGGAATCACCGCTTAGAGCAGCATAAGGGCTTAAAAGCTCCCGTTCTCTTTGTTCCATGCTCTCTCTGATATTCATCCAATTTCCTCCACAGAACAACCATGTGCCCGGCAGCACATCCCCTCTGCCGGATCAACTGAGACAAACCTCTTATTAATTATATTCTACACAAAATTGCAAATTCCTCTTTTTTTCAAAAAAATCTTGAAAATTATTTTATTTTTTCAAAAAAGCTGTTGACTTTCCATAGGGCTTTTGATATACTACGTTTTGTTGCGAGGGCGAGAGACAAAAAGCCCATGAAATGCAGCATGCGGAAGTGTCGGAACTGGCAGACGAGCAAGACTAAGGATCTTGTGAGCATTACGCTCGTGTGGGTTCAAGTCCCATCTTCCGCATTAGTATTTTCGAAACCTTTTATTAGAAAGGTTTCTTTTTTTGTCTTCAAGAAAAGAAATCCCTGTGGAACAATTTAAAAAACCGTGTTCCACAGGGATTTTGTTTTAGATTTTGTTTTGGATTTTATTTAGGAATCTCAGTAAGGATCTCCAGCTTAAAGCCTTCCCACATATCTGCAGACACATTCCATTCCCTCAGATCTGTAACGATCTTATGGTAAAATGCCTGTCCTCCTCTTACAATATCATAGGTACGGGCGTCTCCCCTTGCCTCCAGGTGACGGCCAAAGCTGCAGTTCTCCACATCCTCAGGTCCATAATCATCAACCTCTTTCCCTGGCCAGAAAATATATAATCTGGGAATATCCTCAATCTGTCTTGGATCAACTCCTGCAACATGAAGAAACTTCTTACCTGTGCTTTCGTGGCAGGTAAATACATGGGCATACCGCCATACAGTTCTTGTAAAATCCGATACACGGAACTGCCCCAGCCAATCCTCATCCATCATGCCATCCGGTGTGCTTCTGGAAATAACCAGCACTACTGGAAACATCCTCTTGGGATCCTTAAGTGCTGCAGCCAGCATGGAAAACTGATCCTCCTTTAAAATCCTGCGCCGGTTGGAGCAGGAAATCCCGCTGATGATTCCCACCTCGTCTACAATAGACTTATAATATCCGGGGTAACTAAAGAATACCACTCCAGGCTCCTGGGCGGAATGCTCTCTTTGCGGATCTGCATATCCGTTGCATACTTTCAGAAGCACCTGTCCATCTTTCACTTCCAAACCGGCTTCTGAATACCAGATACGTCCGCCAACCTCCAGATCCATATGGCGCACATGCATGTTCATCCTAAGTGCTTCCGGATTATAGTTCACAGCCACATGGTAAGCCAGGATATCTGCGTGATAAGTCACGGTTTCCCTTGGCATGCTCTTAAACAGGCCGCCATATTTCTCTACGATCCACTGATAAATAATATCTGCCGATTTTTGAAAAATAGAGGCCGCATCACAGGCAGAAGAATCCTTGATCCGGCTTCCATCCACCCGTGTATTCATCTGAAAAACATTATACCGGATCAATGGTTTCATCTCATAATGCCTGGACTCACCTGGGATCTCCTCACGGCCGTCATTGTATACGTCCCGCTCCTTAAAGATTGCTGTCAGCCGGCTGTCGTGAAACTGGCTGTCATTTAACAATGCAATAATAGTATTTACATTAATAGGTGTTTTCTTGGGCCGCTTTAAAAGCTGTTCCACCAAAGTCTGTTTACTGGTTTTGTAAATTCGCTTTGCCAGATTATCTACCTGTTTGTCTTTATCCTCATCTAAAAGGCTGGCAACCTCCGGATAAAGAGTTCCTTCTCCAAGTTTCAGGCGGAAATGGCTTTTGATCATATCGCTCCATCTGCCCGACTTATAAAGGGAATGTCCCAGATCCTCAAATAAAGTGACCATAGATTTGTCACACAGTTCCAATGTAGCCAGAATACTGTTAAAGTATCTGGAAAATCCCTTATAATTATGCCAAAGCTCCTCGCCCTTGTAACGCATGTCATGCTCAATCTCATGCCATCCTTCAAAAAACATGGTTTTGATCTGGATCTCAAATGTGTCATCAATACACATATCCCACGTTTCTGGGGAAATCTCAGATCTAAGATACTCCGGCAGCTTACATACCCCGTTCAGCTTGGTTGGCTTAAACTCTTCTTCGCTACGCTCTGATGTGGACCATCCCTCTACATCAAAAGTATTCTCTACAATATTCTGGCAGATATCCACATCATCATCAAAATAAAGGTTGATCCTTACTCCTACCAGATCCTGCAGCTTCTTATCCTCAGCACTATAATCCTTTAATTCAAATTTATGTGCCATGGATGCAGCCGTCTTTGTACGTGAAAAAACCCGGTAATACAATCCGCACTGCTCCAGACGGTCACTGATGATCCTTTTTAAATCCTGTTCCACAATCGCAGGAACCTTTACCTTAGCAGCCAGTTCCTCCTTTGTGAATGTTACTCTTGTCTGTTCTTTCAAATATTCTACACCACCATTTTTATTCAGATATACTGATGTATACCCTGTTAAGTTTCCCGATTTTTGTCATACTTATTAAGTATAACAGATTTTCTCCATTAAAAAAAGAATAAATGCATAAAAAAAGAAACCTTTACATCCAAAAGGTTTCTTAAATCTTAATGCGGAAGATGGGACTTGAACCCACACGAGCGCAATGCTCACAAGATCCTTAGTCTTGCTCGTCTGCCAGTTCCGACACTTCCGCATGCTGCATTTCATGGGCTTTTTGTCTTTCGCCCTCGCAACAGATAGAATTATAGCAAATCATTTTTCAGAAGTCAAGATATTTTTAGAATTTCTTTCTCAGAATGTTTGTAATGATTTTGGTGTCAAAACACCAAAATCATGATTACACGGATTTTTCTATTCATCTATGATTTATCTGCTTTCACACCAGGCGGCTGTCACCAGCATTTTTTGCAGGCCTCATACCCCTGTGCCACAGCCTGATCCACCGGCATTTCCACTGCCTTAGAAGGATTCATATTCCCACAGTCTGGTCTGCTGTGATACTTGCTTCCAGTTGCAGAGATCCAGACCTGCTGCTCTGCTTCAGTTTCCTGATCAGAGTTTCCATCCCCCAGATCCTGTGTATCTGCATCAGTGCTCTGGCTGTTTTCGGTTTCTCCCTGTGCGTACGTATATGCAGCAACACCTGCATCCCCTGCCATTGTGCCGGTATCGTCCGGATTCCCCGGTGTATAATCATCACAAGGAGAAACATCCCAGGTGATCCCGTTTCCTGTGGAGTACGCTGTCACTGTCCCCTGTTTATCCGTACGCAATACATGGATCCCCATGGACTGCAGTTTTTCCATGGTATCTGCATCCGGATGTCCGTAACTGTTCCCACTGCCGCAGCTAACTACTGCATATTCAGGCACTGCTGCCTGAAGAAGATCCCAGCTTGTGGAACTGGCTGAACCGTGATGGCCTACCTGCAGTACTGTGCATTCCAGGTCAAGCCCGGCTGATACCATCTGTTCCTCACTGCCATGCTCCGCATCTCCGGTGAATAAAAAGCTGTCTTCTCCATTATCCAGCCGGATCACAACAGAGCTGTTATTACTGTCCTGATCACTGGCATTTTGCGGTGCCAACACAGTAAAAGTCCCACTGCCAACCTGATACACATCCCCAACCGATGGATGCTGCATCTTTAATCCCATCTGTTTTGCCTTACCCATAAAAGAAGTATACAGCTGGGAATCATGCACATAATCCGGCCCTATCAGGTTCTCTACCGGGAAACTGCTAAGACAGCCAACCAGCCCGCTGATGTGATCTGCATCATAATGTGATGCAATCATATAATCCAACTGCTGCACGCCCTGATTTTGCAGATAGGAAACTACATAACTGGAAGCATCCCTGCCACCGCCATCATAAAGAAGATTCTCTCCTTCTGACTGTACCAATATGGACAGACCCTGACCTACATCCAGAAAATGCACCTGCATATCCCCGGCCCACACCATTTGCGGAATAAGCAGAAGGAATAAAAATATCAATAATCCGTTTCTCAGTTTTTTCTTCATTTGTACTCTCATGTCCTTTTTATGTTTGCGTATATTGTACCACCGTTTTTTACAAATAAACATAGTAAACGCACATATTATTGATTCATTCTTTTATTTGTACATCCCAGCAGATTTTCTTTTATTGAAGCTCTGCGATCCGGGTGACACCTACATAGATTTCCTGGATTTTGTACCAGGTACTGTAGTCCACAATCCCGGTTTCCGGAAGACCGAAAATGTTCTGAAACTTCCGCACAGAAGCCTTTGTAAGCGGTCCATAGATTCCGTCCTCATTTACCCTTGGAAGTGCAGGATATGCCTGACTGATAGCATTTAACTGCTCCTGGATCTGCAGAACCTTACTTCCGGACGCACCAATATCCAGATCGTACCCTGGCCACGAGGCAGGAACTCCTGAGATTTCCTCAGCTACATTGATATACATATCATTCCCATAAAAATATCTGATGATTTCTATAGCAGAATATCCTCTGTCACCCAGAGCCTTGCTCCCCCACTGTGTCATCCACCCACGGCTCTGGCACTCTACCTTCCGGCCATCACAATACTGGGTCAGGATCGGCTGACGCACATTTGGCCTGGAAAGATAGTTTTCAAAAAGTTCATCCACGATCCGTTCAATGGAATCAAAAATATTCCTTCCCCGAATCCATTTATGATCATAGGCTGTAGATGAAGTAATGGTAAAATCATAGCCTTTATTCCGGTACCACCTGTTATATAGTCATTCAGGATTTGAGGGGGTAAAAGCGCCCCTCAAATATTCTATATACTATTCATTTATGTTAAATTTCTCCAACGGGACACGAAGCTGTATTGTAACCTGATTCTCCTTTATGTGGATTTTTTCTACCAGTTTATTGATCAGAATCCTTTTGGTATGGGGATCTGCACCCATAAATACCTGCTTCCATGTAGGAACATTTTCCGTGGAAAGCTTCCATTCAGAATCGGGTCTGTTCATGCTTTCCAGTATCATTTCTTTTTCCTTAATTATTTTCTGCTGTCGGGTACACGCCTGTTTCTGCTTATCTATCAGAGGAACAAGTTCCTCTAAAGACAATGGATATTCCCCGGTCATAGCCTGTGGAATCTGATCTTCCATCACATTAATTCTTTTCTTTATCCTGTCCAGCGCCTGACGTTCTTTTTCCAATGCTGCTATTAATGTCTTCTTTTCGGACTGCTTATAAAGTTTAATTTCTTCGGCCACATCTTTGTTTTTCTGAAGCTTTTCTACATATTCAGAAATGATCTCAAAAACAATTAATTCAATCTTATCTGCTCTGTATGCCCCTGTTCCCGGATGAGGTATTCCCCTATCCTTGTTCTGACATTTATAAACTCTGGTCTTACTGGATCTCTGTTCTTTGGTGCCCTTTATTTTCCAATAATTATATCGGGTGCCATTGGTCATTTTACACCCACAGCAGCTGCAATACAAAACATCAATAAGGGCTAAAGTACCCAGATGATTCCGGATCACCACAGAATCCCGTTTCTGCTGGTCTTCAGTTTTAGCAATTCTGTCCGCTCTTTCTTTTCGCATATACTGAACCCGGTTCCATGCATCTGCATCAACAATAGAAATACCAGGATCAGGCGCAGCCGCAAGGATCCAGTTCTCACTACCGATCTTGTGGTATTTTCCATCAATCCTGGTTCTTCTGTTGTATGCTGTATACCCCGCATATATGGGATTGGTCAGGATACTGGTGATGGTTCCGGCTTTCCACACATCATTGGGAGCCATGTGCTTATACTTTTCATGGCTGTTCAGGATTTTGGCGATTTTTACAGAGCCATATTCCTTATGTAAGGCCTGTTCATAGATAAATCGAACCACCTCACACTGTTCCTGCCAGATCACAAGGTGCTTCAGCGCCCGACCATGTTTACTGATCTCTCCGGACAATTCCAGTTTGTATCCATAGGGTGCTTTGCCACCCATAAATTTCCCCTGTTGTACCAGCTTTTTTGCAGTATCTTTTACACGCATGCCGGTATCTGAACTGCTTTTCTGTGCATTCCCATAACGAAGTGCCAGCACCATTTGCCCCATAATATCGTCTGATTCCGGTGAGATGCAATTGTCCTTCACAGTATAAATATCTACGCCGTATTTTTTCAGTGACATCACATAAGCACCGATCTCCCACATACGGCGTCCTATCCGGTCGTCCTTGTACGCAACCAGAATATCATATTCTTTCTTTCGTGCGTCCTCCAGTGCTTCCTGCAGCACATCCCGGTCAGTAACAGCATTTTGATAACCGCTGTTACTTCCTTCAAAATACTCCTTTGCATCCAGCTTCCAGTCCGGATGCTGCTGTATGTATTCGGTCACCAGCTGCCTTTGCACGCTTAAATCACCGTCTGCCTCCAGCTGCTGATTAGAGCTTACTCTTAACAGGATCCGCACTTTCTTCATGCAATAAACCGCCTTTTGACCGGGTCAGGCTTTCTTTCAGCATTCCCGAAAGGATTTCCCTTGCTTCCTGCAGGACCTTTATATCGTTCGCCTCTGCTTGTTTCGGAAATTCCAAGTATAGCTTTATCCCGGACTCCGACAGCATTTCCACACAGTCATATTCATGATCATGTTCAGAATCTTTCATACATACTCCAGCCCCGATCATTCTTATTACAGCTGTATTCCTTATGCTGGGATTATATGTACGTTTTTTCTTTCTTAAAAAGCACTGTAGAACCCGGAAGACAACGTACTCATCATGTCATTTACCGTATCTTTGCCAATCAGATATACTAAAATTCCTATGATCAGAATACTGCAGAGCTTAGATACAAAAAAGGCATACACCTTTTTATTTTCATCTGCATTAATGGCAGCCCTGAACGAAGCAAACTGAACAAAGGGGATCAGCATCATAATCCCAAGATAAACACATACTGCCAGACTGTCTGAAAAAACAGATAAAACTGCAGTAACCACCATCAGTGCAAAATCAAATACTGCCCGAACGCCAACTACGCAGTACATGTTATTAACAGACGTAGTACCGCCAAATGCCCTGCCAAAAAAATTCATAAAATGTGCTTCCATACAGTCGTATCCAATGGTCGTTAGCAATGTAAGGATCAACACGCTGGCATATGGTACTTCGATCATACCGCCGTATTCTTTTCTGATTCCTGCTGCAGTCACTAACACAAGGATCAATACGATCGCTGCTTTTACCAAAATAAATTGCATGCCTGTTGTTTTCGTATTTTCAGCTGCAAGCCTTTCTGTTTCTGAAACAGGTTTCTTCAGGATCTGTAACACTTTTCCAAGAAATTCTTTGATACACTTAAGTGCCTGTGTACCACTCTCCTGCAGCCATTCTGCCTGTTTTGACGACTGCTCCGGTGCTGTTCCCACTGCATTCTGATTCTCATTAGATGGCTGTGTGGGAGTCTTCTCCTGTACCTTCGTATTCTTTTGATCCTGTGTGCAGGTGCATACCTCCCCTTCTTTCAGCTTTCTTCCACATCTTGTACAATACATATCTCTTCCTCCCATGACTCATTCGATCTATCATTTCAATTCTCATGTACTTCCCAACTTTTCATTTATGCATAGTCTCTATGACACATTCATGCTTCTTAGTCGTCTTATTATAATTAATACCAACCAGCAATAAATTCCCCTGATAGTCTTTTAATGCATTTCCGTATTGTTTTTCTTTAATCTGATCTAATGCACCAACTGCGTTTTTATCCCATTTCAATTCAATGACTATCGCCGGCTTATCCACATATCGTTTACGTGGAATCATACATACATCAGCAAACCCTTTACCTGTAGGCAATTCACGAACTATCGTATAACATTCCCTTGCAAAATAAAATGCAAGATTAATCGTACAGCTAAGTGAATTTTCGTCATTATTATTGTAGAATTGAAATTTCATCATGTGCTTTCTCAATTCCCGCTGCCACGGCATCTGCATCCCCTTCCCACAATGCTTCTAATAGTTTGCGAGATGATTCCACAGAATCAGCTACGCCATGCCAATTCATTGTACTAATTACGTTTACATACTCTTGAGCAACCTCTTTATTAGGGATACTGACCATTTCTTTTGTACCATCATAGTTCAGATATCCTAAATGGACAAGCAATGTCAATACATCATCCTTAGTAGCAAATGTAATCATATCATTACTGAACGTACCCACATTCACCTTTATTGATTCACCTGCAAGCATTCTGACAATTGCATTCTGTAACCCATCCATATCCATCTGAATATAAGTTTTTAACGCTTCATATGTTTCTGTCTGATTCCAGTAAGTACCAAATTTATGTCTTAACATTGCTTCAACAACAGATTTCGGGCTATACATAGAAAAATACTCATCACCCGACTGTCGATGCACTATAAATTTGTAACCATCATACCATGTTTTTACATCATCAAAACTCATTTCATATTTCTCACAAAGAACTGACACTTCCCTCTCAGTAAAGCCAAAATATTCTGCCAGATTGCCGGGATCTGTCATAGAATACTCCATAAACATATTCAAGGCAGAATGTGATCCATATTTTTTTACAGGAAGAATGCCAGTCATATAAGCCATAGCAATATAATCTTTATCCTTAAGCCATGCTCTCAGAAAATCCAGATATTTTTTCTGCGACGTCTGGTCCTGCTGATATTCCCTAAAGCATGGTCTATCAGCTTTATTATAGGATAGAGGTATCAACATTCTTCTTAAAGATTATATTCTTTATATAACTGCTCACGTCGCTTAGAATCTACTGATACAATTGGAATTTCTTCAGTTCTCTGATCTTGGATCAGTCTAGTAATCAAGCTTCCCAAGCGATTTTCTCCCTGAGCCTGACCAATCGCTTTTCCTTCTGCTTTAAGTCTTTCAGATTCCAGTTCCAGAACTTTTCCACCCATTATCTCACCTATTCCTTTCCGGACATCCTCTTCTTTTTGAAAAATATAATCCGCAATCTTTACAATCAGTTTCGTCAGATCTGTATATAGCTCCGATCTTCCTGTTTCTGTCAGTTCTTTTTCCAGACTTATCCGAATTTCCTCGTATTCATTTAAGAGTACCTGAAATAATTCTGGATTGTTATTAAAATCATGTCCTTTTTTCTCGTATCTCATAATATAAAACGGCAACAACATTAACAGATTTTTCTCAAAAATGCTGTCTTTTGTATAGTCAGCCATTTTTATAGTCGGTATGGAATACCTCGTTAATCAGCGGTACTGCCAGATATGGCATCTTCTCAATCATTGTACGGAACACATCATCAAAAATCGTATTATTCATATAACACTCCTTTTTGTACCTACATTATAACATTTTGACAAGTTTTATCAAATACTTAATCTCTTTAAAATTATGTATTTTTATCTTTGGAATTAGTGACAGATATTACCTGAAAAATCGCTTATTAGAAAATTTAGACTACTGCTTATATTTTATACTATACAGTATTCGCACTAATATGGAAAGTCCAATTTAGGCAGTTCTTTAATCTTCCCTATTCTTGTTATTCTCTATGGTATAAGCGTTTTTTCCATGAACTTTAATACATAACTCATCAAACTGAATGTTCCTGCAATACCGAATTAGTGAACATTCCGGTACCATTCCGTATATACACGGTTTAATGTAAATGACATGATAGCCAGCACATTTGCCCGGATGGTATCGTCCGGCCAGGTGGCATAGATTTCACTGCTTGCCACATTTTTTATATAGTCTCTGTATCGAACATAATAATTGGATGCTGATGGATCATTGGCTGGCCCGTCATGAACCACAACGTATTCCGGAATTACCACTTTGCTAAGAACGATCTCACCGGATTCCTCTATTGGCTTTACTTCTGCCTCTTCAATCTTAGGCGGATAATCCCCGAACAATGTATGAGGGGGTATCACAATCCTCTGATAAGAATCTGTTATATTCCGTGCTGCCAGAAGCACCGGCTGTTTTGCCAGTACTTTTGGCAACACTTCTGTTCCGGCCACCTCTTCCTTTTCATACCCTTCTGCTTCTACCTGTACAGTATACTCTGCATATGGCTGCTTTTCCTGATCAGCGCTCATACTGTATTCCAAAGGTGGAGACTTTAGTTCCAGTACCGGTGTCTGACCGGATTCATCTGTGCGTACCTCTTCAATAAAGCTGTCCGGGACACCTGTATAGGATATTCTGACTAACGCATTTTCTACCGGATGATTGTCTGTCCCTGATCTTATTGTTACCTGAAGCTTTCCCTTGTCTATATTTTCTTCCATGGCATGAATTTTTGAAACTGCCCCCATATAGTCCCTCAAAAAATGCTTTTCAGATTAGCATATGAACTAAAGCAGGATCTTGTTCCTGTTTTGGGGCAATAAAAAGAGGCCCGGATTTTCCAGACCTCAGATATAAAATATTACATTAAAAAATCTTCAGAAGATCATTATACATCACTACCACCATCAAAAGCATAAGGAGCATCAGCCCGGCAAAATGAACCATCCCTTCCACCTGGCGGTTCACCGGCTTTTTCCGCACTGCTTCAATCACCAGGAAGATAAGCCTTCCTCCATCCAGTGCAGGGATGGGGAGCAGGTTCATAACACCCAGGTTTGCAGAAAGAAAGATTGCCATATAGATCATGTTTACCCATACTGCAAGTGTTCCTTCTTTTTTGCTTTGTTCATAGGTGGTACCGATAGCATCCACCACACCTACCGGTCCGCTCAGATCCTTGATCCCCAGGTGTCCGGTGATCAGCTCTTTCAGGCTCATAATGGTAGAGCGGATCAGATATTTTACTTCATAGGCACTGTATTTCAATACAGCCATCCCTTTTGTCTTCTGATAGCCTGCATTATAGGAAAATCCAAGATCCGGGGTACGGTATTCCCTTGGCGTAATGGTGGCATCATATTCCAGTCCATTTCGCTCATAAGTGATCTGTACAGGCTCGTCGGAAAGCGGGTGCGCATCAATATATGCCTGATATTCATCCCCGTCTGCCACTTTAACCCCGTTAATGGATGTGATCACATCCCCTGCCTGAAGACCAGCTTCCTCCAAAGGCATTCCCTGGATCAAGGATTCCACCTCCATAGAGGAAGCATCGCTTCTGTTAAAGCCAAGCAGATACCTGACAGATACATCCGGCTTAAAGGCCAGATCGATCTCCTGACCGTCACGATCTACCGTCATGTGTACGGTCTTGTCTTCCTGTGCAGGATTAAAATACGTATACAGATACAGATCCCTGGATAGATCAATGGTATATCCTTCATATTCCGTGATCACATCTCCTGTCTGAAGACCTGCCTTTTCTGCTGAAGATTCAGTCTTTACATCCAGTACCTCTGCAGGGTCATATCCTGCCAGAGAAACCATGATCACCGAAAATACAAATGCCAAAATAAAATTGAAAACAGGACCTGCTGCCACCACTGCGATCCGTCCCCAGACAGATGCAGCATTGAAAGTGCCAGGCCGGTCATCCTCCATATCCTCCCCCAGCATGGCACAGGATCCGCCAAGAGGAAGCAGCTTCAGAGAATACCTGGTACCTCCCTTTACCGTACTTACAAGCCTTGGCCCCATTCCCAAGGAAAACTCTGTAACTACGATCCCATTTTTCTTTGCCAGCAGAAAATGTCCCAACTCATGAAACAATACAATTGCACTGAAAATAATGATTGCCAGAATGATCTTCAATCTACCACCTGCTTTCAATCCACTGATAGGTTTCTTTTTCCACATCCAGGATCTGATCCAGATCCGGATGCCGGATCACTTTATGTCTTCCCATAGACTGCCCGATAATCTGATAAATATCCAGAAAACGGATCTTTTCCTGAAGAAATAGCTTCACTGCCAGCTCATTGGCTGCATTAAAGACAGTAGGCATGCTGCCTCCAGCCTGCGCTGCCTGGATTGCCATAGGAAGCCCCAGGAACGTATCCATATCCGGTTCTTCAAAGGTGATCTGCCTGAGTTTATGGAAGTCAAGGCGTTCCCCATCCAGATAACGTCTCTCAGGATAATACAGGGCATACTGGATGGGCAGGCGCATATCCGGTGTCCCAAGCTGTGCCATCACTGCCCCATCTTTAAATTCAACCATGGAATGGATAATACTTTGAGGCTGTACCACTACCTGAATATGATCAAGATCCATATCAAACAGCCATCTTGCTTCCATTACCTCAAGTCCTTTATTCACCAGGGTTGCTGAATCTACTGTGATCTTCTGTCCCATAACCCAGTTAGGGTGTTTTAATGTATCTGCCACAGTCACCTGCTGCAGATCTTCCCGTTTTCTTCCTCTGAAAGGTCCGCCGGAGGCTGTGATCAGAAGCTTATGGATCTCTTTTTTGTTTTCTCCATGAATAGCCTGAAAAATGGCACTGTGCTCACTGTCTACCGGCAGGATCTGTACTCCCTTTTCCTTTGCAAGGGGCATGATCAGATGCCCGGCTGTTACCAGGGTCTCTTTATTGGCAAGTGCAATGTCTTTTCCTGCACAGATGGCTTCCATAGTAGGACGGATCCCGATCATCCCTACCACAGCCGTCACAAGTATATCTGTCTCATCCATCCTTGCCAGCTGAAGCAGACCGTCCATACCCGAAACCACTTCTACAGGCAGATCTGCGATCCGTATCTGCAGGTCTTTTGCAGCCTGTTCATCCCATACAGCTACCAGCCTTGGATGGAACTCCCGTACCTGTTCTTCCAGCTTAAGGATATTTCTCCCTGCGCTGATACCAAGAACCTGTATATCTTTATTGCCCCGGACTACATCCAATGTCTGGGTGCCTATAGATCCGGTAGAACCTAAAATTGCTATTTTTTTCATAAAAAGTGCATCCTCTCTTCCTATATAGATCAGCCCAGGATCAGGGTTGCCAGATAATAGATTACCGGTGCAGTAATGATCACACTGTCAAAACGGTCAAGGATTCCTCCATGTCCCGGGATCAGTTTGCCGTAATCCTTGATTCCCTGATTTCTCTTGATGGCAGAAGCAGCCAGATCGCCTACCATGGAGATCAGCGCTCCAACTGCGCAGATCAAGGCATACTCTGCCACTTTACCACCAGTGGCTGCTGCATATAATGCACCCAGAAGTGCGGCTCCTGCCACACCTCCTACAGCTCCTTCCACCGATTTCTTAGGGCTTAGTACAGGGGCCATCTTGTGCTTACCGATGAGCATACCTGTACAGTAAGCGCAGGTGTCGCATCCCCAGGAGCATAAGAAGATCAGCCACACAATATACTTGCCATCTGCAAGATTACGGGTAAGGTAAATAAAAGAAAGCATAACCGCAACATAGACGATTCCGAAAAAGGCTTCCATTACTTCTCCTGCATGAAATCTTGGATATGTAAATACATATACAAAAAGCAGAAGGATCAATGCCAGGATCAAGCCCATCATGCCATATTTCTCATAGTCTGCTGCCATGGCAATGTAATATACCACAGCCCCCACATAGCCTGTGATCTCCAAAAGAGTAAACTTCTCTTTATGAACCTGCATGGCCTTATATAATTCCTGCATACCGATCAGGGAAATCCCGAGAAGGGTAAAAAACAGTATGTAACTGCCGCTCATGATCGTAAGAAGTGCCACTGCTACCAGCAGGATCCCGCTTATAAGTCGTGTTTTAAACATGCTGTTCCTCCTTTACCCCACCGTATCTTCTGTCTCTTTGATTATATTTCTCAATGGCTCTGATTAATTCTTGTTTATCAAAATCCGGCCATGGAACTTCTGTAAAATAAAACTCTGTATATGCCAGCTGCCATAAGAGAAAATTGGACAGGCGCAGTTCTCCACTTGTGCGGATCAGAAGGTCCGGATCTGGTACTCCGGCAGTATCCAGATATCCCTCTATGGTTTCCTCTGTAATCTGTGCCGGAATCAGCTTCCCTTCTGCAGCATCCTGTGCCATCCTTCGCATACCTCTGGTAATCTCATCCCTGCTGCCATAATTCAGTGCGATCTGGAAATACAGTTCGTCATAATCCTTAGATACTTCTTCCAGGTAGTGGATCCTCTCCCGGATCACTTCATCAAATACAGAGGTATCTCCTATGATCTTCACCCGCATTTTATTTCTTTCTGCAATTTTCACACACTTTTTCAGATAGCTTCTAAAAAGCTTCATCAGCGCTTCCACCTCATCCCTGGAACGCTTCCAGTTCTCTGTGGAAAACGCATATACTGTCAGATATTTGATTCCTAAGTCTTTTACATCATCACAAATGGTTTCCAGGTTGGCACAGCCTTTTACATGCCCGTAAGTTCTTGGCATGCCCTTTGCTTTCGCCCATCTGCCATTCCCATCCAGAATGATTGCAACATGATTGGGTACTTTCATATTCTCTCCTTCTTTTAAGACTGCACAAAAGGACTGCCGCAAACAGACAATGCCTTATTTGCAGCAGTCCTCCCATATATAGCGCTTATACTGTCATAATTTCTTTGGATTTCTTATCAACTGCAGCATCTACATCCTTGATATACTTATCTGTCAGTTTCTGGACTTTCTCTTCAAGTTCCTTTACTTCATCTTCAGAAACATCTTCTTTTTTCAGTTTCTTGAAAGCATCATTGGCATCCCTGCGGATATTGCGGACAGCAACCTTCGCTGCTTCCCCTTTCTTCTTAACATCCTTGACAAGCTCTTTACGACGGTCCTCTGTAAGTTCCGGGAAAAGAAGACGAATCACCTTGCCGTCATTACTTGGATTCAGGCCCAGGTCAGAACACAGAATAGCTTTCTCGATCTTCTTGATCAGACTGTTCTCCCATGGCTGGATCTGGATCAAACGTGCTTCAGGAACGGTAATATTGGCTACC
This sequence comes from Blautia sp. 1033sp1_1033st1_G9_1033SCRN_220408, assembly GCF_040929965.1. Lineage (NCBI taxonomy): Bacteria > Bacillati > Bacillota > Clostridia > Lachnospirales > Lachnospiraceae > Blautia > Blautia sp. 1033sp1_1033st1_G9_1033SCRN_220408. The sequence continues at coordinate 252,047 of NZ_JBFKZO010000001.1, read as the reverse complement.
TGCTGAAGGGGGGTAGGTGTTCCATAGTAATCTACTGTCAGTTTATCAAGGATATGCGGATTAGCGCGTCCTGCACGGATCGTTGTAAGCTCTGTCTCAAAACCACTCAGGGTCTTTTTCATTTTGTCCTCATATTTCTGAATTCTCTCATCCATTGTTCAATCTCCCTCTCCTGTTATTATCTATTTTCTACACGGTTACTTTTGTACCGGAGAATTTACCATGAACAGTATTTACAATACTGTTCTCTTCCTCAAGGCCAAATACCAGCATAGGCATCTTCTGCTCCAGACACATAATAGATGCAGTAAGATCCATAGCTGCCAGTTTCTTATCAACCACTTCCTGTATGGAAATCTCATCATACTTCACTGCATCCGGATTTACCTTGGGATCACTGTCATAAATACCATCCACTGCTTTTGCAAGAAGGATAGCATCTGCGCTGATCTCCACTGCACGAAGCACAGTCGCTGTATCTGTAGAAAAATAAGGATGACCTGTACCACCGGCAAAAAATACTACCTTGCCCTGTGCAAAGCTCTCCTCTACGCTGTCCTTGGAATACAGTCTGGTAAATGCACCACAGGTAAATGGCGTATAAATCTCTGTAGAAAGGCCTACATATCTGCAGATATCGGATACATAAATGCAGTTCATGATAGTAGCGAGCATACCAATCTGGTCTGCCTTGCTGCGCTCCATGGCACCGCTGGTACGTCCGCGCCAGAAATTGCCGCCTCCGATCACGATCCCTACCTGAAGACCTTCAGATACGATCTGATGGATCTGCTTCGCAACTCCGATCACTGTAGCCTCATCAAAGCCTGTCTTCTTAGGGCCTGCCAGTGCCTCACCACTTAATTTTAATAGTACTCTTTTCATTTCCATTGTAAAATCCTGCCTTTGCTTCGATTATTCTCTGGTTAATGCTCACTCTGCTCATCGTAACCTGCTCCTGCCAACCGGCAGTACTTATTACCATACACCTGCAACAATCTCGTTCCCGCTCTCGTCCACAGTAGTAGAAACTGTAAAAGATGGATAATAATGGTAGCCTGTCTCTCCAGTCTCCGGTTCATTCTGATAGTCACTGCCCTGGGGCTCCCCACATGCTGCGATCAGACTGTCCAGGGACTGCCCGATATACTGCTCTGCCACGCTGGCACTATTGTCTGTAGGATCTGTATTATTAGGATCCGGGGTAGGGGTAGGAGCAGTAGTAGCAGCCGGTGTAGAGGTCACTCCCGGAGTGGGTGTGGCATCTGTATCATTACCACTGCCATCTGTACTCTGTCCATCATCATCGATCAGCCCCAGACGCTTCTTAACCTCTGTGAGCGTGGATGTCTCCTTCTTGCTGCTGCCTGTTAAATAAGTAGCATAGGGAATAGAAGAATCTCCTGAGCCATCCATCTTCAAAGTGATCTGGCTGATATTCTGAAGAGGGATCTTTCTGAAGAAGCACTCGCTCTTATTCTCATCTGTGTAAGAAATACGGATGTCATAGCTGGAAACTGTATTACCAGATGCATCCTTGGCATTCTTCTCAAAGTAGTACAGAGCCTTATCCCCGTCCTTCAAAGTAAACATACCGTTCACAAGATCATCACCCCAGTCATCATCGTCATCGGAATTAGGACGGATATAAATCCTGGCAACTTCAGAACCTGTCTTATTGATCACAACCACCTTGGAAGATGTGCTTGTCTTCTCTCCCATAATATTGGTAATATCTTCATCTGTGCTCTTCTCCATATCCACCAGTTCTGTGTCACTGCCGGAAGAGCCGTCTTTCTTCTGGTCATCTGATGCAGGTGCTACTGTTACCTGCGTCTCAGACTGTTTTCCATCGTCTTTGCTCTTTTTTCCACATCCACATCCTGCTACAGCTGCCACACAGACAAGCAGCCCTGCCAGGATTAGATAACGTTTTTTCATAATATATATTCCTCCCGAAAATTGGATCATAAACAATAAAGATCTGGACATAAATCGTAACTATTCTGTACCCTCACAGTTACAAATCCAGTAAAAATACTATTTTATTATTACAGAGTATCCCCATCTTGTCAACCAACCCCGGCAGGATTTCATACAATTTTTAGACTTTTTGTTTCTATAATGGGATAAGTGCTTTTCACTGAATACCCCTGTTAAAACCCTGTCTTCATACGGTTCTTCCGCATGTTTTTCCTAAGGAGCCCTGCCTCATGTCTGCCCTTTTCTGCCTCAGTACAAATCTTAAGCCCCGGTACCTGCATAGGATGCTCGTTTTCGTCCATTGCCACCATGACAAAAAATGCACGGTTCACAGAATAGCGCATGCCATCTGACCTTTCCACATACGTATCAATTTCCACTTCCATAGAGGTATTACCTACACAGGTAACATATCCGATCAGTACCAAAAGCTCTCCTTCATAGGTTGCTTCTTTAAACTGAAGATTATCAATGGCAGCTGTGGTCACACGGTTGGTGCCTGCATGACGCATGGCTACCACACTGGCCACCTCATCTGCCCACTGCATCAGCATTCCCCCAAACAGACGGCCGCCTGCATTTAAGTGCTGATGCATGATCAAATGTACCTGTTCTGTCCTTGAATCTGCCACAGTACGAATCCGTCGCTCTTTATCCTGAATTTGATTTTTCTCCATGAATCCTGCTTTCTTCATGCTGCCTCCATCAGTACAGATTCTTTACCTTAAAGTCTCGTTCAGCCTCTCGTCTCTGGTCTTTCTTTGCAATATCCTGACGTTTGTCATACAATTTCTTTCCTCTTGCCATTCCGATCTCCACTTTCACCAGGCTGTTCTTAAAATACACCTTTAATGGTACAAGTGTCAGGCCTTTCTCCTTCAGCTTTCCTTCGATCTTGTTGATCTCGTATCTGTGCAGAAGAAGCTTCCTTACACGAAGAGGATCTTTATTGAAAATATTCCCCTTTTCATAAGGACTGATATTCATACCATATATGAACATCTCCCCTCTCTCTGACCGAACATAGGATTCTTTGATACTGCATTTCCCCATTCGGAGAGATTTTACCTCTGTGCCAGCTAGTGCGATCCCGGCTTCATAGGTATCTTCTATAAAATAATCATGAAAGGCTTTTTTATTATTTGCGATCAGTTTGATCCCAGGTTTCTTCGCCATTGGCTCTCTCCCTTTCTTATTTTTTTACGGATGGACTACTGTAAAATCCACAGTCTTCAAAAATGTATCTGCATCTGCTACCCGGACCTTTACCTTCTGGCCCAGCCTGTATACCTTCCGGGTCATGTCTCCCCGTAGTTCATAAGTTTCTTTGTCAAAGGTGTAATAATCATCCCGCAATGTATTTACATGTACAAGTCCTTCTACTGTATTGGGAAGCTCCACATAAAAGCCCCAGCCAGTAACACCGGAAATGATCCCTTCATATTCTTCACCCAGATGATAGGACATGTATTCTGCCTTTTTCAGCTTATCAGACTCCCTTTCTGCCTCATCAGCCCTGCGTTCACAGGCACTGGACTGCTGTGCCACATCCTCCAGAATCTCCTGATAATGTTCCGTCCTTCCTTCCCGGATCAGGCGTCCCCTTAAATTATCTTTAATGATCCTGTGGATCTGAAGATCCGGATATCTGCGGATAGGAGAAGTGAAATGGCAATAATACTTTGCAGCCAATCCGAAATGACCGCTGCATTGGGTAGTATACCTGGCCTGCTTCATGGTGCGAAGAGTAAGACGACTAATCTGCGGTTCATTCTCCAGCCCCTGGATCTGCTCCAGGATCTGCTGTATCTCCTTGGGAGTGATCTCCTGGCCCATCTTCTGTACAGCCACTCCCTGATTACGCAATAGGGTCAGCAGACTTTCCACCTTTTCAGGATCCGGATTATCGTGGATCCTGTAAACAAATGGTTTTCCTTCTTTACAGTATTCTTCTGCCACAGTCTCATTTGCCATCAGCATAAAGTCTTCAATGATCCTGGTAGCTACATTAGCTTCATAAGGCTTTACATCGATAGCCCTTCCTGCTGCATTCAGGATGATCTTGCTTTCCGGAAAATCAAAATCAATGGAACCTCTGTGATGTCTGCTTTCACGGATGATCCCTGAAAGTTCTTTCATAAGGAAAAACATGGGAATCAACGATGCATATCTTTCTTTTGCCTGTGGGTCCGTATCCTCCAGAATATTCTTAACATCTGTGTAACTCATCCGCTCATCCACACGGATCACAGTCTCTACGATCTGGTAGGAAATCCGCTTTCCTGATGAATCAATATCCATCAGACAGGAAAGCGTAAGGCGGTCCTGTCCCTGATTCAGGGAGCAGATCCCATTGGAAAGCCGCACCGGAAGCATAGGCACCACACGGTCTGCAAGGTAAACGCTGGTGCCCCTTTTCAAGGCTTCACGGTCCAATGCACTGCCGCCCTGCACATAATTGCTAACATCTGCAATATGTACTCCCAGGTGATAGATATCTCCCTCTTTTGTCAGGGAAATCGCATCATCCAGATCCTTTGCATCCTCACCGTCAATGGTAACCGTCTGAAGATGGGTCAGATCCAGCCTGCCCTCCCTGTCTGCATCCAGCACATGATCCGGTACACGTTCTGCCTGACGCAGCACCTTATCCGGAAATTCACTTGGAATTCCAAAGCTTTTCACAATAGCCAGGATGTCTGTCCCTGGCGCTTTCATACTCCCCAGATCCTCGATCACCTTACCTTCCGGGCTTTTGTTCTTAGTGCCGTAATCGGTGATCTGAACAACCACCTTATCTCCATCCCGGACTCCCTTGGAATCCTTCTTGGGAATAAAGATATCTTTGGAAAATCTGGGATTATCACTGAGAACAAAGCCATAATCCCGGTTATTCTGATACGTACCTACAATCTGGGTGGTACCACGCTCCAGGATCTTCACAACAGCGCCTTCCCTGCGTTTTCCATCCTCCGGCTCCCTGGTCACAACTACCACTACCCGGTCCTGGTGCATAGCTGTTCCTGTATTTTCCTCCGGAATATATATATCCTCTTCCAGTTCTTCGGTTTCTACAAAGCCAAAGCCTTTATTGTGCCCGATAAATGTCCCTTCATACCTGGGCATATCCGCAAGATCTTCCTGGAAATGATTTTCTGTCAGTCTTTTTTTAACCCGGTTTTTTTCTTTTCCGCTGTTCCATTCTTTTGCAGCTTTTGAATCTTTTTCCCTGATCTTGTTTTTTTTCTTTTTACCGGATACTTTGGAATACCTGCCTTTTTTGTCCTGCTGTGCCTTGCCCTCCTGCTCCAGTTCATCCAGCACCTGCCACAATTCTCTTTTTTCTTCCTTTGACAGGCCAAGCAAAGAGGCCATTTCCCTCAGCCGCATAGGCTTGTAGACAGGATCTCCCATTAATTCCAGTATGAATTTTTTCCTTTTGTCTGTATTATTTCTTCCGCTCAAAATATCTCCTTTGATAAAAAAAAGGCTGTTGTAATATGCAACAGCCTTTCCCATTTACTAACTTATACACAATGTCCACAGCATAAAGCTGTAAAACCTGCGGCTTGTCCTGTCACTGGAATATGCTTAGAAATTCAGGTTCAGAACTACAGCAAGCACAAAGAACAGAACTCCCATCACAGAAGTAGCTTTAACAAGGCCGCCTTCCATGGTACGTCCCTTATTCTTTCCCCAGTAGGTATCTGCTGCTCCTGCAATTGCGCCCAGTCCCTGAGACTTTCCTTCCTGCATCAGGACTACTACGGTAAGGGCAATACAATCTATAGCAAAAATAACTGTCAATATCGTTCTTAAAATCTCCACTCTGTTACACCTCCTAATCAACTGTTTTTCATTGTATCATAGGTAAAGTGGGATTTCAACTGTTTTTCCAAAATGTTTTTATAATGTTTTGTTAAAATTACTGAAAACATACAAACAGATCAAGAAAATGGATTCTGATAGATTGCCAGTCCACCCAGATGCTCATGAATCCGAAGAAGCTGATTGTATTTGACATTCCGCTCAGATCTGCATGGTGCTCCTGTTTTGATCTGCCCTGCTCCTGTTGCCACTGCCAGATCGGCAATAAAAGGGTCCTCAGTTTCCCCGGAACGGTGGGATATGACAGAACGATATCCTGCACGATGAGCCATTTCCACAGCATCCAGGGCTTCTGTTACCGTTCCGATCTGATTCACTTTGATCAGAATCGCATTGGCAGCATCCAGACGGATCCCACAGCCAAGTCTTTTAATATTGGTAACAAAAAGATCATCTCCTACCAGCTGAAGATGGCTTCCCAGAGCCTTTGTCAAATTCTTCCAGCCTTCCCAGTCATCCTCATGAAGTCCATCCTCCAGAGACACAACAGGGAAATCCTGAGCCAGCGTCTGATAATAATGGATCATCTCTCCACTGTCCCGTAATACTTCTTCCCCTGTCATCTGACTTTCGCCAGGGAAAACATAAACTCCTCTTTCTTCATCATACAATTCACTGGCAGCCGCATCAATTGCGATTCCAATCTCTTTGCCCGGCTGATAACCACTTTTTTCAATGGCCTCCATGATCAGCTCCAGAACCTGCCTGGAGTCCTTCACATCCGGTGCAAAACCGCCTTCGTCGCCCACTCCGGTATTCATATTTCTCTGCCTGAGGATACATTTCAGATGCTGATATATTTCTGCACTCATCCGCAATGCTTCCGGAAAGCAGTCCGTCCCAAGGGGCATGATCATAAATTCCTGCAGATCCACCGTATTGTCTGCGTGACAGCCCCCATTCAGGATATTCATCATAGGCACAGGCAGCCGGCTGGCATGACAGCCTCCCAGATATTGATAAAGGGGAATCCTCATGGCCATGGCACTTGCCCTTGCTACTGCCATGGATACTCCAAGTGTAGCATTTGCCCCCAGATTCCCCTTGTTGTCTGTCCCGTCTGTGTACTGCAAGATCTGGTCAATGTACATCTGATTTAAGGCATTCTCTCCCAGAACTGCTTCAGCAATCTTCGTATTCACATTTTGGACTGCTTTCTCCACACCCAGCCCCAGATATTTGTCTTTTTCCTGATCCCTTAGCTCTACAGCTTCAAATTTCCCTGTAGATGCTCCTGAAGGTACCATTGCTCTTGCTGTATATCCATTGATCCCGATCACACCTTCTCCTACTGTAACTTCTACTTCTACCGTAGGATTGCCTCTGGAATCCAGTACTTGTCTTGCGTGAATCTTTCTGATAGGAAGATACCGTAACATGTTTTTACCTCCTGATATTTATGAAGGTAGTTTTTCCTGTAACAGCATTTTCTATTCAAAACAGATCCTTTTATCACATTTTCATTTTGACTGCAGCTTAAAGGGAAATAAATCCTTTGCTTTTCAGGCAGGCTTCTACCTCCAGAATATCCTCTACATGAAGGATCATAATGGGGCGTCCTGTATCCCTGTTAAAGGACAGGTACAGATAATCAATATTTACATTGCTGTCAAGAAAACTCTGAAGAAGATTGTTAAGATTTCCCACTTCATCCTTAACCTCGATCCCCAGGACATCGGTAAGCTTACACAGAAATCCTGCTTCTGTCAATGCCTTGCCAGCCTTGTCCGGATCCGATACCACCATACGTACAATACCATACTCAGCACTGTCATTGGTAACAGATCCAAGAATATTGATATCATTCTCCTGAAGGATCTGTGTCATTTTGTGCATGGCACCTTTTACGTTTTCTGCGAAAATAGACAACTGTTTTAACATAATAATCTCCTCGGTATATGTTCTATTCTACTGGTAACTCGATCAGTTCCTTTGGTGAGTGGGCCAGATTTATATGACCTTCTTTTGTAACAACCACCATATCTTCGATCCTTACGCCTCCCAAACCAGGTACATAGATCCCTGGCTCTACAGTTTCGATCATATTCTCCTTAAGAATAGTGTCATCAGACGGAGAAAGCCTTGGATTCTCATGGATGAAAAGTCCTACGCTGTGTCCCAGTCCATGTCCAAAATACTCTCCGTAACCTGCATCTGCAATAATATCCCTGGCAACTTTGTCTACACTTGCTCCGGATTTGCCGGCCTTTAATGCATCCAGTCCGGCCAGCTGCGCTTTCAGAACAACATTATAGATCTCTTTCTGTTTGTCACTTGCTTTTCCAAGGACTACTGTACGGGTCATATCTGAACAATATCCCTTATATTTGCATCCGAAATCAAAGGTGATAAAATCGCCTTTTTCAAATTTCTTTGTACCTGGAATAGCGTGAGGCATAGAGCTGTTCAGTCCTGAAGCCACGATGGTATTAAAGCTGAGATCCTCTGCCCCTTCCTGTTTCATAAAGTATTCCAACTCAGCAGCTGCCTCCAGCTCTGTCATTCCTGGCTTCAAAAGAGGCAGGAGCCTTGCAAATGCTCTGTCGCCAATCTCCTCAGCCATTTTCAGGTATTGGATCTCTTCCTGGGTCTTCACCTGTCTCAGGTCATTGATGCTGCTTTCAAGAGGTACCCAGCACTGAACCGGCAATGCTTTTGTTAATTTTGCAAAATCACAGCAAAGCATTGACTGGTCTTCATAGCCCAAAGCAAAATCTCCCTGTACCTGCTCTTTTTCTATACACTCTTTCAGGATTTCTTCTCTTTTATGCTGATTAGACTCCTGGAGCACGGTAAAACTGCTTTCCTTTGCTGCTGCTTCAGTATATCTGGAATCTGTGATCAGAACGGTCTGGGTGCCTGAAATATAAAGGGCACCTTCTCCTCCTCTGAATCCGCTTACATGGCGCATATTATATGGGTCTGTGATCAGAATTGCCTGAACCTGTCTGTCTTTCAGAATTTGATCTAACATAATCTGTTCCTCCCTTATCTCTGTCAAATACGCTTGCTATTATACCCTTATTCTTCCCAAATCGCAACATCCTGTTCGTACACTTCTTACAATCTTCACCTGGCTCTCCCATTTCTGCCTGATCTTTTGATTTTCATTTCAATATTTTCCAAATATCCTCTGGTTAATTGTATAGATTTTCAGTTTTTTTAAATATTATCTCTTTATAGTCTTTTATTTGTTGTATTTTTTATTTATTTTTCTATTTTTCTATTGACATATGCAAAATATTCTGTTATAGTAAACGCATAAAACAAAAGGGAAACATAATAAATAGAAAAGGAGTGATTCCCCCAGAAACGTAGAAATGTTATTCAAATAAACTCCAGGAAAGTGAGGTACAGACCACCGAAATAAGAATTGATTTTCCTATATTCTAAGAAAGGAAGGTACGGTCCACCAAGAACTTAAGCGAAATACCTGAATTGTTTTATTAAATTTTGAAAGTGAGGTACATTCCATTGGACAGTGAACACTCCTAAGAGTCATCGGTTATTAAGACGGATGGCTCTTATTTTTTCACATATTTTTTACTATTTCTCATAAACTGATACAAATCTTTTCTTCTGAGGTTCTATGAAAAATTTCCGTTTAAAATTTTTTCCCATCTCAAAAGTCCATCTTATGATCCTGATTCTTTTTGCAGCAGCTTTCTGTACCGGCTCTCTGCTAGGCAAAACCACTGGACAATTACTGCCTGACTTCGGCAGCGTCAGTGCATCCTCCGAAAACACCAGCTGGGGTTTAAGCTTTCAGGAAAAGGGGAAACGTCCTATTGGGAATGCTTCCATAGAAGAATTGAAAAAATATAATGCTTACTATGCTGCAGACACAGAAGAAAAAATCATATATCTTACTTTTGACTGCGGTTATGAAAATGGTAATATGCCAAAAATTCTGGAAGCCCTGAAAAAACACCAGGTATCAGCAGCTTTTTTTGTGGTGGGAAACTTTATTTCAGATCATCCGGATCTGTTAAGAAAAATGATCCAGGCAGGCCACACCATTGGAAATCATACCATGACCCACCCGGATATGTCTTCCATTTCATCCATGCAAGGATTCCAAAAAGAACTTCAGGATGTAGAAAAACTTTACCAATCAGCCACCGGATCCTCTATGCCAAAATATTACCGGCCTCCAAGAGGAATCTACAGTCCTGTCAATCTTTCCATGGCAAAAGAACTGGGGTATAAAACCTTTTTCTGGAGTCTTGCCTATGTAGACTGGTATCAGGACAAACAGCCAACAAAAGAAGAGGCCTTTGAAAAGCTGCTTGGACGCATCCATCCTGGTGCCATCGTGCTGCTTCACAGTACCTCTTCTACAAATGCTGATATTCTCGATGAACTTCTTACCCGATGGGAAACCATGGGTTACTCCTTTGGCAATCTTCAGGATCTTTGATCAGGCCCGGTTTTTCCCATAATAGATCACAGCCTGAACGCCCGGTCCTGTATGTACGCCAATAATAGGACTCATTGGCATGATCACAACCTGTGCCTGGGGCATTGCTGCAAGAATGTCTGCCTTTAACTTTTCTGCCTGCTCCTGTGCATCCCCATGGCAGAGGAATACATATGGATACTCAGGATCATAGTTTTCTGGAATAGATGTATATTTACCGGAAATATAATTCAGGGCTGCTTTTGACCCTCTTACCTTTTCCATAATAGCAAGAGTCCCGTCCTCAGCGATCCGAAGAACAGGTTTGATCTTTAATTTGCCGCCGATCCAGGCAATTGCCGGTGAGATCCTGCCACCTCGCTTCAGAAAATCCAGATCATCTACAGTAAACCAGTGGCAGATATTATTTCTGTTTTCTTCCAGCCAGGCGGTATTTTCCTCCAGGCTCATGCCCTTTTCCTGATTTTTCCTTGCGATCAGGGTAAGGATCCCCTGCCCTCCTGTAGCCGCATGGGAATCCACACAGGAAATCTTCCTGTCCGGATACTCTTCCATCAGGTCAGTGGCAGCAAGCTTTGAGCTTTGCCATGTAGATGTAAGTCCGCCTGAAAGGGAAATATACAGGATATCTTTTCCTTCTTTCAAGATCTTTTCAAAATATTCTGTATAGACCATAGGAGGAATCTGTGAGGTCTTGCCCTGTCCGCCGTCACGTAGTTTCCCATAGAATTCCTTGCTGTCCCAATTTCCCGGATCAGAATGTACCCGCTCTTCTCCATTCAGTTCAAATGCCATGGGAATAAGCTGAATGTGACCTTTTACAAGTATTTCTTCTGGAATGTCTGCGGAAGTATCTGTCATAATTATATATTCGCTCATGATTTTCTCCTTCACGTTTTTCTTTTCAATATAATTTAGAATCAGAATTATTCTACCATAGATCATTTATTTTGTAAAAGACAATATTACGATTACAGTGTTGGAAAAGCAGATCTTACGATTACAGTATTGGAATGCAAAACAGAAAAGGAGAACGCCATATGCACAAAACAGAGGGCTGCAGCAGCCCCCTGTTTTATATATTTTGATATTTATTCGTAATTTTTGTGACGTTTAAAGAAATCCTTGGTTTCCCTTACTACCACACCGCTTAATGCAAGCAAAGCGATCAGATTGGGGAAGGCCATCAGTGCATTGAAAATATCCGCAATATTCCATACTGCCGCAACTGTCATATATGGTCCGATAAATACACAGATGATGTAAAGTAAACGATAAGTCTTTACTGCTCCCTGATTCCTGTTAAATAAATATTCCAGACACCGCTCTCCATAGTAATCCCAACCCAGGATCGTGGTAAACGCAAAGAATACCAGACAAATCATCAATGCAAAGGATGCCACCTGTGGAGGGAATGGCAAACCCTTTTGGAAAGCTGCAGTGGTGATCTCTACGCCTTCCAGTCCTGTATTCCAGGTTCCTGTCATAACAATGGCAAGTCCTGTCATGGTACAGATCACAATCGTATCAATAAATGTACCTGTCATAGATACCAGACCCTGACGTACAGGCTCCTTTGTCTGTGCCGCAGCTGCTGCGATCGGTGCACTTCCAAGACCGGATTCATTTGAAAAGATTCCTCTGGCAATACCCTTCTGCATAGCTACAACCATAGTTCCCATCGCTCCGCCTGCCAGGGCACTTCCTGAAAAGGCTGTTTTTACGATCTGGGCAATGGCTGCAGGTACAGCCGTAATATTTGTAATAACAATGATCAATGCAAGTGCCACATATAAAACTGCCATAAAAGGCACAATGACCTGTGATACATTTGCAATACGTTTGATCCCGCCAAGTACAACCAGTCCTACACATACCGTAAGGATCAGACATGCGATCACTGTTGCCCAGGAATAATCTCTTCCCAGGATCGAAACAGTATGTACTGTATCCGGGTCAAAGAAATTCTTAACTGCAGACGCAATACCATTTACCTGGGTAAAAGTACCAATGCCAAACAGTCCAACTCCAGCCCCGAAAAATGCAAAAATCTTGGCAAGCCATCTCCACTGTTTGCCCATACCATTTTCGATATAATAAAATGGGCCTCCAAGTACATGGCCATCTTTATCGATGGTTCGATATTTGATTGCCAGCAAGCCTTCCGCATACTTTGTTGCCATTCCGAAGAATGCTGCTACGATCATCCAGAACAAAGCTCCCGGTCCTCCTGCTGCAATTGCAGTGGCAACACCTACAATATTCCCTGTACCGATGGTTGCAGACAATGCTGTGCAAAGGGCTCCAAAGCTGGTAACTTCACCTTCGCCGCCTTCTTCATTTTTTACCATGAATTTCAGGGCTTTTCCCAAATGCCTTACCTGTAAAACACCTAACCGAACGGTTAAAAGAAATCCTGTGATCAGGATCAGAATGATCAGCGGAAGTCCCCATACGACTCCGTCAAACCATGTGATAAAGTTGTTGATTTGTGTAAACATAATTTTTCCTCCATCCTTTTGCCTGAGAGAATGACAGCTTTACTGCTGCGTACACCTTCGGCGCTCTTCCTCGGATTTTTTTGAAGAGACTCTCCTGAGTTTACGAATCCGCCTTATTTCTGTGCGGCTGTGGCGGTCATTCGTATTTAGAATAAACACACAGGAATACAGGTTAGCACATTTTCCTCACTTTTTCAAGATTAAATTCACAAATTTGCAGATAAAAAGACCACCTCAGGATTTTTCCCTAAAGTGGTCTATCTTACTAAATATATTCCTCAGGCAGATCCAGGTGAAACACTTCTGCCAGTTTTCTATACTGCTCATCTGTTACCACGCCAACCGGTTCTTCTTTATATTTCCGAATCTCCAGATACATATCTGATGATTTCTCTACCGTATGAACAATCCCGATGGTTTCATTACAGTCTGCTGCGGATACCAGGATTCCATGCTGGCTCCAAAGAACCACATTATATTTTTTCATCAGTTCACCGGTTTTTTGAGCCAGCTGCACTGTTCCCGGTACACACCAGTCGATGATTCCGATCCCTTTTGGAAATGTCATGGGGCACTCCGGCTCCATATCCCACAATGCCCTAGTGATTTTTCTGCTGTCATGCTCCAGTATGCTGGTAAGGATAATAGCCTTTTTCGGATGGGCATGATAAACGATCCTGTTATATTCTTCCCCAATCTGCACCTTTGTTTCATGTATAAACAGATGAGGCATAAATTCACTGGTTGGTTTTCCCCCATTTCCGGTCAGTCCCCACAACACCTTATAGGCGGTTCCTTTTTCATTCAGCTTTACGATTCCAAAAACCTCTTCCGGATACTCTGATGCATCTCTGAAGCATTCCCCGCTGCCTGTAACAACAAAGAAGCTGTCTCCCAGAACAGAAAAGCCTTCCTCCATTTCCACCCATGGAGAATCTTCTGTCAAAAAGGGCTGTACCTGTTCTGCTTCCTGCTTATTCATTCGATAGGTAATATTTCCCCCGTGATATTCATGCCAGCCAAGCTGCCATCCATCACAGGCCATACGGATCAAATCCCTGAAAAAGCGTATTTTTTTCATCTCCATATTTACTTTAACGCCTCCGTAATCCAACTGAATATAACACCAAGGGCATAAGCACCTGCATCCGGATGTCCAAGACTTCTCTCTCCTACCACACCGGCTCTCCCCATTCTTGCCACAATCTTTTCCGTTTCCTTTGCTCCTTTCACAGCTGCCGCAGATGCCTCCTTAAAAGCTTCTTTTATATCCATCTGTTTTTTTCCGCATGCAACAAGTGTATCTGCATAAGGGACCAGTGCATCGATCAAAGTTTTATCACCGACAACTGCACCTCTGCCAAAGGATTTTTCTCCGGTTCTCTGAATGCTTCTTACTACTTCTTCCATCATTTCGCCGAACTCATCCAAAGACAGAGATACTTTTCCTTTTGCCCATTTTCCAGCTCCCATAAAGGCAGAACCCCAAATTGGTCCGGAAGCTCCTCCGCAATACTCAATAATGATCATTCCGCAGGCTTTCAGAAAACCTTCTATGGTGTCTTTCTCTTTCAGCATCAGCCATTCGTTTCTCAGCTGTCTGAATCCCTTTGCCACGCTTGCCCCAAAGTCCCCGTCTCCGGCATAAGAATCAATGGTACAGAAAGGCACCTCATGGTCAATGATACACTGTCCCATCTGAGCAACCATATATTTTATATTTTCAGGAGATACCTGTTCTCCCACATACTTCCAGGAGTCTTCTGTTTCAAAAACCTGTGCCTCTGTTACAGTAAGATCCGTTTCCCTGAAAGGGATCACTGGCACAGGCCCGTCCACACGAAAAGCAGGCGCACAGGATTCACAGTCCAGATAATGCTTTAAAGATTCATCCAGCTTCATAATGGTAAGAGATGCCCCCATCATATCAATACTGGTCATATAGTTTCCAACAAAACTTCGGTACACTGTAAGATTTTCATACTGATCCAGTTCTCTTCGCACATCATTGGCAAGTACGTACAGTTCCTGCAGTGCCGTTCCGCCAAAGCCATTTACCAAAATGGCGATCTCTCCCTTATTTTCCATATTAAGCGCCTTAAGAAGCTGGCTGGTCATACGTGCTGCCAGTTCCCTGCTGGTAACAGATGTTTCCCTCTGGATCCCGGGTTCTCCATGGATCCCTACGCCATACTCCATTTCACCGTCACAGATCTGGAAGGTAGGAGAGCCTTTTGCAGGAACCACACAGGAAGAAAATGCAAAACCAATCGATTTTACAGAATCTGCTGCATGTGCTGCAATTTTCTGTACTTCCTCCAGGGAACAACCTTCTTCTGCAGCAGCTCCTGCAATCTTATGCACCAGCACAGTTCCTGCCACGCCACGCTGTCCTACTGTATATAGGCTGTCCTTCACAGCAATATCATCACTTACAACTACATATTTTACTTCTATCCCCTCTTCTTCTGCCAGGGCCGCACCATTTTTAAAGTTCATAAGATCCCCGCTGTAGTTTTTTATGATCAGCAAAGTACCTTTTTCACTTCTTGTTTCTTCAATCGCCTTATATACCTGGATCTGGGTAGGGGATGCAAAAATGTCTCCGCATACAGCTGCATCCAGCATACCTTTTCCTACATATCCGGCATGTGCCGGTTCATGACCGCTGCCGCCTCCACTGATCAATGTAACCTTGCCGGGATCCAGATCTTTTCTTCTGATTATCTTATATCGCTCATCATTTGTAACCAGCGGATTTGTCATTGCAATGCCATTGCACAATTCATAAACAAATCTGTCGGCTTTATTCATGATTTTTCTCAAATCCTCTGCCCTCCGTCATTCTTTATTACCCGTCTGTATCTTTCGTACATAAGCTTCCAGACATCCTTGTTTTCCGGTTCATAATATCGGATATTTTCTTCTCTTTTCAACATTTCCCGAAATTCCCACTGGGAATGAAATTCTCCTGCATGATACAGCTGGGCAAATGCATTACCATAGGAGGTTGCCTCCGAGATTCCTGCTGCCACCTGCATTCCTGTGGCATTGGCCACACACTGGTTCAGGAACGCAGCCTGGGATCCTCCTCCCACAATATAGATCCTGGCATAATCCGCTTTTTTCTGCTCCTTTAATATTTCCACAGTTTCCAGGTAGTTCATTGCCAGACTTTCATAAATACATCTTGCGATCTGTGCCTGTGACTGTGGCACTTTCTGTCCTGTCTTCCGGCAATACTCCTGGATAGCCTTTGGCATATCACACTGTTTCTGGAAGGCTTCATTCTCCGGATAGATAAAGCACATAAATTCTTCTGTATCTTTCAGACCCTCTCCCATCTGATCATAGGTGATCGTTTGTCCCAGTTCCTTCCAGCACCGCATACATTCCTGTATCAGCCACATTCCTGTCAGGCTTCTGCAGTAGCGGATCGTTTTTCCAAATCCGCCTTCATTGGTAAAATTCCCCAGAAATCCCTTTTCATTGATCACAGGTTCCCTGGTTTCTATCCCGATCACAGACCAGGTTCCACTGCTGATATAGATAAAATTTTCTTTTTCTGCTGCCGGAACAGCCAGCACAGCAGAAGCTGTATCATGAGATGCCACCGTCACCAGTTTTGCCTCTTTCATCCCTGTTCTGTCCTGAATCTCTGAAAAAAGGGTATAAGAATCCTCTCCCGGATACTTTATATCCGAAAAAAGTGTTTTTCTTAATCCAATTTCACTGATCAGAGGGAAATTCCATTGTTTTGATTTCATATCCAGCAATTGGGTAGTAGATGCGATAGTGTATTCCGCTCCCTTTTTGCCGGTAAGAAAATAAGAGATCAGATCCGGGATCATTAAAACTGCTTCTGCGTTATTTAACTGCTCCGGATGTTTCTGAATTTCATAAAATAACTGATAGATTGTATTGCCACATAAAAACTGGGTTCCTGTCCTTTGATACAGTTCCTTCCCCGTCATCTTCCGCAAAAGCAGATCTGCTCCTGCAGCCCCTCTTTTATCCCGATAGGATACCGGATTGCCTGACAGTCTGCCGCAGCTGTCAATCACTCCGTAATCAAGGCCCCATGTATCAATCCCCATACTGCTTATGGGATACTGTGTCCCCACACGGATCATAGCCTCAAGGATATTCTGATACAGATACAGAAAATCCCAGTAAGCAGTACCGTTCAGATAAACTGCCTGATTGCCGAACCTGTGCTGGCAGATCTGCTCCATCCTTGTTCCGTCAAAAGAAAAAACGATTCCTCTTCCGCTGGAAGCACCAAGATCAAAGGACAATACGTATTTTTTCCTGTCCATATCCTGTTCCTGCTTCCTTATCCTCTTTTCTTTCTGTCTGCAAAATATTCAGAATGAATATAATTTGTATATGGATCACCCTGGATCCCATGACGGTTCCGCCACTCCTCAAGAAGAAGACTTACATCTGTATGATAAGCCTGCATCAGGCACTGATTTGCCCCCAGGATATCATTATCCAGCTGCAGCTGCTGAAGCTTTTTCCTGTTTACCAGAAGGGCTTTTGCATAGGCTGTCTGAAGATTTACCACGGAAAGGATCATGGCTTCTACCTTTGGTTCAATATAAAAACTGATGTCCAGTCCCTGTAATACACTTCTTGCAGAGCTTTCTGTTTCTTTTTCACAAATCCCTGCAACGATTTCATTTTCAATTGCAAAAAGCCTTAATGGATTGATGGTTCCCGGGATCAGGTCATCATCTGCACAAACATTATCGTTTAAATGGAAAGCTCCCAGACGCTGCTCATCAATGAGAAGGGAAACAATCTGTGCCACATTTACACCGAAAGCATGATGTCCAAGATCTACGGTTACTTTCGCCTGCTCCCCAAGTCTGGACGCATAATATAAGGCTGTACCCCAGTCCGGAATATCCATATGGTAGGAAGATGGTTCAAACAGTTTATATTCAATATTATACTGAACGCCACAGGACACTGCATGGTCATAGCCTTCTTTCAAGGATTCCAGCATCCATTTTCTACGCATTCTGTAATCATTCTGTCCTGGAATGTCACTCCCGTCAATGGTCCACACATTCAGGGATTTAGCACCAACTGTATGGGCTACATCAATACAGTGGTTCAGTGTATCTACGGTCTTTTTACGTATCTTTTTATCTGAATTTGCAAGTGTGCCGAGCCTAAAATCATTGTCCTGGAACATATTTGTATTTAAAGTTCCAAAGGTCATCCCCTTTTCTTCCACATATTCCCTGGCAGCTTTATAATCACACTGATCCCACGGAATATGCATACAGATCTGTCCGCCTTTTCCTGTGTATTTCAGAACCTGTTCACAGTCATCCACTCTCTCAAAAAAGTCCCTTGCATCTCCCTTTTGTTCAAAAGAGAAAAATCTGGTTCCTGATTTTGAAAATCCCCAGGAAGGAACCTCCACAAGAAGCTGATCCAGTTCCCTTAGCACCCATTCCACATCAATTCCGTTTTTTTCCAGTTTTTCTGCCAGTATTTCAAATCCGGTCCTATCCATTCATTCATATCCTTTCTGTCTATTCCAGCTGTTTTTCACTTCCATCTGGATCTGCAACAATCATTGGTATCCCGGCTTTTTCATATGCATTTACGATTTTCGGATCAATCTGTGAATCTGTAATAATTCCTGTCAGTCTTTCCAGGGGTGCTGTTACGATCGGGGTAAGGATGGAAAACTTGGTATGGTCTGCAAGAAGATAAATCTTCTCTGCGGATGACATCATTGCCCGTTTTACCCTGCTTTCAGACTCATGGGCATCCATCATCCCATATCCAAGACCTACTCCTTCACTGGTAAGAAAGCATTTGCTTACCCTGTAACTGCCAACGATCTTCTCCGTTGTTTCCCCTGTCATAGACATGTTTCTTTCCCTTAGTTCTCCACCTGCTACAAAGCATCTGACTCCCTCTGCCACAGCAAGCTCCCTGGCAATATCCAGTGAATTGGTCAACACTGTAACATTCTTCTGAAGCTTTTTTGCCAGACAGAATGTGGTCGTCCCGGAATCCAGTGCGATAAAATCCCTGTCATTAATCAGTGAAACAGCGGCGGCAGCAATCTGGTTTTTCAGATCCAGTTTCTCCCAGTAGCGATTATTAAATGGTTTCTCATCAAATTCTTCTACCAGTACCGCCCCTCCAAGGACTCTCCTTATCAGATTCTTTTTTTCCAGCTGGATCAGATCCTTACGGATGGTTTCATTGGTCACGCCACAGGTTTTTACAAGCTCCTCGATTTCTCCTTTTTTACCATTTTTATGCATATAATCCAGGATTATCTGGTGCCTTTCTGTTTTATTCATCATACGCCTCCTGTTTACACTGTATATTATACTGGTTGTCTTTTTTAATGTAATCTAAATAAAACAGAAAAGCAACCATTTTTTCAGATTATTCTGCTGTGTCTTTGGTGATCAGAGTTACTTCAATCGCTGTAGACTCCTCAATCTCTTTTCCTTCCAGATAATCATGAGCCAGATCCACGCCTCCTGTTCCCATAAGCTCTGGCTGTTGTGCTACAGTTCCTGCCAGTTTTCCATCTTTTACTGCCTGTACTGCATCGTCATCTGCATCAAAACCAACGATCACAATATCTTCTCTGCCTGCTGCCTGGCATGCTTCCATTGCGCCCATTGCCATTGTATCATTGTGGGCAAATACTGCCTTAATATCAGGATGTGCCTGCAGTGCATTTTCCATAATGGTCATACCTTCTGCTTTATCCCAGTTACCGATATCACTGACAACTACATCAATGCCTTCCACATCATCAACCGCTTCATGGAAGCCCTGTCCTCTGTCACGGGCAGCAGAAGTTCCTGCCTGTCCCTGGATCTCCACTACTTCACCGCCATCATCGCCAAGCTGTTCTACAATGTACTCTCCTGCAATCTTTCCGCCATATACATTGTCGGATGCAAGATGAGAGATCACTTCTCCTGAA
The DNA here is from genome assembly GCF_040929965.1 of Blautia sp. 1033sp1_1033st1_G9_1033SCRN_220408. Taxonomy (NCBI): domain Bacteria; kingdom Bacillati; phylum Bacillota; class Clostridia; order Lachnospirales; family Lachnospiraceae; genus Blautia; species Blautia sp. 1033sp1_1033st1_G9_1033SCRN_220408. Next base: position 232,276 of record NZ_JBFKZO010000001.1, on the reverse strand, counting down.
TTTGCCACACGGTCAACAGTAATAACCGGGATCCCGGCATCGTTGGCAAGAGCAAGAGTGGCTCCTGCTGCATCGGAATCCACAGGATTATAAAGAATCACATCCGGATTCAATGACAGAAGGTCTTCCATGTTGGTCATTTCTTTTGCAGCATCCTTATCAGCGCCATATTCCACCAGTTCATATCCATATTCATCACATTTTTTCTGGGCACCATCAATCAGCTTCTGGATAAATTCATTTTTATCATTATAAACAAGAAGACCGATCAGAACATCCTTTTTCTCTGTATCCTTGCTTTCCTCTGCCATCACTGCTCCACATGGAACTGTCATTGCTGCTGCAACACCGATTGCTGTAAGTTTTTTCATTAATTTTTTATTCATGATACCTTCTCCTTTTAAATTTTTATGCCTTTTTCCCCGTTTTTGCATCTGCCAATACTGCCAAAAGAATTACCACACCCTTTACAACTACCTGATAATAGGTATCCACACCCATCAGATTTAAAAAATTATTCAGCATTCCGATAATAATGGCACCTATAATGGTAAATCCAACATGTCCCTCCCCTCCTCGTAATGATGTACCGCCGATTACAACGGCTGCAATTGCATCCATTTCATATGTTTCACCTGCATTAGGCTGTGCGGATGCCACTCTGGCAGATATGATGATCCCAGCAATTGCCGCCATTACTCCACAAGCTACATATGCCAGTATCATTGTCAGTTTTGTATTGATTCCGGAAAGCTTTGCAGCTTCCTCACTACCTCCTACTGCATAAATATGTCTTCCATAAGTTGCTTTGTTTAGCAGATAGTAAGAAACTATGTATACAAGAAATACCAGTACAAAAGAAAATGGGATTGAATTTGCTATCAGACCTCCATAAATCCATTTATATCCCAGCCCACTTTTGGATGAAAGATCAAGTGGAATGGGAGAGCCTTTTGTAATGATATAGGTAAGTCCCCGAAAAATAGACTGAGTAGCCAATGTAACAATCATTGGCTGAAGCTGCATCTGTGATACGAAAATACCATTAAAAGCACCTATCACCGCTCCAAATGCCAGTCCTGTAATCAGGGTAATTCCCAGATTCACACCGCTTCCAATCATGTTTATGGTTACTGCCCCAACAAAAGCCAGAGTTGCTCCTACTGAAATATCAATTCCTCCTGTAAGGATTACAAAGGTCATTCCTGCTGCAAGAATGGCATTTGTTGCGATCTGTTTGAAAATATTGGAAAAGTTTGATACCGTTAAAAACTTTGGTTCTATGATTCCCAGAATCACTGCTGCAAAAATCAGAATCAGAAACATTCTGTATCTTCCCAATATTTTGATATATTCTTTTTTACTTTTACTCATTTTCCACACCTTTCCTCATGCCTGATCCAGGATCATATGCATGATTTTTTCCTGAGAAGCTTCCTGCCTGGATAATTCCCCCTTGATATAGCCTTCATTCATAACAATGATCCGGTCACTCATTCCCAGGATTTCTGGCATCTCTGAAGAAATGATCACAATTGCCTTATTCTTTTCTTTCAATTCATTGATCAGGTTATATATTTCTTTTTTTGCTCCTACGTCAATCCCTCTTGTAGGTTCGTCCAGGATCAGTACATCTGGCTCAGTCATCAGCGCCTTTGCAAGGATTACTTTCTGTTGGTTTCCACCTGACAGATTTCTCACAAGTTGAAAAATGGATGGGGTTTTTACCCTAGTTCTCTGCCTAAAATCTTCAGCAGCTTCTTTCTCTGTTTTTTTCAATACAGTAAAGCACCTGGATATTTTTTTCAGGGAAGACAATGTCATATTTGTCCGTACATCCAAAAGCATCACAAGGCCGTCTCTTTTCCTGTCTTCTGTCATATAATAAAGCCCTGAATGAATTGCCTGCTTGATGGAGCCTTTCGGCACTTTCCGGTTCTTTACACAGACCTGGCCTTCCTGATATGGATAACAGCCGTATATGGTCTTTGCAAGCTCCGTCCGGCCTGCTCCTACCAGCCCTACGATCCCTACGATTTCCCCGGCATGTACAGAAAGAGAAATGTTATGCACATATTCGTTGGAAATCCGCTCCACCTTCAGAACTTCTTCCCCCTTTTGTACTTCCACATGTGGAAACTGTTCATCCAGCTTTCTTCCTACCATCATACTTACCAGTGACTCATTGGTGATCTCACTTACCGACTTCTCCCCAATAAATTCCCCATCCCTCATCACTGTTACCATGTCACAAATCTGGAAGATTTCTTTCAGACGGTGGCTAATATAAATAATAGCCTTGCCTCTTTTCTTCAGATCCTCAAGTACCCGGAATAAACTATCCACTTCTTCATCTGGAAGCACATCTGTAGGTTCGTCCATAACAATCACTTGTGCATCATATAAAAGCACTTTTGCGATTTCAACCATCTGTTGCTGGGCAATGGACAATGTTTCAATTCTTTTTTCCGGATTCAAATCCATATTCAATATACGAAGCAGTTCCCGGCTTTTCTGTATCATGTATTTTTTATCTGCAATTCCCAGGCCTTTAGTCTTTTCGCTTCCCATAAAAATATTTTCATAAATAGTCATCTTAGGAATCAAGGTAAGTTCCTGATGGATAATTGCGATTCCATCATTCATGGCCTGTCTGGTATTCTGGTATTCCACCTGTTTTCCTTTGTAGACAATGGTTCCGCTATCCCTTTTATAAACGCCTGTCAAAACCTTCATCAATGTACTTTTACCGGCTCCATTTTCACCCAGCAAAGCCATAATCTGACCTTTCCGTACATTCAATGAAGCATTATGAAGTGCTATAACCCCTGGAAACCTTTTTTCAATTCCCTGCATTTTCAAAATAGGTTCATCCACATTACTTCCTCCATTATTTTTCGTTTTTGCTTGCCTCATTTCTTGAGTCTGATTATATATTGGTTTTTCCAATGTGTCAACATACTTTTCCAATATTTTTGCATAAAATTGCATCTTTTTATTTGTTAATATCGGAGAATTATATTGTTTTTTGCATTTTTATTTGCATTTTCCAATTTTTTATATATAATTCAATATATAGATTGGTTTTTCCAATTATATTAATTATAATAAACAATAGTATCTACAGCTTATGCCAGTTATAGAGAGGTGAAAGATTACAATGAGTGAAATCGAAATCAAACAACTGAAAAATTTTTTGAAGAAAAGTGGTAAAACATTTCGTGAATTTTCCCTGGATTCCAGACACAAAATGCTGATCCAAGAGGATGGCTGTCGCATCTTTGGTCCATATATTTCGGATTCTTCAGTTCCTCTTACATGGATCAACAGCAAATATCCTAAAAGTCCTTCTTTTGATGACTTTTTCAATGCAGGAAACTGGGATATGGGCGGTGACAGAATCTGGATTGCCCCGGAATTTCCTTTTTTCACCAAATCCAGGGAACACTTTAAGGAATCTTATACTGTACAACCCGGTATTGACCCTGCAGACTATCATATTTCCAGTGAGGCACCAGGGCTGATAGAACTTAGTTCTCTGCTCCAGGCAGATTTATATGAATCCAGTTGGAAACATAAGCGTTTTCATATCCGCCGCCAGATCCGTCCGCTCTCAAATCCTCTTTCGGCATCCTGCGTTTTTTCCGATCTGGTCACAAAGGTTTCCTATTGTGGTTTTCAGGAGCATATCTATCTGGAAGATTTTACACCAGACGCTCCCATGCCTCTGGAAATCTGGAATCTTTTCCAGGTACGTCCAGGCGGAACCTTTCTTATCCCTTATCGCGGAAAAACTCTGGACTATGTGGACTACTATGCCCCTTCTTCAGGAAATGTACTGTCCTTTGAAAATGGGCTTGCCAAAGTAAAGGTTCATTCCCATGAAGAACATAAAATAGGCTTTAAGGCTTATCAGACTCATGGAAGGGTGGGATATCTGTTAAAGCTTTCCGAAAATCAATGGACACTGCTGATACGAAACTATTACAACAATCCTTCTGATCCGTATATCAAGGAGCCTTCTGATACCCCCGGACAAACCGGCTGTTCTCTTTTTATCTATATGAACGATACCAGAGACGATGGTTTCGCAGAACTTGAAACAACCAGCACTACTTTCGGATACCCAGACAGCGGTAACGGATATATGGATCTGGATTTCTGGTTTTTCACCGGGACTTCAGAAAATATACAGCAGATTATTGACCTGCTACTTTAACCAGTTCTTGCCCTTCCTTTTTCCTGATGGTATAATGTATTTTATCAGGTTATTTATAGGGAAAAGGAAAAATATAAAATGAAAACACAAAAAAAAGCCTCTCCAGGCAACGGTAAAAACAGCAAGGCTAAAAACCAAAGAAAACAATCCGGGCATTCGGGCAGATTTGCAAAATCCCTGCTGCTTACGGAAGGTCTTCTGATAGTTCTGGCAGTTATGGTTTTAATGGGCATTCGGCTTTGGCAGAAAAGTAATCCTGCTTCTGCAGCTTCCGCTGTGCTTAAGGATAAGCCAGATGGTCTGAACCTTGTTCATGCATCGGATCCCTCAGCCAGATCTGCAAAAGCTGCTCAGAAAAATAGCAAGGACAGCTCTGGGGATACTCCCAAAGGGCTGCAGCCGGAAGCTTTTGCTCCCCACTGCACTGAGTCTACCGCACCCTCCAATTACATACAGACTACAGAGATCAATATTGATGGGACTACACTGACCGATCCGTTAAGCTATAAACCGGACCAGGAGATTTCTTTTGGAAAAGGCAGCGAATATACAGATGTAGATGGCATTGTTACCTTCCGGGGCAATAATTTCCGTGATAACCCTGTTTATGGAACTGCTGATATGAAGAAGAATAAGCTTACCAGCCTTTGGTCTTCCAAAACCAGTTCCATTACTTATAATGGTGCCACCTGGTCCGGCAGCGGCTGGACCGGACAGCCGTTAATGATGAAATGGCCTAAGAAAGTGAAAAAGGCCATGAATATGTATGACTGGGCAAAAGAAAAGGATGATCTTGTGGAAGTCATCTATGCCTGCATGGATGGGTATGTATATTTCCTGGATCTTGAAACCGGAGAAGCGACCCGTGACACACTGAATCTTGGTTTCACATTTAAAGGTTCCGGCGCACTTGATCCCAGAGGATATCCGATTCTGTATGTTGGCGCCGGTTATGACAGCAATCAGGGTACAGCCCGCGTCTTTGTAGTAAACCTTCTTGATTGTTCCGTAATGTACACCTTCGGGAACAATGATCCATTTTCCCTGCGGGGAGCCTTAAGCTATTTTGACTCTTCTCCACTTGTAGATGCAGTCACGGATACACTGATCTATCCTGGCGAAAATGGGATTCTTTATCTGATCCGTCTGAACACACAATACGACCAGGAAGCCGGTACTCTGTCCATCAATCCGGATCATATAGTAAAATGGCATTATTATGGGAACCGTACCAGCGTTGCGTCCTACTGGCTTGGCATGGAAGACAGTGCCGCTGTATATGGCGGATATCTTTTTGTCACAGACAATGGGGGCAATCTGATGTGTCTGAATCTGAATACGCTTCAGCTTGTCTGGGCTCAGGATACGTTGGATGACTCCAACTCCACTCCTGTGTTGTCCATAGAAGATGACCATTTGTACCTTTATGTAAGCACTTCTTTCCGTTTAGGCTGGAGAAGCAGCAGCTCTGCTGAAGTACCGATCTGGAAGATTGATGCCCAGAACGGCCGTATCATATGGAAAACTTCCTATGAGTGTTACTCTGATGACGGTGTATCCGGTGGTGTACAGTCAACCATTGCTTTAGGAAAAAAGAAGCTGTCTGACTATATTTATGTAACCGTAGCCAAAACCGGTGCTCAGTATGATGGTGTACTGGCTTGTCTTGATAAAAAGACCGGTGAAGTCAAGTGGGAACATAAAGCATATTATGCCTGGTCTTCTCCTGTATGTGTATACAATTCTGATGGTTCCGGTAAGGTGCTTTATTGCAGTTGTGGTGGAAAGGCTTATCTTCTGGATGGAAATTCCGGAAAGCTTCTGGATGAGAATGAAATTTCCAGTGGAGCGATCGAAGCATCACCAGCTATATACAATGATTATATGGTTGTGGGAACCCGAGACTGCAGGATCTGCGGCCTGAAATTAGAATAAAATCAGAATAAGAGAATGAAATGAAATAACCATTGAACAAAGTGTAGTTAAACTGAACATTATCAGTTCTGCAGCTTTTTCAATGGTTATTTTGGTTATTTGTTATTTATTTACCTGTATATGGGTTTACGTGTACCATACAGTGTTTTACATCCTGGAAGGTATTCTCGATCATGTGATGTACTCTTTCTGCAATGGCATGGGCATCATTCAGGCTCTGCTGCCCATCTGCAGAGATCTCCAGATCCACATATATTTTGGATCCAAAGAGCCTGGTCTGAAGAACATCTACCCCCTTTACCCCTGGTACTTCCAGAACAGCCTGACGCATCTTGTCTTCTGTTTCCTCATCACAGGAATGATCTACCATCCTGTCTATGGCATCCTTAAAAATATCAATTGCTGCTTTCAAAATGAAAATACAGATCACCACGCTGGCGATAGGATCCATAATAGGACAGCCAAGCCTTGCGCCTAAAATACCAACAAAAGATCCAACAGAGGACAGGGCATCGGAACGATGATGCCATGCATCAGCCATCAGTGCACCGGAACTTATCTTTTTCGCCGCTGCTCTGGTATACCAAAACATCCACTCCTTCGTCACTATGGAAACAACTGCAGCTATCAGGGCAAGAAGTCCCGGCTCCATTATCTTCTGCCCTTTGGAGCCAGCAAGAATGCTCTTTATCCCACTCATGCCGATCCCCACACCTGTGGCAAAAAGCAGTCCTGCCAGAATAATCGCAGACACACATTCCAGCCTTTCATGGCCGTACTGATGCTCTGCATCTGACTTCTTGCCGGAAAGCTTCACTCCAATGATCACCACGATCGTACTGATCACATCAGATGCAGAATGTACTGCATCTGAAAGCATAGCTCCTGAATGAGCCAGAATACCTGCAAGAAGTTTAAACAAGGATAAAACCAGGTTCACTGTAATACTTACTCCGGAAACTCTCATAGCAATCTTCTGTTGAGTTTGGCTTCCATTTTCTTTGTTTTCCTGTTCCATAATAAGACCTCCTAAGCAATACAAAATGGTCTCTCGTTATGGCACATACATTAAACCACGCAGCGCATCCACAGATCTGTCATTCCTTTTAAAATAAAAAACACACCTGCGGAACATACACTGTCCCACAGATGTGCAATAAGTCTCACATCCGCTGCCGCTTTATGCAGCCCGGCCCCATGCCAGAATCGGCATCGCCTGCTCAGTTTGTACTGTTGATCTCGCATTCTGTTTCTCAATAAGAATGTAATGCAGTGCAAAGAGATTTAAATAATATTACATCAAGCATATTCTTCTGTCAAGAAAAAAAATTCAAGAATGCCTGTTATGAAACAATATTCTGCAGCCAGACTCCTTTTTTCACAAGTGCATATCCTACTACGCACTTCAGCAGATCTGCTGTCTGCACTGCTGCAAAAATCCCGATGATGGGCAGCTGGGTATACCGGCTGAGCACATAAGCGATAGGAACGCTGATGCACCATACGAATACACTATCAAAAAAGAAAGTGATGATGGTCTTGCCACCGGAACGCAACGTAAAATAGGCTGCATGCAAAAAGGCGTTGGCTGGCATAAATACAGCCATTACCATAATAAACTGTACAGCCAGTCCCCTTGCTTCCTGATTTGTATTATAAAGCCTTGGAAAAAATGGTGCCAGCACCAACATTAAAAGGGCAACCCCAGTACAGCAGAATACTGAAAAAGCGATCATCTTGTTGTCTGTATCCCTGGCTTTTTTCATATCCCCGGCTCCCAGAAGCTGTCCTACTACAATGGCAACTGAATCTCCCAGAGCAATAAATACAATGTTAAATACATTATTTATGGTATTGGAGATATTCTGCGCAGCCACCACATTCAATCCTCGCAAAGAATAACATTGCGCCAGCATAGCCATTGCACCGGCCCACAAGGTTTCATTCAGAAGAAGCGGTGTTCCCTTGACCAGGATCTTCTTAGTAAGAACAGCAGGCACCTTCAGTGTACTGTACAGACCTTTTGCAAAAGGTGCTCTCTCTTGATGTGTATGGGTCCATCCGATCACAATGGCAACCTCCACATATCTGGAAAGTACGGTAGCAATGGCTGCTCCCTCTACTCCCAGTTTTGGGAAGAAAAATTTACCATAGATCAGAAAATAATTAAATACAAGATTTACAACGACTGCAGTTACACCGGCTTTCATAGGCAGCACTGTCTCACCACATTCACGAAGGGTACTGGAATATATCTGTACCATCATAAAAGCAGGAAGTCCGAACAGCATGATTCTAAGATAATCAAGGCCATATCCCTTGGTTGCTGCCAGCGCCTGGGCTGTCCCCTCTCCATTCAGGTACATACCGATCAGAGAACTGCCGCAGGTGATAAAAAGGCAAAATGTAATCACAGTCAATCCAATTGCCAGCCACAGCTTATACCGGAATGTCTGCCGTACACCCTCATGGTCTTTCTGTCCAAAATACTGAGCCGTAAATATACCGGCCCCGGAAACACCGCCAAAAATGCACAAATTATAAACAAAGAGCAGCTGATTCACAATCGCTGCCCCTGACATCGGCTCCGTCCCTACCCGGCCGATCATAATATTATCCAGCATACTCACAAAATTCGTGATCCCATTCTGGATCATAATAGGCACCGCTACAGCCAAAACCATTTTATAAAAGGCTTTATCACCGATAAACTTCTGTCGAAAGCTCATCCTCATCCTGGTTCCTTCCATTTTATTTCCTCCTTGCACATAGTATCTGCTATACTACATGATACCAGTAACAATTGCAAGCATTTTCGCACATAAATAAAAAGATACAGTAAAATAATCATTAGCAAATCTATCATAATTTGCCAAATATTATTTTACTGTACCCAAATTGATCCAGCACCGATTATTTGTTGTTTTGCTGCTGGATTTTCCGGGACAATTCCCGTCCTCCCTGCTCCAGCCACTCTTCCACAAAGGTTTCAAAATAATCCATAGGCTTATTCCCCATAACCATCTGGATAAAGGCATTTTTTTCCAGATTCTGCAGGATCTGGGGTGCTTCTCCATCTGACTCTGCAAGATACTGGATCGTAGGCGGCTCATATCCATGATCTACCAAAAGGCCGATAGCTGAGATCCTGGATTTGTATGCAGCCCAGTCCTCTGCATTTACTGCTTCCCCTTTCATGTAGTTGGTAAGATAATTAGTACATGCCGTGTAATAAGACTCCTCCAGTGCGGAAAGCTTGTCCTCTGAGATCTCACGATTCATCGCTTTACGGATATCCTTAGTAGCCATATAAGTGGCATCATAATAATCCACATTGATCACAAGAGGCCTTGCGGTAGGATCTACATTCAATGCAAAATATCCATTCACTTCATCTGCATCATCTGCATCATATCTGCTATAATCAAACAGTACGCTGACGATCTTCATAACGATCTCCGGATGCTCATATCCTTTTCTGACCACCACATACTTATTGTCACTGAAAGAATTATAAAAATCTGTTCCATAATCCTTATCCCGCTGCACCAGATAATATGGTTCCCAGTCAGAATCCGGATTGTTCATCACTTCATCCATTAAGGGATTATTAGGAGTCCACCACAATCCAAAGAAAGCGCCGCATTTTCCTTCTAATACCAGATCCCTCAGATTATTCTGCTCTCTTAATGCAAAATTCTTATCAATGATTCCTCTTTCATACAGATCATGAATATAGGCAATGGCTTTCTTGGTGGATGCAGTAAGAGATCCATATACAATCTCCCCATCACTACAAATCTGCCACTTTCTGGGATGGGCTCCAAACAAATCAAAAATAGGATCTATGGAATAATTGGCACTGGTGGAGCCTACAAGAGCATTGTCACAGATCAGACCAATAGGCTCTTCCCCTTCGTCCGTTCCCATCCTGTTCTTTACAAAAGCTTCAATAATATCAAATGCATCATCCAGATTTTCAGGCTCCTCAAGCCCTAGCTGATTGATCCAGTCTCTTCTGAGCCACAAGAAGCAAGGGCCATGATCGATCACAGTTTCAGGCAATGCCATCAGCTTTCCGTCATAAGTACCGGATGCAAGAAGTGCCGGACCATAACTGTCATACATTTCCTTGATTCTGTCGGAGGCACAGGACTCGTATACTTTGGAAAGATCTTCGATCATATCATTTTCTACCAGAAGATTCAGTGTTTCCCGATCATTTACTACCATGATATCCGGAATATTACGATCCTGGACCAGTACATTGATTCCTTCATTGTACCGATCCTCTCTCTCCATGTATACATTCTCGTTCTGAATGTTCAACATTTTTTTCAGATACCTGGTATATTCATTGTCCTCATAAGTATCCCCTGAAGGCAGATTGGAATTACTGGCACCGTTCATCTGAGCCAGCGTATACGTAACCAGTTCCGGATACTTCCCATAAGATGTAGTTGCAGCTTTTTTCCATTCTTCTTCTGTGTCTGCCGCCGACTTTTTGGGCTCTTCTTTAACTTCAGGACTGCCGGTACAGCCTGAAAATGCCAAAACTGCACACGAAGCAACAATGGCAGCACAGATTTTCTTACTAATTCTCACTTTGTAAAACTCCCTTCGGAATCCGCATTTCCACCCGGGTTCCTTCGCCTTTCTTACTATAAATACGGATCTTATGATCCTCTCCATACAAGAGACAGATACGGTCATTTACATTTTTCAAACCATATCCTACAGCCTGATATGTAACCAGGGTCTCCGCTTCTGCCTGATCCATACCTGCTCCATTATCTTCTACCATCAGAAGAACATCATTTCCATCCTGTACAAAGGAAAGCTTCAGGATCTTTTCCCCTTCTTCCTTTACATCTAGACCATGCTCCAGTGCATTCTCTACTACAGGCTGAAGCAGCAGCTTGGGAACGATCTCCCCCTTTACATCAGGATCGATCTTCCATTCTATTTTAAAATCATTGTCGTGCATAACCAGCTGAATTTCCAGATATGCTTCAATATTCTGGATACAGCTTTCAACTGTAACCATATCTTTGCCTTTGCTAAGAGCGGTACGATAAAAGGTGGACAAAGCCAGTGTTACCCTGCTGATCTCAGTCTGGTCACTGCGGATCGCCATCCAGTTGATAATAGAAAGGGAATTATACAGGAAGTGAGGATTGATCTGTGCAGTAAGTGCTTTCAGCTCAAACTCCTTCAAAGCGATCTTACTTTCATAAACCTCCTTAAACAGTCGGTTGATCTCATCCATCATGCTCTGGAAGCCTCGGATCAACAGTCCTACTTCGTCTTCAGAGTCGCTGTATACTGTAACCTCACGCACCCCCTGGCTTACCTGGTTCATATTCTCTGTAAGTTCTTCGATCTTCCGGGTAAAGAGCCTTGAAAAAGAAAGTCCCAGTGCCAGGATCAATCCTGCACAGATACAGATCAGCGGAATCTCACTGATCAGGATCTGAGATACAGTACTGTCTATCACGGACTGCGGCTTGTACAAGAAAAAATGCCAGCCGCTTTCCTCACTAAGGCTGTTTACAGAAGCATATTTCTTGTCAAGGGCAGCAACAATCTGAGCACTGTTCTTTGCTTTCTCCAGAATTTCATCCTCAAAATTCTCTTTTCGATAAATAATATTTCCATCACTGTCCAGAATCATGCCGCCGCATTTCTCATTAATGATATTTTCAAAGGGTTGAAACAACTTATCATAATCCAAGGTCACACAAAGCACTGCTTCTACGTTCGCTCCACGGCAGATCTTACGCACAGCTGCGATTTGAGACAGTGAGCGTTCTACCAGCCACTGGATCTTCATATCATCTGAAAGCCTGTCGTTCCACCACTCCTTATCAATCTGTGCCAGAGGCACCAAGGTGTACTCATGGCGCACCTTAATACTCTCCGCAAATAACTGGATCTGAAGAATGGCATCATGATAAGACTTTGGAACTGAAAGAAGCGGATCAGCGATCTCTGTATATTTCTGGTATGCAATATAATTATCAATATCCTTTTCATTGATGATCTCTTCAATATCCGGTGAGTAGGTCAGGTAATTCAGAAGACTGGAGTATACTTCGATCTGGCTGTCAATCCCCTCCCGGGTCTGCTCCAGCATAGAATTCATATCCTCCACTGCATTTCTCCGGCTCATACTGCTGATCCGTATATGACTGTACCATGCCAGGATCACCATAGGAACCAGACTGGCTACTACCAGAAGGATCGTCAGCTTATGACGATATTTCATATTTTTAAATTTTCTTATCAACCCTGTCTGAAATCTCTTCATCCTCTCCGGTTCCTTTCCTGTAAGATTCCGGACTGCTTCCATAATATTCACGGAAGCTTCTGCAAAAATAAGATACATTGGTAAATCCGGTTTTTTCACTGACCTGTGCCACCTTCATGTTGGTGGTACACAAAAGCTCCTTTGCCTTTTCCATTCGCACCACACGGATATACCGATTCAGATTCATACCTGTTTCTTTTTTGAAAATAAAGCTAAGATATCCAGAGGAAAGATATACTTTCTCAGCCAATGTTTCCAGACTAAGATCCTCTGCATAATGCTGATGGATATAATTCTTAACAGCACCAACCTCATCTCTGGAGCCTTCCATGGAATTTTTCAGAAATTTCTCATATTCCTGAATATTCTCCTTGGTGATCTTAAGGATCTGTCCTATATTATTGCATCGGTACAGGCGGTCCACCTCCTGTTCCAGCCGTCTTTCTTCGGAAAACTGATTCTCCTGAAACAGTTCCTGGATCACATTGGAAAACACAAACTTCACATACATGGCTGAAAATTGAGTATTTTTCTGGTATTTCTCAGTAAGGCATCCAAAATGCCTCCATAAGGCCTCAATATCTTTACGACTGACATCTTCTGAGATTTTCTGCATCAGCTGAGAATCCTGGCGTTGTGCATTGCACATTTTCTCTTCATCTTCGTCAAAAGTAAAAATATGAACATCCGGATGATAGAACTTCTCTTCCATTAGCTGTTCCAGCTGTTCCAATACTTCTGGAAGTTTTCGACAGCCATCAAACTTACGGCTCACTGCCAGATGGAAATGAAGAGAGGTTCTTTGCTTTAAAATCTGATAAATCTGCTCCGCAACCAGGCGGTACTCACAATATTTGTCTCTGAACAAAAACAATGACTGCCTGGCATTCAGATTCAGATAAAAGTACTTTCTTCCTACCTCATTTTGCAATCCTTCTGCTGCAAAATCATCTGCAGTGTCAAAATAATCCTGATCCGTTTCCGCAAGAATCCCGCAATGCCACTGCTCCCAATTATTCAGATCTATAATTTCTCCTGCTTGCTCCAGAACCTCTGCCTTTCCGGAATACAGATAGCTTAGAAGAAAATACTGCTGAAGATAATTCTTTTCTTTTTGCTTCTGTGCATTCTGCTGATGCCTGTGAACTATCTTCTCCTGGGCTTTGGCAAGCACCTGGTGAAACCTTTCCGGATCCACAGGCTTTAGTACATAATCCAGCACTCCATATTGGATGGCTTCCTGTGCAAAAGAAAAATCACTGTATCCGCTGAAGATCACGATCTGAAGATCACTATATTCCTCTCTTGCCTTACGGCTTAACTCCAGACCATCCATATGAGGCATACGGATATCTGTCATCAAAAGATCCACCTTCTTGCTGTGCAGCACATCCAATGCCTGCTTCCCATTGGACGCCTCGCAGATTTCATAGTCTCCCTTTTCTCTCCCGATCAGGTATTTGATACCTTCTCGCTCAATCCTTTCATCATCTACAATTAAAATCCTGTACATTCAAGCACCCCGTCTATGATCATAAAATCCTGTAACTGTTCAGTATCTTTACAGTTACAAAAACTTTCGGTTAGTCAAATAAAGATAGTTCCCCGCATAAATGCATGGAACTATCTCTATTTTATCATTCAATGAACATCTTGAAAAGATTAAATTTGATTGAATAATACCAGTTTTATAATTCTATAGAACGGGCTGCTAATAAATCAGCCTTTTACTGCTCCTGCAACTACACCTTCAATGATATATTTCTGGCAAACCAGATACATTACAATGATAGGAATAATGTCGATCATAATACTTGCCATCATCGGTCCCATCTGTACATGTCCGTAGCTTCCACGGAAATACTGGATTGCCATAGGGATGGTACGGTACTTCTTAATATCCAGCACCAGTGTAGGCAGAAGATAATCATTCCATACCCACATCATTTCCAGGATTGCAGTGGAAATAATGGTCGGTTTCAGGATCGGAACCAGGATCTTGAAGAAAACCTGCAGTGGGCTGCAGCCGTCAATCATAGCTGCTTCCTCAATCTCCAGAGGACTTCCTTTTACGAAACCGGTAAACATAAATACTGCCAAACCAGCACCAAATCCAAGGTAGATGATGCAGATGAAATACGGATTATTCAGACGAAGTGTATCTGCTGTCTTTGCCAGGGTGAACATAACCATCTGGAAAGGTACAACCATACTGAATACACAAAGGTAATACAAAATCTTAGAAAGTGCACCGTTTACACGGACAATGTACCATGCACACATGGAGCAGCACAGCAGGATCAGTGCTACAGACATCACTGAGATTACAAGGCTGTACCAGAAAGATGCAAGGAAATCCATCTGTGTAACACTGGCAACAAAGTTCTTAATGCCATTCCAGGTCTCTTCTGTAGGGAACTTAAATACCCCGGATGTAGTGATTGCTGATTCAATCTTCAGAGAATTGAGCAGGATCATTACGATCGGATAGATCCAGGCCACAGAGATAATGGAAAGGATAATCGTAGGCACAATACTTTTTTTCTTTGGTTTATCTGCAATAACTTTATTCTCTGCCATTATGCCTGCACCTCCTTAGATGATGTTGCGCGAAGCTGTACCAAAGCAATAACAATTACAAGTACAAAGAATACAACTGCTTTGGCCTGGCCGATGCCTTTCCACTGTGGGCCGCTTCGCCCATAGAATGTATCGTAAATGTTCAATGCCAGCAACTGGGACTGCTTGCCCGGATCACCACCTGTCAGGGACAAGTTCTGGTCGAACATCTTGAATCCATTAGTAAGGGTAAGGAATGTACAAATAGTTATAGACGGCATGATCATCGGGATCTTGATCTTAAACAGGATCTGTCTGGAAGTAGCTCCATCAATCTTGGCTGCTTCGATAAGATCCGGAGATACGTTGTTAAGACCAGCAACATAAATGATCATCATATATCCGATCTGCTGCCATAAAAGCAGTATGATCATTCCAATAAATCCGTTTCTGGCAGATAACTTCAGCAGCGGCTGTCCCCACATGGACAGAAGACCATTGATCAAAGTCTGCCAAATATAACCAAGCACAATACCACCAATCAGGTTCGGCATAAAGAATACTGTACGGAACACATTAGTTCCTTTGTAACCTTTTGTCAGTGCAAGTGCAACGGAAAAAGCAAGTACATTAATAAGAATACTTGAAACAAATGCAAAAACAACCGTCAGCCAGAATGCATGACTGAAGTCTCCGCCGATTAAAATCTTCTGATAGTTGGCAAGGCCAACGAAAGTCACATCTTTAACTGTAGTAAATTTACAAAATGAAAGATAAATACCCCAGATGAAAGGCCATAAAAAACCAATGATAAACGCTGCAAGTGTTGGTAACACAAAGACAGGCCACCACTTTTTAAGAGATTTTCCTACCATCTCTGCTCCTCCTACTTCATTTAATTCCTGTGTGCCTGCAGTTTCTGCACTCCAGGCCCTCTTTTCGTAAGACTACGTCTTTCATGTGGAAAGGGGAGGCCATACTTACTGCCTCCCCCTTCTCTTTACACCAACATCCAAATCCTTGAAAGGTTTTGGATATACTTTACACAAATTACTCAGTCAGAGCTTTCTCTGTTGCCCATCCGTCAACGAATGCAGATACAACATCATCCCAGGAACCACCAGCTGCATAAGAAGTAAGAGCTGTACCAACACCGTTCTTCCACTCTTCAGAAGGCATTGTTGTAAAGTTCCATGATACAGGTGTCAGACCAGCTTCTGTGTATTCCTGATCCTGTTTAACAAATACGTTTGTAGATTCCTCAGCTGTTTTGAAAGGAATTGTGAAGCCCATATCCTCATTCATAGCCTTTGTACCTGTCTCAGAAGTTACACACCAGTTCATGAAATCCAGTGTTGCCTGAATATCTTCTTCAGATGCTTCTTTGTTTACACACCAGTAGTTCTCTGTACCTGTTGCAAGTCCTTCGTTCTCATCATCTACACCAAAGTAGATCGGGATCATAGCCAGCTCGTCATCGCTGAATGTTTTAGACAGCTCTGCATACTCCCATGTACCATTCTGATAGAATACTGCTTCGCTATTGATGAACTCATTACGGGAATCATCAGCTGTCTTAGCGGAAAGATCAGCACCGTCACATGTAGAATCTGTGATGTACAGATCAAATACATTCTTGTAGTTGTCAAGATATGTACCTTCGATTGTGTCTGCATCATCTACGCCTTTATCTTTGTACTCATAGTAGAGTGGAAGGTTTGCAAGATGTGTCTTGAATCTCCAGTCGGAGGATCCGTCCATACCTGCACATGTGAATGCACCTTTGATACCAAGCTCATCTTTTCTTGCCTGGATATCATCAGCAACTTTCTTCAGATCATCAAAACTCTTGATGTCGTCCAGTGTGTATCCAGCTTTCTCAAGAAGAGTTTTGTTTACGATCAGGCCATAAGTCTCGATAACATATGCAATACCATCAACAGCGTCACCGTCTTTAACAGTGTAAGTATCGGAAGTAAGCTGTGAATAGATATCGGAATCTTTCAGATCATAGCAGTAATCTTTCCAACTTTTCAGTCCAACCGGTCCGTTTACCTGGAACAGAGTAGGAGCATCGCTCTTAGCCATCTCAGACTGAAGAGTTGTCTCATACTGTCCGGAAGCTGCTGTAACAACCTGTACATCTACACCAGTCTCCTCTGTGTAAGCTTTTGCAAGGTTCTGCCAAGCTTCATCAGCTTCTGGTTTAAAGTTCAGATAATATACCTTTCCTGTAGCATCGTCTGCCATTGCCGGTACAGCCGGAATCATGGATGCTGCCATAACTGCTGCAAGTCCCATTGCCATTGATTTTCTCATCTTCATTTTTTGTCTCTCCTTTTCATGAGAATCATTTTTGGTCGGATCCTTAACAGATCCGCTGCGTCTTATACGCTGAATCCGGGATGTTCAACCACCCCCGTTCACGTTGATTATATTTTATAGCTTTCAACCAAAATGCACTATATTAAAATTTCAAGAAATATGTTCTTTTTTCATTTTTTATAAACAACGTATGTTTTTTTTTACATGTTTATGTAATTTTTGTCAAATACATACAGGAAAATATATCAAAAATAATCGGATATATAAGGAGTCTGCTGTTCAATGGCATCTTCCAGCATGTCAATAATATGCTCACCAGCCTTTAGCCGCCCAATCCTGGCCAGATAATCCGGGCGCTTATATCCCATCAGCATGGTGGTCATTGTCTGGATACTGATCTGATCCTGGCAGGGCTGACTGATCCGCTCTGCCCATCCTTTACCTTCTCTGGAGATTTTTAGCAGGAAAGCCCCCTGATTACACTCCATTACAGGATCCGTCAAAGTAAAGCGCCATTCTCTTTCAGTAATGTCCGGTTTAAAAGGATATTCTGCCACAAAAGCTGCAAAATCCACGATTCTTCCCATATAATATGGGGAAATCACTTCTTTGATCTCCGCATCCTCCAGAAGAAACGCCAACGGTTCATCTGTGTAGGTATCTCCTTCTACCTGATTGATCATAGAAAAATGAGCCGATACAAAATTCCATAGGCCGGTTCTGGCTTCTTCATTGTTAAAAATCATATCTTTGATATGAAAAACCTCATTCTCAATCCAATAGATCACATAACCATCCGGCTCATCCTGTGCATTGTAATAGATAGCTGCCATAATATCATCCCGATCCCACAGCCAGTATTCATTCCAGGCAAGGGAATCACGGATAATAGCTCCATGGGTATGAGCTGCATATCGGTCATATGTATCCTTCAGTTCTTTGCTGTCAGTGTCAACTCTGCGTACATCACCTGATACCCATTTCTTCTTAGGCAGCTGGTAATCCTTAATCTCATAAGAAATCTTGTCTGAGATCAGCTCCCAGCCTTTTCGTCTGTAATAGGGAATGGAATAAGGATAAAGATAGCAGATATACTGTTTCTTTTTCCGCATATTTTCCAGAGCCTGCTCCAGAAGCCTGTGCATCAGCCCCATATTTGTGTATTCCGGATAAGTGCCCACTCCTGTCAGTCCGCCCATGGAATAGGTCTTTCCAAAAATCTGAACCTTCATCGGGTAAACGGCCACCTGAGAAACCAATGTGCCATCATCAAACCAGCCAATCACATCAGCTCGTTTCATGGTAGGGAATTTTGCCCTGATGATCTCCTTTTCTTTCCATCCTACAGAATTCAGTTCCTGGTCTGTAACCTGAAATACATAGCGAAGCAGTGCATTGTACTGTTCCATGTATTCAGGTCCTACTGGTCCCATTTTCAGATTTTTCTTATTCATAATAATTTTCTCTCCTCGTATTGCAATATAGAAGGGGACACTGCATTGCAGCATCCCCTTGTATATTACATGGATTCTCAGGCTTTTCCAACGGAACCGAAGATTTCCATTTTTTCTTTAACTGTTGCTTTAATTGCTTCATATCCAGGAGCAAGAAGCTTTCTTGGGTCAAATCCTTTACCCTGCAGATCTTTGCCTTCCTCAATATACTTACGTGTAGCTGCTGCAAATGAAAGCTGACACTCTGTATTTACATTGATCTTAGAAACACCAAGATCGATAGCTTTCTTGATCATATCTGTAGGAATACCTGTACCACCATGAAGTACTAACGGCATGTCGCCTGTAAGCTTCTGGATAGCATCCAGAGTCTCAAAGCTTAAGCCCTTCCAGTTTGCAGGATATTTACCATGGATGTTACCGATACCTGCAGCCAGGAAATCAATGCCAAGATCTGCAACCATCTTGCACTCGTTAGGATCTGCACACTCACCCATACCAATAACGCCGTCTTCCTCGCCACCGATAGAGCCAACCTCTGCCTCAAGGGACATGCCATGCTCTCTTGTAATCTTAACAAGCTCTTTTGTCTTTTCTACGTTCTCCTCGATTGGATAATGAGATCCGTCGAACATAATGGATGAAAATCCTGCCTCTACACATTTCAAGCATCCGTCATAAGTACCATGGTCAAGATGAAGGGCAACCGGAACTGTGATATTAAGTTCCTCCATCATACCGTTCACCATTCCCACAACGGTCTTAAATCCTGTCATATATTTACCAGCACCCTCGGAAACTCCCAGGATAACCGGGGAATTCAGCTCCTGCGCGGTAAGAAGAATGGCCTTTGTCCACTCAAGATTGTTGATATTGAACTGTCCGACTGCATAATGGCCGGCCTTTGCTTTCTGAAGCATCTCTGTAGCACTTACTAACATGATAAATTCCTCCTATCTTTCTGGGTACAGTCTTTGCACCCGTCTAAGATGTATTTTAGCAGATTTTACAGCTTTCGTCTATATTTTTACAAAAAATATTATAATTGCACTGTATCGCTGTCTCGCCGTTTATTTCTCTGACACAGTATCATCACATTTATGATACAGGATCATCGCTCCAAAAGCCGGCATTGGCACATGTATCACACCTGCATTGGCAATATAGCTGTATTCCTCTGTTGTAAACCCATCCCTGTAGGTCAGAAGGATTCTTTTAAGGGTTGCTTCCTCCAGACGGCTGATACCTGTCTGCCATACCTCGATCTCCACATCCCGGTCATAATCCCGGTTATTCAGAATCACGATCATCTGTTCATCATTGGAGAAACGGCCATAGCACAAGCCTTGATAATCATTCCAGAGGAACTTCAGGGAGCCTTCCCGAAGGAATCCGTATTCTTTATGGATCCGGATCATCACCTTGTGGAAATCAATCAAGCTTTGATCTTCCCTTCCCCATGGATAAGTACGACGGTTATCCGGATCTGTAAAGCCACAGACTCCTGCCTCATCGCCATAATATACGGTAGGCGCTCCAGGCCATGTCATCTGAACGGCCACTGCTTCTCTCATAATTGCAGGATTGATCCCTGAAGATGCAGCTTCTGCTCCTGCATATGAGATCCTGCCCACTCTGTGGTTGGTCCTTGTAAGGAACCTGGAATGATCATGATTGGAAAGCTCATTCATAGCAGTGTAAAAAGCAGACATATGAAGGGAACGCATATGATTCTTCATTGCACCAATAAATGCATCACTGTTGCCATACAGATCCTGCCTGTACTCATCACTGTGCTTTTCCATACCTGTCAGGAACCAGGTTAAAGGCTCCATAAATGCGTCATAATTCATAACTGTATCCCACTCGTCACCCATAAGCCAGCTTTCAGGATTGCCATAATGCTCTGCCAGGATGATTGCTTCAGGATTAGCTTCTTTTACTGCCTTGCGAAAATCCTTCCAGAACTGATGGTTAAACTCATTGCTGTGTCCCAGGTCGGCAGCCACATCCAGACGCCAGCCATCTACATTGTAAGGAGGTGAAACCCATTTTTTGCCGATCTCAAGTACATAATCGTATAATTCCCTGGAGCCTTCATAATTCAGCTTGGGAAGTGTATCATGTGCCCACCATCCATCATAAGAAGGATTGTAAGGCCAGCGGTTCTGATCATAAAAACTGAAGAAATTGCGGTAAGGACTGTCAGCCGAAATATAAGCTCCCATAGGATAGCCTTCCTGATTCTCATAGATCCGCTCTCTGTCCATCCATTTATTAAAGGAACCGCAGTGATTAAATACTCCGTCCAGGATGATCTTCATGCCACGCTTATGAATCTCCTCTGTTAGCTGTGCAAACAATTGGTTGCTGGCTTCCAGATTTCTTTTGTCTGTTACACGGCGGATATATTTCCACGCATGTGAATTGTCCCTATCCCCGTTCTGTAGGATTCCCTCGTCTGTGTCCTCTACAATCTTTCCATAATGAGGATCAATATAATCATAATCCTGAATATCATACTTATGGTTGCTTGGGGAAACAAATACAGGATTCAGATACAGAACTTCCACCCCAAGATCCTGAAGATAATCCAGCTTATCCAAGATACCTTGAAGATCACCACCATAAAATTCCCGGACGCCCATTACTGCCGGAACCTTTCCCCAGTCATCTACGTGCACGCTTACATCCCCAATATAAGAGTATTCTCCGGTTGCCACGTCATTGGATGGATCCCCATTATAAAACCGATCAACAAAGATCTGATACATCACTGCACCTTTGGCCCATGCAGGCGTATGATAACCTGGGTATATTTCAAACTCTGTCCGTTCTTCCGAGTTGACCGATACTCCTTGATAGGTGTAATAACATGTAACCCATCCATATACAACTTCAAAATGATATCTGAATATATCTTCTCCCATCTTGATCTGTGTTTCATAATAATCAAAGCCATTGAAGGAAGACCATATCTCCATCTCCTGCCTCACATCACCATAAACCAGATACACTGCATCCACATTATTTCTCTGGGTACGAAACCGTATCTTTACAATGTCACCCGGCATTGGTTCTGACGGACATCTGTAATACTCAGACCCATCGCTGAACAGCGCATCCTTATTCAAGACAGGCCGCATATTTAATACATATTGCATATTTTTCATTACATCCGCTTTTTCCCTTTTCATTACTCAACCTCTTTTCCGTTGTAGTTACCGGGTCAAGTGTCTGCTCTTTGCAGTTTTCCAAGATGTCCGGTACAAAGTAAAAAAGACAGCGGGATAAGCTGTCTTTTTTGGAGAAGGTATTTCTTCTTATGGGGTGTAGCAAAAACTATATAATGTATTGGGGGGTTTTTACGGTTATTATAGTACCACGGTTCCCCAGAAAAGTCTGCACAAACTTCACAAAAATGGAGTTTGTTTTTTATGCATTCTGTATATTAGTTTTTTTATCCCCGTTTTTTTCCATTGTAAAAAGTGACTCAAATTCATCTCTGTGGACTTTTTCCTTCTGAAGAAGCAGTTCTGCACAGCTGTGAAGCACCTGGATATGCTGGGAAATAATCTCCCTTGCCTGGTCATGGCACTGACGGATGATCCTCTGAATCTCCTCATCGATCTCTTTTGCCTTTTCTTCACTGTATCCTCTTGTATGTGCAAGATCCCTTCCAATGAAGACTTCGTCCTCATCATCCCCATAGGCTATCAGCCCCAGCTTCTCTGACATGCCATATTTGGTCACCATTGCTCTTGCTTCACTGGTAGCTCTCTTAATATCATTGGAAGCGCCAGTAGTAATATCTCCAAAGATGATCTCCTCAGCCACACGCCCTCCCAACAGGGTGGTGATATCCTGAAGCATCTTTCCTCTGGTATTAAACATCTCATCATTCTCCGGCAAAGGCATGGTATAACCGGCAGCCCCCATACCGGTAGGTATGATGGATATGGTGTAAACCGGCTCCATATCTGGAAGTACGTGAAACAGGATCGCATGACCTGCTTCGTGATAAGCTGTGATCTTTTTCTCTTTGTCAGAAATCACCTTGCTTCTCTTTTCTGCGCCAATGCCTACTTTAATAAAGGAATCCTTAATATCCTGTTGACGGATAAATACTCTGCCTGCCTTGGCAGCTGCAATGGCAGCCTCATTCAGAAGATTCTCCAGATCTGCCCCTGTAAAACCTGCAGTAGTCTGTGCGATCTGCTTCAGATTTACGTCTTCTCCAAGAGGCTTCTCCTTTGCATGCACCAGGAGAATCTCTTCCCTGCCTTTCACATCCGGCCTGCCTACAGCCACTTTACGGTCAAAACGGCCAGGACGCAAGATAGCGGGATCCAGAATATCTACCCGGTTGGTAGCTGCCATCACAATGATGCCTTCATTCACACCAAAGCCGTCCATTTCCACAAGAAGCTGGTTCAGAGTCTGCTCACGCTCATCGTGGCCGCCACCCATACCAGTGCCTCTCTGCCTTGCCACAGCATCGATCTCATCAATAAAGATAATACATGGTGCATGACGCTTGCCCTCTGCAAAAAGATCTCTTACACGGGAAGCACCTACACCTACAAACATCTCCACAAAATCAGAGCCTGAAATAGAGAAGAAGGGTACTCCTGCCTCTCCTGCCACTGCTTTTGCCAAAAGGGTCTTACCTGTACCTGGAGGTCCTACAAGAAGAACACCTTTAGGGATCCTGGCTCCTACTTTTGTATACTTCTGAGGTGCTTTCAGGAAATCCACCACTTCCACCAGATCTTCTTTTTCTTCCTGAAGACCTGCCACATTGGAAAAGGTGATCTTCCTGTCATCCGGTGTCATCATCCTGGCACGGCTTTTGCCGAAATCCATCATCCTGGCATTGCCTCCGCCTCCGCCGGACACCTGCCGGTTCATCATCACCATAAAAAGGAGCACTATCCCGCATGTCAGAAAAACAGGAAGTATACTGGATAAGAAAACACTGGTCCTTTGTACATCCTCCATCACAGGATCCAGTCCATATCCTCTCAAAAGCGTATCCGCCTCATTTACGTCTGTCACATATACCCGCTTCTGTCCCACATCTGTAATATCTGCTGTGATATAGCCTGTGGGAACCTCGCTGTTCTGGTGAATCTTTGCATCTGCAACCTCACCGTTCTTCAATGCTTTTTCCAGCTGGCCCATCGTATAATTGCTCTGGGTTGCCACCTGATTGTTCAGATAGAAATACCCGGCAATCAATGCGACAATCAATACCAGATACAGGCCGATTCTGCTTGATTGCTTGTTCACTTAACTAGTTCTCCTTTCATGGTCACTTCTGTCTTATTCAAATTCTACCACTCCGATATACGGAAGGTTTCTGTATCTCTGGGCATAATCCAGTCCATAACCCACTACAAATTCATCGGGAATCTCAAAGCAGCAATGGTCAACCTGAACATCCTGTACCACCCTCCTGTCCGGCTTGTCCAGAAGTGTACATAAATGGATACTGTTAGGCTTTCTTGCCTTTAACACCTTCATCAAATAGCTTAAAGTCCTGCCTGAATCGATAATATCCTCTACAACCAGTACGTCCTTGCCTTCCAGGGGCTGATCCAGATCCTTGACGATCTTTACCACACCACTGGATTTGGTGTCATCCCCATAGCTGGATACAGACATAAAATCAAGAGTTACAGGCACAGTGATCCGCTTTGCCAGCTCACACATAAAGAATACTCCGCCTTTCAGCACGCAGATCATATGGATCTCCCTGCCTTCATACTCCTTGCTGATCTTGGCTGCAATCTCACGGATACGTGCATCAACCTTTTCTTCATTAATTAATACTCTGATCTTCTCACTCAT
Organism: Blautia sp. 1033sp1_1033st1_G9_1033SCRN_220408; assembly: GCF_040929965.1. Taxonomy (NCBI): domain Bacteria; kingdom Bacillati; phylum Bacillota; class Clostridia; order Lachnospirales; family Lachnospiraceae; genus Blautia; species Blautia sp. 1033sp1_1033st1_G9_1033SCRN_220408. Next base: position 207,621 of record NZ_JBFKZO010000001.1, on the reverse strand, counting down.
GGATGGTTCCTCCTTGGTATTGTAATTCTATTACCCTGACAGTAGTCTGGGTAATCTTATGTTTTTCACTGATCCTTCCGCCTATGATCCACAGGATTTCCTCACCGGCTGCGATCAGGGGAAGCTGTTCCCGTTTCTCCCTAGGTATCTTATCGTCAATAAAACAGCGGTTCAGTTTTTTCCTGTTTCCTTTCTGATCGATCACCAGGTAATCCCCCGGACTCCTGGTGCGCACAGACAGACTACTATATATTGTATCATAATCCAGCCATTTCGTATACTTATTTTCTTCAATCTTCTGACCTTCATAAGAAAAAACTCTGGCAGAAACCACTCCCAGCGGACACTTTACACTGCCGGGTATGGGGATACCCCAACCCTTCCTATATTCTTCCAGCTGTTCTTCCGTCTGTTTCCCATCCTCATGCTGTGAGCCAGGTAAAAGAGAAATCCCTTGATAAGTACGTACTGCCCGCATGCCATAGGGAAGCTGTACCTGACGGCCTACCTGTCTGCTGACCAGCTTCTGTATATCCTTCACATGTAAAGATGTAAAATCCTGTTGTCTGCCGCTCACCTGGTAAAAAGCAGTTAAAAGCCCATAGGGAACCAATGCACTTTCCTGTCGAAAAAAGTCTTCCTGCAGATAATATGCCCCTTCTTTGAAGCTGGCATACTGTTTCAGCAAACATTCTCCCTGTGCAAACAGATAATCTCCTGCTGCAGCCAGAATCTGTGCTGTTTCTGCCATATGGGCAGAAGCCTTCGGATTGATCTGCTCCTGTAAAAGAGGAAGGATCCTGTGACGGATCCGGTTCCTTGTATATTCTTCAGACAAGTTGGTACTGTCCTGCCCATAAAGAATCCCAGCCCCCTTAAGATATTCCAGAATCTGCTGCTTCTTAAGACACAGTACAGGTCGGATAATCGGATCCGATACCGGACGCATAGCCGATAGTCCCCTGATTCCTGTACCTCTGCACAGATTGTGAACAACAGTCTCTGCAAGATCGTCCTGATTGTGCGCCAGTGCGATCCTGACTCTGGCGGTACATCCCTTTGAAGCCAGTGTAAAAGCCTCCTGCCGCACCCTTCGTCCGGCCTCTTCCGTACCCACTTTCCATCCTTTCGCAAGATCCGGTACATCATAGCGGAGGATCTGGCAGGGAATCTGCCAGTCACTGCACACCTGCTTTACAAGAGCAGCATCCCTGTCTGCCTCCTCTCCCCGGATCCCGTGATGCACATGTACCACTTTCAGGGAAAAGTCCATCTCTTCCCGGTACTGCCTCAAACAGGACAACATAGCCATGGAATCCCCTCCTCCGGAAACTCCTGCGATCACCTGATCCCCTTCACGGATCATCTCAAATTCTTCTATGTAAGCCTTTACTTTTCTGTAGTACATAATTTATTTTCTCCACATTCCTGCTACCAGGACTGTCATATCATCTTTTGCACAATAATCACTGTATCCCAACACACGCTCTAGGATTCCTCTGCTGATATCCTTAGGTGCCTCCTCATGCACATCCATGATAATCTCCTTCATAGTCTCCTCTTCCCGCTCCACAGGAAGCGCATCCAGAACCCCGTCTGTCATCATGATCACATAATCCCCATGATATAGCTTTCGTGAAGATGTTTCAAAATCCGGCTGCTGCATCAGACCTGCTGCCAGACTCTCAGAAGAAATAGCCTCTACCCAGTGATCCCGTTTGATAAAGGTAGCTGCTGCTCCTGCTTTCAGGAAATCACAGATCCCTGTATAAAGATCCACCGCACAAATATCCACTGTAGAAAACATACCTTCCTGCCCCTTCAGAACAAGAGCTGTATTCACCATCCTAGCTGCTGTCTCCTGGGAAAAGCCGGATTCCAGGAACTGTTCCAATAGTTCCACTACGATCTCGCTTTCCCTGCAGGCCTCTGCCCCGGAGCCCATGCCATCAGAAAGACACATCACAAATCTGCCCTCTTCCTCCTGCCGGCATGCATAATTATCCCCGGAAACCTTTTCCTGTTCTTTGGTCAGCCGTGCCACCCCATAAAGCATCTGATAGCTTACATCCTCCGTAAAGCGGACTGTATGAAATTCTCCGTTCAACACCCGCCTTCCATCACCTGCTGCTGTCATAGGCGTGCCATACTCTCCGGAGAGGATCTGGGAAACCTCTGATACGGAGATGCATTGTCCGCTCCTTGCACGCATAGTGAGAAAGATTTGCCTTCTGCCTTCTGCTTTGTCCATTACCCAGGCTGTTTTCAGAACAATGTGTCTTTTCTTAAGGCTGCGTGTCAGACTCTCAAGAAAATCAGGATCCGGCTGGCTGATATCATATAAATCTCTGGCTACCATCTCCATAAGCCTTGAAATCTCAGCAAGCTGCTGTGCAACTGCCAGCCGCCCTTCGATCATCTGGTTGTCCCAGATCAAGCGCTGCTTCTCTCGCTGAAAATTCTCCAAAAGCCGGTCATAATACTGGGTAAAACGTCCGCACACACTCATCCACTGAGTCTTTGCAGACTGAAGCTTCTGAGGATCTCCTTCTTCCACAGCACGGATCAGTTCCCCGGCCCAGGTACACATCTGCTGCTGGTTCTCCCTCCAGCAAAGCTCCTGCTGATAACATCTGGTACACACATTCTCTCCTGTGTCCTTCAGAATCTGCTCTACCTGCCCAGAGCTTAAATAATCCTTCCTGTATGGCATCCCGTAAAAGGTGTCTGCCAGCTTCTGAAAGGATTCTGCATATTTCTCTACTTTTTCTTTCTGAGGATGGCTTTCGTACAGGGGAAATGCTTCCTCCATACGCCTCCCTTTCCCTGACAAGATAGTTTTTGCCATGTCCCGGACAATCAGCATAATGCTGAGTGCGAGCATGGCAATCATCCATTCCTGCATATTCTCCCCTCCCCTTACAACAACGCTCCTGCCTGTGCGGGTCATCCGCACTGTTCACAGTCTGATATTATAAGGGATGAACAGGGAAATATCTGTCAAACACAGGCATATGCCTGTAAAAAGTTTTCGTCAGGATTTCCTCTTTTGCGATCTTTTTTGCGATCTTTCATAACTATTATGTAACTTCACAGTTATGGTCTCTCTTTAAAATGTTCCCGATAAAATACTGTTATCTTGCTGAAATACTATTTTTCTTCTTCAAAAATGATCTCATTGTCCTTTACCAGACCAAGCCGCTCTCTGGCAACCTGCTCGGCATACTCATCAGTCTTCATATATGCCTTGTACTTATCGATCTCCTCAGTACGGCTCTTCTGCTCTTCCAGATCCTGCTCAAGTGCTGCAGCCCTTGCATCATAGACAGCAATCTTATCGCTGATATCCCGGCTCTGCATCATGAGAATCCCCAAAAGCATCAGAACAGTCACTGCAATGGTCAGCATTCCGAGACGGTTATATCCTGTTTTCTTTTTTCGTTTCTTTTTGCCTGACCCTGCCAAACTGCCAACTCCTTTTTGCGTTCTTATTCGCATGGGTGTGAAAGTTCTTCCGAAAGGGGCACTTTCCCCACCTGCTTGCAAACTCGCATACTGAAATTTTACATCTTTCAGCCCAAAATAGCAACCTCTTTATCAGGATTTTTACAATTTTCAACGGATATTCCAAAATCTTTACAGTAAGGCTTATAAAAACAGGTTCTATCAGCTTTTTTGCAGCAAAAGCCCCCAAAAGAAGCCCTGCAGCCAGAAAAAGCCTAAGTATTCCCTGGTTTTTATCATACAGTCTGACAGACAGGAAGCATCCTGCAAAAAGCCAGTAGATCAGGTCTTCTGCCATTACCCCCAGCCTGGAATGAGGAAGCAGTCTGCGAAGGATCAATAGACAGCTGTAGCACAAAAGAAGGGCAGCCCCGGTATACACTGACTGGATCAGAAGGAGGAATTCATAATGGATATAGCTTTCCACAGATCAGCGAAACATCCTTTTTAATAACGGTTCTTCTTTTTTCAGACTGTTTCCTGACTGGTATACCACTTCCTCCAGCTTTCCTTCCACTTCCACTTCTCCCTGTTTCAGATCCAGCCTTTTCACATGCATCTGTTCCCCTTTTAATTTCAGCTTTCCCTGGGTTGTAAGAAGAATGATCTCCTTTTCGTCAAAAGACGTCACATCCCTGACTCCTGTTATAGTTCCGGAGGTTCTGTTTTCAAAGGTCAGTTTGTGAGGCATGTTTTCGTTTTTTCCTTCCAAAAATGCCCTCCTGAAAGTATCCTTTATGTCAGTGTATGCTTTTTCAGAAAAAAATAGACCCGGCCGGTTCTTCCCGGTCGGGTGCGATATAAATGTCTGTTAAAGATATCTGTACAGATTCTCCACATCTTCTTTTTTAACGGTTTCTTTTACGTCCAGCACTTCTACCTTCACATTACGACTGCCGAACTGGATCTCTATAATATCTCCCGCTTTCACCTGTGCGGATGCTTTGGCAGGCTTGTCATTCACCATTACACGCCCTGCATCACAGGCTTCATTAGCCACAGTGCGACGCTTGATCAGACGGGAAACCTTCAAAAATTTATCAAGACGCATATTCTTTACTCGTTGATCATATCCTTCAGGGCTTTTCCAGCTTTAAACTTAGGAGCCTTGGAGGCCTCAATCTTCATTGTCTCACCAGTCTGAGGATTTCTTCCCTCTCTAGCAGCTCTCTCGCTTACTTCAAAAGTACCAAAGCCCACTAACTGAACTTTCTCTCCTTTTTTCAGCTCGCCAGACACAACGTCAACAAAAGATTTCAGAACAGCCTCAACGTCTTTCTTTGATAAATTTGTCTCTTTCGCCATAGCTGCTACTAATTCTGTTTTATTCATGGTGTTTCCTCCTCTAAATGATCTCTTTCTAGTTCGTGGCAACTGCCGATGGCGACAGCGCTCTATCCTCTATATATATACCTTTTACTGGGCATTGTCAAGAATTTTCGCCTTTTAGCGGGCTGTTTTTAATGCTTCCTAAAAAGCCTTTTTGGTGAAGTCTGCCCAAATCTCTTTCTGCTCAATGATCTTCCGTTGTTTTTCCACATTTTTCTCCGAAATCCATGCTTTATTGTGGGAGAAATAGTAATTTGCCAGCTTCCAGTACTTCTCCGGATAAAGAAAACGGATCTTCAGATTCTCCCTTTCTGCAGGCGAAATCCGCCGTACAGCATCGTATTCTTTCAGCATGTCCTTGCCAAGCTGTGGATCCCAGTTATATTTTTCCAATATTTTCCTCATAAAACGGTACAAATCTGCCACCTGGACATCAAACCTGAAATGACCAAAATTGGTCACTGCTGTTCCCTTTTTCAGTATTAACACATTATGCTGATTATATTCCCCATGACAGATCCAGCCTGCTTCCTTTGTCTGCTGCCGGAGTGTTTCGTAATCGGAGTCCTGCAGCTTTCCAAGCGCTACCTCTGCTCTTTCCAGAAACCACTGGACATTAGCCAGATATTCCTTTTCAAAAGCACTGCCTGCCCCATTCTTCCGAATAAACTTCCGGATTTTACGCAGCTCCTGGTTATGACGTAAATACTCATCCTTAAGAGATTTTTCCTGATAAATCCCCTCTGCCGGAAGACACATATGAGTATGTAATACTGCCAGGATACGTACACTCTCCAAAATATCTGCTTTGGACTTTGTATCACATTCTCTGCCCTCATACCAGTATTGTAAGGTAAATGGAATGTCGTCTTTATTCTTTGTTATCAGCTGCCCTTCCTGGTTTTCCAGGTAAAGATCCACACTGTATCCTGCCTCTGACAGCTTTTTTAAAAGCCGTTGCTGCATGGCCAGTTTTTTTTCCGATCCCCAGTATTCCCTTAGAAGAAATAGCCCCTTCTGTGTTCTGCAAAGAACAGCTCCACGGGTCCTGCTGGTTCCTTCAGCTGTAAGACCATACTTTTCCAAAGTGCCGATTCCATAATCATACAATCTGTTATCCCCCTCATCATACTTGCTTTCCCACGATACTTTCTATACTTATGAGGGGAATATATTATTTATGTCCTTTGTAATTCCTATTAAGCTTCACTGTTCTGAACAGCCAACTGTTCTGCCTGGGCAAGAAGATACTCCCTGTTATTTTTCCCGGGATCTTCCAGCACCTGGTCTAAAAGACTCTCCAGGATCCTTCCTATAGATGGTCCTGCTTTTAATCCTGCCTGGATCAGATCCCTGCCGCTGATGTCCAGACCCTTCAGGGAAACGCAGTCACCCCGTTCACAGATCCTGTGATAGATCTGCTCCACAGCATCCAGTCTTTCTTCCTTCTGCTCTCGCCTGTACAGACTTTGTGCCAGCATATCCGCTCGCTGCACCTCCAGATATAAAGGAAACAAATCCTCACCAATACTGTTCACTGCACGTCGCACCTGAGTTTCTTCAGCCTTCGGCCGCAGATCATGCCACCGGATCAGACGGCATACCTTCCGGATGGTATCATTGTCAAATTTCAGCCTCCGCAAGATCTCACCAGCCAGCTTCTCACCCACAGGACCGTGTCCCTTAAAATGATCTCTGCCATTCTCATCGGTTGTCCGACATACAGGCTTTCCAATATCATGAAGCAACATAGTGAGCCGCAGCACACGGTCAGGCCGGATATTTACCAAGCTGTGCAGGATGTGCTCCCCAACGGAATACATATGATAAGGCGTATTCTGCTGAGTTTCCATACATGTATCAAATTCAGGAAGAAATATCTTTGTAACCCCTGCCCGCCAGGCTGTACGAAGATAGTCCGGATGATCAGATATCAGCAGCTTTACAAGTTCCACCTGGATCCGCTCTGCACTTACCTTTTCCAGATTAGGGGCAAGCAAAGAAAGGGCATTTTCCGTTGCAGGGTCAATGGAAAATCCCAGTTTTGCAGAAAAACGCACTGCCCGCAGAATCCTGAGAGCATCCTCTATAAAGCGCTCCTTAGGATCTCCTACACACCGGATCACCTTTTTTTCCAAATCACCAAGACCTCCAAAAGGATCCACCAGCCCTTGCTTCGGATTGTATGCCATTGCATTAATCGTAAAATCTCTTCGCTTCAGATCTTCTTCCAGGCTTGCCGTAAAGGTTACATCCTTAGGGTGCCTGCCGTCCTCGTATACTCCGTCTACACGATAAGTGGTCACTTCAAACCCTTCTTTGTCAAGAAGTACCGTAACTGTACCATGCTGCAGGCCTGTATCTATGGTTCTGTGAAAAAGGCTTTTTACCTGCTCCGGCTTGGCAGAAGTGGTAATGTCCCAGTCATCCGGGGTGTCCGAAAGAACCCGATCCCTGACACAGCCACCTACTGCATATGCCTCAAACCCTGCCTTTTCCAACGTTTTTAATATTCTGTCAACTTTTGGAGGAATCTCTATAAACATATGTTTCTCCATTTTTCTTTCCAGTCCTCCTTCATGTTATGATGCCAGAGGCTAAGATCTCTTTTACCCATGGTATCACTTTATATTTACAGGGCATATACATGGTTTAAAGGTCCGCTGCCTGCTCCCAGATCCAGCATAGCCTCTAACGCACCTGTAAGATAGGCTTTCGCATTTGCCACACTGTCTTCCACTGAAAACCCAAGAGCCAGATTGCAGGCAATAGCTGAAGAAAGGGTACAGCCTGTGCCATGAGTATTAGGATTTGCCACTCTCTTTCCACGGAACCATTGAAGCTTTCCATCCTGGTACAACAGATCTGTAGCATCGTTTACCAGATGACCTCCTTTAATCAGGATAGCGCCTTTATATTTTTCTGCCAGTTTTCCGGCAGCTTTGATCATATCTTCTTCTGTATGTATCTCAAATCCGTAGAGCACCTGGGTCTCAGGAATATTGGGTGTGATCACATCTCCCATAGGAAGAAGTATATCCGTCACCGCATCCATGGCTTCCTCACACATCAGACGGTGTCCGCTGGTGGAAACCATCACCGGATCCACTACAATATTCTTTGCACCATATTTCAAAAGCTTGTCAGCGATCACACGGATGATCCGGCTGCTTAATACCATACCGATCTTCACGCTATCTGGATAAATATCTGTAAAAACTGCATCCAGCTGATCTGCCACAAACTCTGGCTCTGCCTCCATAATGCTTTTTACTCCGGTTGTATTCTGGGCTGTCAGTGCTGTGATCACACTCATCCCATATAATTTATGGGCAGTAATGGTTTTCAGGTCAGCCTGGATCCCTGCCCCGCCGCTGCAGTCAGAGCCTGCAATGGTCAGTACTTTTTTCATTGTATTAATGCCTCCATTTCAGAAAAATCCTTTGTATATCGGTAAACCATTGCCTGAAGCTTAACTGTTTCCGGCTCCCAGGCATCATACACTCCCACTACCTTAAAGCCTGCATCCCTGGCTGTCCTGGCTGCATGAATGGCATCTTCAAACACCAGTACCTCTTCCTTAGCAAGGTCAAGATATGTAAGTGCAGCTTCATAAATATGAGGTGTAGATTTATCATAACCTACACCGGCACAGGTATAGATCCCTTTAAAATATTTCCAGATCCCGGTTCGCTTCAAGGCTTCTTTTGCAAGATACTCATCTGTAGCCGTCGCCACACACATCTGTATATGATTGTGATGCAGCATTTTCAAAAACGGAACCACTCCTTTTTTCGGCTGAACCCGTAAACTGTAATTCTCAGACATCAGCTTTCCTATCCCCTCCATGATCGCCTCCGGGCTCTCCTGGATCTGATAGGTTTCTTTTATGTAAATGGCTCCCTGGCGCACAGTCATGCGAAGAAGGGTATCATCCAGCCCCTCTTCGGCCTGGATACCCTTTTCTGCAAGATATTGTTCTGCAAGGTGCCTCCAGTACCCCATAGAATCCAGCAAGGTACCGTCCATATCAAAAATCGCTCCCCGGATCATCCTTCTACCATCTCACTGGAAAGCCTGTGCAGTTCCCTGCATTCCTTTCTGATATCTTCGGCAGCAAATACGGCAGACACCAGCGCCACTCCGCATACACCGCTTCCCTTTAGCTGCAGAAGATTCTCTTTGCTGATTCCACCGATCGCTACCACCGGAATGGAAACAGACTGACAGATCTGCTTCAGGGTTTGAAAGTCCACTGCATGGGCATCCTTCTTGGTAGAAGTATGAAATACAGCTCCAACCCCCAGGTAATCCGCTCCATCTGCCTGTGCTTTCTGAGCCTGTTCTACAGTCCGGGCCGAGATTCCAAGGATCTTGTCCGGTCCAAGAAGTGCTCTGGCCTTTGCTCCATCCATATCGGACTGGCCGATATGAACTCCGTCTGCACCTGTTTTTACAGCCACCTCCACATCATCATTCACAATAAAAGGAATCTGCTTCTCCTTACATAATGCACCAATCTCTTTTGCTTCCTGAAGGAACTTATCCTCAGACATATTCTTCTCTCTTAACTGAAGACAGGTGATGCCCCCTTCAATGGCCTGCTGCACCTGTTCATACAAAGACAGCTTCCCTGTCCAGGTCTGATCTGTCACCGCATATAATAATAAGTCCTTTTTTCCTATAGTCATGTCTTTATCTCCTGATCATCTATAATTATTCCTGATAACTGTTGCCTACATCTGAGCCCAGATCGCAGGTATATTTCCACTCGATCTTATCTCCATCCTCCACTGTATACTCGGAGCATCCGTAATTAGGAAACCATCCGTTCACACTGAACATCCATCCTGAATTGGCACCGCAGTCAAATTCATAAAGCTGGTTGATCCCTTCAATATAATAGCTTCCGTACAATGGGGTATATCTGGAAGACATCTGGATCCCGGCCTGATTACATGCATTTTTCAGCACATCAAAAGCTGTATCACCAGGTGTAAATGAAACTTCCGAAGGATAAAGGATCCATCCGTCAGAAGGCACAAATTCCGCCTTTGTAGACTTTAGATCATCCCATTTATTAAGAATAGAAGAACACTCTATGGAAATGGTACAGGTATGGTTTTCCTTGACCTGGTCGCTGCCGCCACAGCCTGCTGTCAGCAAACAGCACAGAAGCAGGCCAAATAACAGCCTGCCTGTCTGAATTCCCCTTTCAATTCCAATTTCAATTCCTGTTTCCTTGCTTTTCTGACTTAAATTACACATAATGCTTATATCCTCACATTCTCCGGCTGCCTATTATTATACTCGAAGTCCGCATTTGTAACAACATTCAATTTGATTTCTGTCCAATTTGATTTCCCAGTTTCAATTTTTCGGACAGGTTATCGCTCCATATACCGCCCTTCTTGAATACGCAAAAAGGGTTGATCAGGATAATCCTGACAACCCTTTCTCTGTAACAAGCATGCCTGATAATGTGCCCTGAAGCACGGATTAATAAGCTCTGCCCCAATATACCATTTTCTTCGCCGGTTTACCGCAGCATACACAGGTATCGGAAAGATGCTCCTGCTCAAATGGGATGCATCTTGAAGTTGCCTGAACATCTTCTTTAATCTTATCCTCACATTCACGGCAGCCACACCACATAGCTTTTACAAAGCCTGGTTTATTCACGATGGTATCTTTGAACTCATCATAAGTGGTTGCTGTATATGTGTGTGCATCTCTGTGTGCTCTAGCACGCTCCAGCATATCCTTCTGCATAGTTTCAAGGATCTCATTAACTTTCTGTGTAAGCTCCTCAAATCTAACTGTGTATTTCTCTCTTGTATCTCTGCGGCAGACTACAGCCTGTCCGTTTTCAATATCCTTTGGTCCACATTCAATACGTACCGGGATTCCTCTCATTTCCTGCTCTGCAAATTTGAATCCAGGACTCTTATCTGTCACATCTGCTTTTGCACGGATGCCGGCAGCCTTTAATGCAGCCAGAAGCTCATCTGCTTTTTCAAGGACTCCTTCTTTTCTCTGCTGGATCGGGATGATCACAGCCTGAACCGGTGCGATCCTTGGGGGAAGTACAAGTCCGCTGTTATCTCCGTGAACCATGATAAGTGCACCGATCATACGTGTTGTCATTCCCCAGGATGTCTGATGTACATACTGAAGCTGATTGTTTTTATCTGTATACTGAATGCCGAATGCCCGTGCAAAGCCATCACCAAAGTTATGGCTTGTACCGGACTGAAGGGCTTTTCCATCATGCATCAGTGACTCAATGGTATAAGTAGCTTCAGCTCCTGCAAATTTCTCTTTATCTGTTTTGCGACCTTTGATAACCGGAATAGCCAGAACCTCTTCGCAAAAGTCTGCATACAGGTTCAGCATCTGGATGGTTCTTGCTTCTGCTTCTTCTGCGGTAGCGTGTGCTGTATGGCCTTCCTGCCATAAAAACTCACGGGAACGGAGGAAAGGACGGGTTGTCTTTTCCCAGCGCACTACAGAACACCACTGGTTATATACCTTTGGCAGATCTCTGTGGGACTGGATCTCTTTCTGGTAGAAATCACAGAACAGGGTCTCAGAAGTAGGGCGCACGCAAAGACGTTCCTGCAGCGGATCCAGACCACCGTGTGTTACCCAGGCAACCTCAGGTGCAAAACCTTCTACATGGTCTTTTTCTTTGTCAAGAAGAGACTCCGGGATAAACATTGGCATGTATACATTCTCCACACCTGTCTCTTTGAATCTGCGGTCAAGCTCCTTCTGGATATTCTCCCAGATTGCATATCCTGCCGGTTTGATGGCCATGCAGCCTTTTACACTTGTATAGCCGCAAAGCTCTGCTTTTTTCACCACATCTGTATACCACTGGGCAAAATCTTCCTCCATAGATGTGATGGCTTCTACTAATTTCTTTTCTTTTGCCATTTTGCATTCTCCTTTTTAAATAAAAAAAAACCTTCCAATCCCATATCATAGGGACCGAAAAGCTCGGCGGTACCACCCTGATTAGCATCTCACTTATAAAGATGCTCTCTCATCTTCCCTTTATCGCTGGAAATGCGCTGTGCTTCAGTTGCACAGTGACTCCAAGGCCGGTTCCATGACTTGTGCACAGGCTCCTCACACCTTTGCAGAAACTGTATCCTTCTCTGCTCAAAAGCCCTCTCTGGGATTACTCCTCATGTACTATTCTCTTCATCGTCATATTGCATATATAGGCGCTGTATCTATATCAGCACCTGTTTCTTGTTTATTTTATGCAAAATACCGCCATCTGTCAAGACCGATGATAGGATTATTCCTAATGTATAACAATACGCTGCGTTTGCATGGATAGAACCATACAGAACGCAGCGCTTTTTCTGTAAAAAGTATTATTTTATTTTGTAACTGTAATCTTTACTTTTTTAAAAAGCCCATTGGATGTGTAGCAGTAAATAGTACAATTACCTTTCTTTTTAGCCCTGACGACACCGGCTTTGGAAACCGTTGCAACAGAAGGGTTTGATGAGAGATAACGAACAGTTGCAACATGTTTCTGTACGTAAGTACTTGAATTGGTTACAGATGCTTTAATCCGTTTTGTTTTTCCAGTTCGGAGTTTCAGTGCTGTTTTATTGACAGTGATCTTTTGTGCATAGCCATAACGGCTGCCTTTGGTCACTGTATGTGTACGTGGAGAAGTTGCCAGTTTTTGCCCATTGGAAATGGCAACAATATAATATTTATAGTGAGTTCCTTTCTTTAGTTTACGATTCGTCCAGGTGAGGTTTTTGGATGAAACCGTTTTTAACAGTTTGTAGCTGTTTCCACATTTTGCACCGTAAATTTTATAAGTGTCAGCCCCTTTTATTTTGTTCCATTTCAAAACCATAGAATTTTTCTGGCTTTTTAACTGAAGCATTAGAATCTGTTTGCTGACAGGTTTTGGCGCTGTCGTTGGAACTGGAGTAACGGTCGGAGCCGGAGTGGCGGTTGGAACCGGAGTGGCGGTCGGAACCGGAGTGGCGGTCGGAGCCGGAGTGGCGGTTGGAACCGGAATTTTGGTTGGTTCTGGAGTATTTACGGTAATCTCTGCGTATGGAGCAGCAACTGCTGTTATACCATCTTTAGAGACAGCTTCTACTTTGTAAATACCGGTAACGGAAGGTATAAAAGTAAGAATACCGTTCTTATCAGATGTAGCAGTGAGTGTATCATTGGTTTGCGCATTTCTTAAGGTTACAGTATATCCTTCTTCTGCATAGGCTTCTTCATTTTTTGCTGCTTCCTTATTTAAACCCATAAGTGTAAGTGTAAACGGAGTATTTACTACAGTGGTAAGGGCCGTCTGAGTAAAATAAAGATATTCTTCTGTTTTGGATGTTGTGCTGCCGGCGCTGGGGTAAATAGAAAAAATATCGTTATTTGATAAAAGTGTAGTACCCGCATACATAAAATCTACATTTTTATGATTAATACGGTAGGTATAATGGCTTCCGGTATTTTGAAATACCTTGGTGATAAGTCCTTCCATGCCATACATAGTATCGAGATAATCATAAGGTCTGGAAGCAAATTCAGTGCCATAAAGATCCTGATGTAAAGCAGCCAGAGCATCTGTTACATTTACTTTTGCATAGTTGTCAAGGTTTCCTTTCGTATACCCTGCTTTTAAGGCTTGATTTCCGCTTACATTTAAAGTTTTCTGGAAAGTTGGCCCATCACGGTCAATCTGATATCGGATGATTATAGTCTCCTGTGCAGGATTTTGAGATTTTTTTATTTCACGTATCGTTTTTTCAAGAGATGTTCTTGTATTACTATAATCTGAATCGGCAGAAGCATCATTGTTTAGGACTGCATTTGCTTCTGCGATAGCAGATTGAAGTTTGTCTTTTGTTCCAGTTGGCCAGTCAAGCGGATCAGAACTTTCTGTAATTGTTGAAAGAAAATCATTGGCAGATGCAATCGTAGTTTCCAGCTGATGCTTCTGACTGGGGCTAAGGGCTAGTCGAAGTGTAAAGTTCTGTTTTTCATTTTCCGTAAATGCGCCCATAGAATATTCCCGATCGGAATAGTTGTCACAGGAAAGATACACTGTATACATAGTTTCCCAGTCAAGTGTGTAGGTCCCATCTGAATTTGCGTCTATTTGTGTTTTAATCCCATTCTTTTCTCCAATGACTTTTTGGGTTGCATCCGAAAGATCTTTTCCTGTATCATAACCAAAAGCTATTAAAGTCATTGTATAGGTTTTAATGCGCTCTTTTAAAGAAACAGTAATAATCTGATCCATAGATACAGTTAATTCCTGATAGGTTATCTTGTAATATCCATAGGCATTGATGGAATAGTGGTAAGTGCGGTCTTTCCAGATTAAATAACTGCCGTCAGGCTCTGGATCTACTGTTTTGGTATGATCGTCTGCATCATATACAGTGACAGACACATTTGTCAAATCCAGTGAATTATTGTTTTCATCAACGTAAGCAAATTTGATAAGACATCTCCCGTCTTCAGCTCTGGTAAGAGGGAGAGAAACAGTTTCCTCTTTGGAAGGTACAAAAACCAGGTAGGCCTCTTCCTTGCCTCCGGCGCCTACATAGCCATTCTGAGATGCTGTTACGGTGTATGAAGTAGCGTCATTTAAAGTATAAGTACCATTTGCGCCAGGGGTTAACGTATTACCGTTCTGATCCACTACTGTAATCCGAGCATCTGGAAGAATATCTTGTGTAAAGCTATTTACAGCCTGAAACTTTATCTGATATGCAGTTGCTTTTGGTGCAATAACAAAAGTAACTTCCGTTGATGCAAGAACCACAGCAGTTCCGGCATCAATTGCGGCATCTGTTTCTGTTGGGGAATAGAAGGAAAGCGTCGCATTTATTGTAGCTGCAGATGTGGGTCTTTGCTCCTTCAGAGTATAATTCTGACCGACAGAAGGTGTTGAAAAGCCTTGCTGGGTTTTATCAGTGAAACAGTTTGCAGCTTCAGTTGTTTCAAATTTCCAACTGCTCTTGAAGCGTGCAGTATCCGGGCGTTTTAATGTAAATTCTGTAAGAGGGGTACTTCCATCTGCCTCATAATAGGGAATTTGATAAGTTTGTTTGGACTTCTGGCAGACTTCTTTATTTTTTACAATTACATTACCGTCAATATAATACTGTCGCATCAGCTTCTGAGCTTCCATTTTTTCGGAAGGAACCAGATTATCATCACTGATTTTCTTGAGAGTATTCTGATTGAAAGTAATTGTGTGATGATACCAGGTATCCTTTTTTGCTGAATGTCCAGAAATACTCAGTGGATCATTCAGGGAAACAATTGGAACCGGCCAGAAAGTGTAATGCTCAGAGCTATCAAATTGTTCAGGGGCATAGCAAATCGTATCTTCTTCTGCTGGCTTTACAGAAGACTCTGAACAGTCACCCATGTAAAGTCTGTCAAATCCGGTTCCTTTGAGGGTAACTACCAGGTAAGCTTTTTTGTCTTTTACGATGATTTTTGTATTATAAAAAGCGAACATTGTGCTGTCAGAAATGGTATCTATGGTGTAGGTACCATCTTCCAGAGCAACAGATTTATTCTTTAAAGTAAAAGTTATACAATCATCCTGGGATGGGGTAAAATCTTTTATTACAGCCTGCTCAGAGCCATCTTCAGCCGTATAGTTTTCAGCAGAAGCAGTAATGGTGTAGGTACGGTCCGCATACAGCTGGTAAACAGCGGCATCAGATGAAGTAATAACATTGCCGTAGTTATCTGTTACCGTGTAGACTGGATCCGTTACCAGATTTCCATCCGCATCCTTTGCTTCGAGAGTTACAGAATAAGGCTCAATTTTAGGCTGAACGATCCAGGTATAGGTGTAAGAAGCGAGAGCCGTGGCGGTATTGTTCTTGATCACCGAGTTTGTGGTAGCAGGATCGTAGAGTTTTAAGGTTGCAGTCATTTTTGTGTCTGTCTGACTGATGAAACGGACATTACTGAAAGAATAAGTGGCGGATGTGGAATATGTTTTAGAAGGTCTGGAAAAGCATTCCGTTGTACTGAAAAACCAACCACTCTGATACAGACTTTTGTCCGGTCTTAATAATTTTATGCTAGATGCAATAATGGTATTGTCAGAAGCCCGGTAGGGGATGGTGTAGGTATCGCCATCTTTGGTGATGACTGCTTTGTAGGCATCGGAACAGCCTGCAAAGATATTATCGCAGTTGTCTTTGATCCACTTTTGGGCTTTTGCTTCCGGGCTTTGGGTCAGAGTAAAGGTTTTGGTTTCATCTTGAGATGGGATAAAATCTTTTATTACGGCCTGCTCAGAGCCATCTTCAGCCGTATAGTCTTCAGCAGAAGCAGTAATGGTATAGGTGCGGTCCGCATACAGCTGATAAACAGAAGCGTCAGCTGAAGTAATAACATTGCCGTAGTTGTCTGTTACTGTATAGACAGGATCCGTTATCGGATTTCCATCCGCATCCTTTGCCTCGAGAGTTACAGAATAAGGCTCGATTTTAGGCTGAACGATCCAGGTATAGGTGTAAGAAGCGAGAGCCGTGGCGGTATTGTTCTTGATCGCCGAGTTTGTGGTAGCAGGATCGTAGAGTTTTAAGGTTGCAGTCATTTCTGTGTCTGTCTGACTGATGAAACGGACATTACTGAAAGAATAAGTGGCGGATGTGGGGTATGTTTTAGAAGGTCTGGAAAAGCACTCCGTTGTATTGAAAAACCAGCCACTCTGATACAGACTTTTGTCCGGTCTTAATAATTTGATACCAGATGCAATAATGGTATTGTCAGAAGCCCGGTAAGGAATGGTGTAGGTATCGCCATCTTTGGTGATGACTGCTTTGTAGGCATCGGAACAGTCTGCAAAGATGTTATCGCAGTTGTCTTTAATCCACTTTGCGGCTGTATCTTCCGGGGAAAATTTTTGCAATTTGGCAGTATCAAGAGAAATATGAATGGAATAAGTGATGGTATGTGGTGCTCCCATTGCTATGGTAGTTCCGGCAATTTCCATATCTTCATTTAAAACTACAGGAATCTGGAACAGGGATCCATTTTCAGTAGAAACCGGAGAATAGGTGACTCCATTAGATTCCAGCTGGGTATAAGAACTGCTGGAAAATCGAATGTTTCCATAAATAACGCCATTTTTGATCTCTATAGAGGGACAGGTGATTGTGATATGCCCGGCTCCACCGCTGAAAGTGAAATTATCCGTATCGTAAGAGGCATCTGTATATTCGGTCTTTTCACCGATAGAGCTGTTTGTATCAGTTATGGTTGTAAAAAAATCTGATGTATCTGCAAAATCTGAAGAAACATCCTCTGTAAGGAATTCTTCAGAAGCAGATTCTTCAGACGGGGAGCAGGTATTTTCCTTATCACTAAAAGTAATAGTTTCCGATTCTTCGTTTTCATCTGGTGTACTTGTAAAATTCTCAAGTCCATCAGAGAACCAAGTATCGTCTGTAGTACCGGCAAAAGCAGCAGCAGGAGAACTTAATGTCATAGCTGCAGTAAGAAGCAGTGCCAGAAAACGGGATTGACGGTGTTTCATGTTATTATTCCTCCTTCGTATAAAAAATACCCTCTGAAAAGAGGGCATAAATATAAAGAATAGCGTTAAAAGCTATTCTTGGTTATGCATTTCATATCGCCCCTGAGATAAAAAATGCACGATGAGACACATATAAAAAGACCCGACTTTACGGTGGCAAGGACGCCGCTGCGGATATGAACCGCATTCCATTTAAATATGTCTGTTTGTTAATTGGATGATACTACAGAAAAAAAAGATATGCAATCGTTTTTTAGATTTGCGTATACCGTACCTAATCGATATACTCTATTGACTGAACCGATTAGGTACGGTACAATAAAAACATATTTTAAAATCCATAAGAGAGGAGAAAAAAGATTCACCATCATTAACACGCAAAAAAGGAGGAAAATGAAATGAAGAAAATGAAAAAGACACTTTGCGGCTTTCTTGTATGTCTGTTATTAGTCGCTGCCACCCCATTACTGGCAAATGCAGCTGCCAAAGCACCTGTTTGCCCTAAGACTCAGGCCCTTTATTTTGAGAGATCAGCTCCGTTCAAGGGTGTCGATGACACATCTGTATTCGATTTTATTTACATCAAGAACCTTTCATCTACAGCGACCATTACCAACATAAAATCATCCAACACATACTACACAGCTTACAAACGTCAGGGATTAAATGCGATCCAGATTGGCACAAGCACGAAGTTTCACATGAAAGGCCACAAGGTTAAAGTCGGAGAAAAATCCACCTTCAGCTTTGTAGTTAATCAAAATGGGAAAAGCTATAAGCTGTCCTGTAAAGTAACCTTCAAACAGCACCCTGCAGTTTTTAAATCCTTTAAAGTTGGCTCAAAAGATTACGCTTCTGAAATTAACGGTTACTGGCAATATGGTGCCAAGATTTCCCGTTCCGGAAAAACACAGATAAAGGTTGCTGCTGCTAAAAATTATAAAATAGATTTTATTGAAATTGCCTATAGAAAGGGCAACAAGGCGTTCACTAAAAAGATCAAAAACGGACAGAAGGCTTCTCTGAAAAACGCCGTTTCAATCGACGTTACCTACCATACAACGAAGAAGCCAAAATATTACAAAGCACCAGGTTCTGACTACCGCTACTATTATTTCGGCCAGCCAACTCCCCTCTATTCCGATTTCTCGTTCAATTTATGGTAGTATAGGCTCTAGGGACTGTCGTTTGACAGCCCCTTTTTTATTTTACTGCTGATAAAGTACCAGTCTTTCGTTCTGCAGATCATTACACAGTTCGCATGATACTTTGCTCATATCATACACATGAACAACCTGCTTCAACTCAGGATCCTCCGTAAACAGGCTTACAATATCAGGATATTCTGCCAGTTTTTCCGGTGCAAACCGTAACGTTTTTTCATTGGCAAATACTGCGGTGTACAATATCTCTGCTTCTACCAGATCCTGAAAAATATGGCTTCCATACGAAAGTTCCGGATTATATCCCGCCTTTTTCTCTTCTATCTCACAAATTGCTTCAAATTCACTGATATCTGCAAATGTTGTCGGAACACCAAGTTCCGGAGAAGATGTACCTATACGCCCCGGAACCATAAGAAGCATATGCTTATTTTTTTCTTTGTATTTCCAGTTTATTGTTCCGATCAGTTTCGCCACGTTTGGCTTTCTGACATACGGCATATTATAGTACGCAATCGGATCAACCAGAACAATGTGATCGATTTTCACATTTCTGGACAGTCCCATCGAAGAATGCACATTCTCCAGAATTATTTTTTCTTCTGCAATATCCTCCGGAATCTGTGCTTTTCCGATATCCTTAAACACCTTCAGTGGCCGGCACTGCAACAGGTTTATGGAATATTCTCCTGTTTCTGAAAGGTTCACCGTAAATTCGATATCAACCGGATATTCATATTCTTTCTGGAGCAGCTGCATAATATCCTGTATCTGCTTCATCAGAATCTGATTCTTTACTATACCACTGCACGCAATAAAACGAACGGATCTGTTTATTCCCCTCTCCCTGAATGATCTTTCTGCGTCAAAATCATGATCCAGAAGAATATTAGCAAGGTATTCCGGAAGGAATCCTTCGATCTGATCCAGATACATTTGTCTCACGCAGTGTCCAGAGGTATCCACTGCTTCTACTTTTCGCTGCGAAAACTGATGTTTCTCTGCAATGGTTGTACAGCTTGTTGCCTGTGGCATATCCAGACTGACAAGCCGGGGATAAGAACCCTCCGTGCGATCCACTGCTGCTGTTCCAAGACCCATAACCAGCCTCAGCATTCCTGCTTTTGGATCGATCTGCTCTAAAAACTTATAAGGGCTGTAAGAGTACCCAACTCCCGCTGCACATGGCATATAATAAGATCCATAGTAAGAGCCAGAAACGCGCTGTACAAGAAGTGCCATCTGTTCATCCCGTTTGTCAAGTCCTCTCCGCTTTCTGTAATCCAGTGCCGACAGACTCATGGAACTGGCATATACAGTCCTTATTGCGTTTTCAAACTCCAGAAGGCGCTCTTCCAGAGTTCCTCTGTTGGCGCAGAAAACTGACTCATATTTTCCTGCAAATGCATTGCCGAAACCATCTTCGAGAATACTGCTGGAGCGTACTATAAAAGGATCCTGTCCATAGTATTCCAAAATATGCAGAAACTGATTTTGCATTTCTTCCGAAAAGACACCATTTTTCAGTTTCTGTGCAAATTCTTCTGCCAGCGAAAAGTATTCCTCTTCCTCTCTCTGACGAACACGGATATCCCAGAATCCATTATCTACAATGTAAGTATAATAAACATCAGATCCGATAAAAAAGGAATCATGAGGTTCAAGCACCTCATCAATGTCCGGTGCCAGATTTCGGACAATTGCTCTGGAAAGCAGCATTCCACATGCTTTTCCACCAATCATACCTGTTCCAATCATATGATTTCGAACATTAAAATAATCCTGTGGCGTAAAGTGCTTTTTCACCATAAAACGCATCTTTTCATCTCTGGTCATCATAATATTACACATGGTATTACAGGCATCATCTGTATTCATATGATTGTCATATAACATTTTTGCTGTGTTGAAAAACCGATTCCAGGAATCTGTAAACTGCTCTTCACCTGTTCTCTGAAATTTGTCAAGAACCTGATAAAAACGGCTGGACTGTACTCCATCCAGGATCGGACGGAATTCACCTGTTTCTCTGTTATAAATATGTGGTCGAAACATGGTTTCCGAATCTCTGTTCCACACTTTTGCAGGACGGACGTATGTGTTTCTCCTGTCAGAATAGACATCCAGAAGCAACTGTGTAGTATTTAATATTTTCTTTACTGCATGAAAAGAATGTTTTCCCCTGATAATCGGGAAAAATGCAACTGTATCCAGTGTAAAAAGGAACGGACACGTAACACGAAAGAAGTTTCCCATCATAAGGTCTGTTGCCCAGGCTGTCTGAAGTTCTGAAAGACAGTCAAATACATAAAATACATCAAAACCTTCTTTTTCAATTATTTTATGTATTTTCACAGTAAAATCCTCAAACCTGTGTGATAAGGGAATTTCTATACGTTCTACCTGTGGACATTCTTTTACCAGCGACTCATGACTGGCAAATCGAAAATATACAATTCTTCTATTATCCTTGATTGCCTGCTCTATATAAGGTTCGCAGAAATACCTGAATTCCTGGAGATTTGAAACTCTCCAGACCACATTATCCCCCAGCCGGATATTATCCAGTGCCTGATCCATATCCGGAATTCCCGAACAGATTCTCTCAAAAGCTGCCATATTTTCCCTCCATAACCCAAGAATAAAGTAAAAAAAGCACACAGACATTCCTGTCTATGTGCCACGCTGCACCCTTTTTATGAAATAATTATAAAAAGAATATATTATAAAGTCAACCATCTTTATTGGTGTTACCTATCAAAAAGCCAGCCGCATCTGATGCCATACGACATTTCCGTGCGTGGATTTATCTGATACACCTTCATCAGAAAAACCAAATTTTGCGTAATACGGAACGAGTTTTTCCTTACACGTCAGTACAAGTCCCTTACGTCCCTGCTGCCTTGCTTCGTCAATAGCACGACATATCAATTTTCCGGCATATCCATGTTTACGATAATCGGGCAAAGTATTTACACCGAAAATCATCTGCCACGCACCATTTTCGTCATGCATAGCTGCATTCTTATACATTTCATCTGTTAAATCCGATTCATCTGTTACAAATCCATCCACAAATGCAATCAGCTTTCCAGCTTCATACATTAGCCAAAAGTGATTTCCATAGTACTTAACTCTTTCAACAAATTCCTTTTCTGTTGCTGCTTCCGCAGGCGGAAAGCATTCTGCCTCAACTGCTGCAATTTCCGCAATATCTTCATTCGTTGCATATTTTATATTCATAATAAAGTTCCTCTTCTAAAAAAACTGCCAACACATTATAGTACAAGTATGCCTTAATTCTTCCTGGCCGCAAGACAGTAATTGAAATGTTCGAAGACTTTCATATCTGCTCCTGCTTTATCGATAATATCTCTTTGAATATCATCTGGTGTCATCAACTCGTAAATAAGGAAATATACAGCCGCTCAGTCC
Organism: Blautia sp. 1033sp1_1033st1_G9_1033SCRN_220408; assembly: GCF_040929965.1. Lineage (NCBI taxonomy): Bacteria > Bacillati > Bacillota > Clostridia > Lachnospirales > Lachnospiraceae > Blautia > Blautia sp. 1033sp1_1033st1_G9_1033SCRN_220408. The sequence goes on along the minus strand of NZ_JBFKZO010000001.1, from coordinate 185,625 downwards.
CGAACTCCTGCAAGCGCCAGAAATTTTTTGTCTGACTGAATACCCTGGGTCAGAAACCGACCGTCCCGGAACAAAGCATACGTGGTAACCGGTGCAGGTACGTTCTGTGCGGATTCTTTGTCGGTGATGTGGATTGCTTTGAACGGAATGCCATGTTCCTTTGCCACTTCCTGCACCTTTGGTACCCAATAATAGGTGTACGGACACTGATCGGTATAATAAAGAACAAATCCTTCTTCGGCCACTTTTGGATACCTGGCACATTCCCTGAATTTCGGCAGTTCCGCTTCCGGCACAAGCGGCAAATACACCAGGCTGATCCCGCAATCGGATATATCTGCAGTCTTGAAACCCTTATAATTCAAAAACTTCGGATCAGCAAGAAATTCACGTTTCCGACCCTCAGCGCACAGAATACAAACGCCATTTTTTCTCTGTGCCCTGGCATCCCGAATGCACTCACTTAAAAGTTCGTTCGAATATCCGTGCCCTTTCATAACACCGGATACCCACAGACAGTTGATGTAAATCCAGCCATTCGCCTCAATGGGAATCCATGCGTTTTCGGCCGGTATATATTCGATAAAGCATTTGCCACGCTCTTCACTACGGTAGAAAACAAGACCTTCCTCAAAGCGCTGCTTCATCCATTCTTTCTTGGCAATGCTCTGCTTACCTGACATGGCACAGCAAATATGCTCTTTGTCAATATTTTCTTTCGTGATCCGCATATAATTCATATTTTATTCCTCCTGTGATTTATGAATCGTCCTTATTTCGTAACTGTTCAATACCTTCACAGTTACAAGTCAACATGCATTTAAAATCACCTTCGGTGATGGCATTTTAGCTTGTATGTCTGCTGAATAGTTACCTTATTTCATAAATGACTATCTTACAGTTTATTTCATAATAGAAAAAGTACAATATCTTTTTTCAAGATTTGTATCAAATTATTCAGAACAACAAACAAATTTCCCATAAGAACCAAGCGGACGAGTCCTCTTCAGACTGTAAACAGACTTGGTGTTGGGACGAGTATACGAAAAAAGTGGTTGAATTCCATCTTCCCACAGCTGATGGGCGATTGCCGGAGTTTTATATCCTGCATCTGCACATCCACTTTCCAGATCGCTGATGCTGCATTTTTGTAATTACATAAAAAACTCCCTTTCAGAACGGCAGGATCACAGTTGTAATGCCTGCTGTCCCCAAAGGGAGTCATATTATCTATCCTATTGTATTGTAAAAACAGTAGCCTTTATAGTCGCACACTGTATCATGTCCAATCTGTGAAAGGCGTCCTTACACATCCAGTTCAATCTTCCTGCCTGTGCGGCTGTACTGATAATAACGCACACCAGCTGCATCCATCATCCGTTTGGATGCGATCACCGCCGGAGTATCTGCATACTTGTCACTGTCATAGACTACAGTTTTGATGCCTGCCTGGATAATAGCTTTCGCACATTCATTGCACGGGAAAAGAGAAACGTATAATTTGGCTCCCTCCAGGCTTCCCCCACGGTAATTCAGGATTGCATTTAACTCGCTGTGGGTCACATACAAGTATTTGGTATTTAAGGGCACTCCTTCCCTGGCCCAGGGAAATTCATCATCTGAGCAACCCTTTGGGAATCCATTATATCCCATGGAAAGGATCTTATTATCCTCGCTGACGATACATGATCCTACCTGGGAGTTGGGATCCTTGGAACGCATGCCTGACAGTATGGCCACTCCCATAAAATATTCATCCCAGGAAAGATAATCTTCTTTTTTCATATTTTTGTTTCCCATGTAAAACCCTCCTGTATGCTATTTTTCAAAAAAATACGCACTGTTTTTTATATAGCTATACGCTTATTACTTTATGGCCTGCAGCCTTTAAAAGCCGGTTCATGATAGCCTGCCCCATCTGAGGAGTGTAAAATGCCTCTGAATAAATCTGATCTACCTGGCACTGGTCAAACTCCCTGAGGATCTCATAAAGATTATGAGCAATGGTTTCTTCTTTTTCACGGCTACCAATGCACTTTACCGTTCCCTTTGGATACAAGGAACAGGATTCCTGTGCAGCAATGATTCCTACCCTTTTTCCATTTGCAAGATCTGCTTCTGTCATTTCGTTGATCCTGGCTACCACTTTCTCAGCCTGTCCTTCTACTACTGCCAGATCCGCTTTTGGCGCGTAGTGACGGTACTTCATTCCAGGTGCTTTCGGACGCACTGAACTATCTGACCGTATCAGCCCCTGATCCATCCGTACATCCCCCAGCGTGTCCTGAAGCATTTCCAGGGAAATATATCCCGGGCGCAGCACCACAGGAATCTCTTCTGTAAAATCCACAATCGTTGACTCAAGACCGATTCCTACAGCCCCGCCGTCAATGATCATATCAATGGCATCTCCCAGATCTTCTTCCACATGCTGTGCAGTAGTCGGACTTGGTCTTCCTGATGTATTGGCGCTTGGTGCAGCCACATACCCACCGGCAGCACGGATCAGCGCTGCTGCTACCGGATCGCTGGGAAAACGCACAGCAACACTATCCAGTCCTCCTGTAGTCTCCATCGGCACAATATCAGATTTCTGAAAAATCATAGTCAAAGGTCCTGGCCAATATTTCCCAGCCAGTATCCTGGCCTTTTCCGGTACTGTCTTTACGATCCGGTATAGGCTGTCCATATCTGCAATATGAACGATCAGGGGATTGTCCGAAGGACGCCCCTTTGCTGCATAGATCTTTTTGGAAGCCTGGGGATTCAATGCATCACCTCCAAGCCCGTAAACTGTTTCTGTAGGAAATGCCACCAAACCACCGTTTTTCAGGATCTCTCCTGCTCTTTTCAAAGCCTCATGATTCAGACACTCCCCTGTCATTGCTACTACTTCTGCTCTCATATATTCTCAGCCTTCTTTATCTCACTTTCTTTTTAATTAACCCCATCCACCTTAATGATATATGTGTCATAGGTCTCATCCTGGAAAACCACAGTTCCAAGACTTTGAAGCAAAGCTTCATTTAAACTGTCACCATACTTTTCCCGTTCCGTGGAACCAACGAAAATATAGGAAACATCATAATTGGTCAAAAGACGCTTAACCTGGTCTTCGTCTGTAGACGTATAGATCCGCCTTACGTCCTCTGTTTTAAAGTCCACATCAGCTACATTGCTTCTCCACAGCCATTCATGGACTCTCCAGCCGATCACCGTGGGAAGACCTGTAGCTGCAGACACACGTTCATACTTGGTGTAGCTGTCTCCTGGTGCTTCCAGCACAACCGGCGAACCTGTAATATTTGCCCTAAGCCACCGGATGGCTGCCGCATCCTCAGGAACCTGCTGTTCCAAAAATGTGGTGGCATCCAGCCCCTGATAATCGCTGACCTTCCACACATCCCCAAACCAGGCCTTTACACTGTTCCCCAGATATCCAAAGGTCCACACAAGGAAGAACAGCACAATACCTGCCAATACTTTGGATAGCTTGTTCCTGGTAACTATAAGCAATCGGTAGATCCCGTATCCCATAGTCAGGGCAAACAGGATATACGCCTGATACGTAAGCTTAAACATGGTATTGGCTCTTGCATTGCCGTTTTCATAAATATCCCTTACATATACCAATTCCGGGATCAGGATCAATCCAACGGCACATAATCCGGTGATCAGGGCAAACAGATCCGGTACATCTGTGGCAGCCATCAGACTATACAGGCTTTTATGCTCCACCTGCTTCAGCTTTTCTCTTAAAAGCGAGATCACAAATACAAGAACAAGTAATACAGGAATCCCCCACAAAACAAGGAGCTGATAAAAATAGCTGTGATATTTGGATATTCCTACACCATCTACCATACTGTCAAACTGAATGGTAAAGGGAAGGATCACCAGATAGGAAACTGCCAAAAGCTCAAAAGCCTGTACAATGGTAACAGCAAGAATCTTACGGATCCTGCCTCCCAGCCGTACAATATTTCCAAACAACATTACACCGCCGGTAACAACAAAATAAATAACAAAATCCCAGAAATTTGTCCACTGATACATTCCAAGAAGCAGGCCGGCAAGCAGCAGATAGGGAGATAACATTTCTCTTTTCCAGAAAGCAGATGCATGAAGATCTACCTGATCCAGCCTTTGGGCTTTCATTTTCTTCATCCATGCATACAGGATACCGATCAGCAAAAGTACAAACAGGATATTTACCACATGGGCATGAAGATCCCCAAGTACAAAGGAATAGCTTGGGAACTCATGGATTGTCCGATCCTCTTCCCTGTAAGGATTATATCCGATGTAGCGGGTAGCATCCGGGAACCAGTAACCGGAATCGCTTTCCCCTCCCTGTAGCTTTTGGATCCAGGGAAGTGCCCACCGGTATACGATATAGTGTCCATTTCCTGCCAAAGACAGGGAAATTCCTGCAGTCAGTCCGGCCATTGGCGGTACACACCGCTTCTTCCCTGTAAGCTGTCCGTACATCCGGTCTCTTACCATCTGATAAACCAGCGAAAAAGGCATTGCAAATGCAAAAGCTGCTACAAAAGTGCGCATCAGGTTATAGGTCTTTGCCACCTTGGTAACAGACAGCTTTGTAAGAAAGACTGCAAAATACTGGCCGCCATAATAATAATTGATCTTCCCCTGGGAATACCACAGATCGGTAGCCGGCAGCGTAGTGCTTCGCATCATAGCTTCCATGAAGCCATAATCCATAAACTTTTCTGTTCCATATGCCTGTGGATGAAAACCCGCAAAATAAGTCCACATAAGAAATGCTGCAAAAAAGATCACTTCTTCCCAAAAAATCAGATCTCCATGGCCTTCCGGCATACACCAGATCCCCTGTCTGCTCTGATGCAGGAAAAGCAGGATACAGCACACAACAAAAATCAATACTACTGCCACACAGGTAAGTGTGGTAAATGCTGCAAGCTTAATAGACACCAGAAACCAGGTAAAAAATCCGGTAACCGCAATTGCAAGGGCTTTGGAAAAAATCCAGCCTTTATCCGCAAATCCCTGAAAAAGCCTCCCTGTCAATGGCATGGCACAAAGTCCCAGCACACCGGCAAGAAGCCACCAGGTCCAGAACGTCCACACATCTCCTTTCAAAAGATATGCGGAGCCTCCGATCAGGGCAATTGCCAGCAGAAGCTGCAAGATTCTTTTCTTTCCCACTGTTTTTCCTTTTTTTGTTGCATTTGTGATTTCTGCTTCCATCATACTGCCCCTTTTTCTTTATATTCCTCTGTTGTCTGATAGATCCTGATCCGTCCGTCATCTGAAGTATAAACCAGAGGATACGTCATTTCAATAAGATCTTCCCTACATGCCTGCTGCTCAAATTCCATCCCTTCTTCATACAGGATATATGTAATCTTCTCTTCGGCCACGGTTTTCTCTAAAATCTCCTGATCCTGAGCAGTATAGATCTGCACAGCCTGCGATGCCCTGTAATTGGTATCATATCCTGCTGACCAGGCATAATAAGGCCATCCCAGATACATCATCACACCGGACATAGTCACCTCATTCATACTATACTCTGGTGTAAGGATCAGATCCTGATCTGTCAGATTCTCACTTAGCCATTTTGTCAGTGTGCTGTTCATATTCACAGATACCCGGTGCATGGAATCATTATCCTTCAGGATCACCACAAAATCATAAATCCCAGTAAGAGTAAGACTGACTGTCAAAAGAATGGCACATATTTTCCCCGGAATTTTCTTTTTCCAAAGGCCGCATACAACCCATCCCCAGAAAATAGTCATAAATGCATACGCGATCATCACATACTTATGGTTTACGTTAATGTCCGGAGTAAGTGATATGGTAAAAGTAAACAAAACCGGCATGAGAAAAGCCACTGCTGCTGCCCTCTGCCTTCTTTTCATAAACACCAGCAGCAAAATAACTCCCAGAAATACAGGGCCTGTGATCTTAAACAGATATACCAGGCTTCCCCACAGGGTTTTATCATCTGCCAGAAATCCAAAATAGAAGGATGGCGAAACCACAGATCCGGTTACAAAAATCTTTGACTGGATCATTGTAAAAAGAACCGTCACTCCTGCAGTTAATGCATAATCAAGCTTTCCGTCAGAAAACAGGGCAAAGCCACACAATATCAGCAGACCGCCGATCACTGCTGCCCCATTCCAGAAAGAAGCCAGACCAAGCACAAGGCCCATTAAAAGTGCCCGCTCCGGATCTTTGGGAAGCCATGCTTCCCTGGTCGTAAACCTGCATTTCAGCCATTTCCAGCCTTTCTCCTGATGATCTGCCCCTACCTCCAGCCAGTCCAGAAATACCCACAAAGCCAAAGCCACCAGAAGCAAGCCAAAACCTAAATGTCTCTGATTCAGATATACGTTAAAATTCCATAATCCCCAGTTCTCATTAGTGGTATAACCAATAAAAGAGGTATTTGCTTTAAAAATCTCCCATAGATCTCCTGCCTGGATATGTTCCCATGCAAATACAAAAAATGCAGTTCCACTCCGGAATATCATAAACACTACTGACAATATCCCTGCTCCCATACCCCCTGCAATCCGAAATGCAAGACTGTAAAGAATCATAAAAAAGCCAAGAAGGGAAAGAATACTGACGCTATTGTATGCAATATCTATAGGAAGACCAAGATATTCCAGATTTCCTGACAAAAACTGAAACATAAAATGGTATTTTACGTCTGCTCCTCCAAAGTGAGGATACTGGGTAGGAAAATTATTCTCCAGTGAAAAGGAACGCATCATAGCCGTATGGGGTGCATAATCCCCATAAACTGTATATCCGGAATACAGATACCCTCCACTCAAATGGAAGGTATAAAACATGATCCAGGTGAGGAACAAAAAGCAGATCCCGAAAAAAACAGCCTCTCTGATCAGGCGTTGGCTGTCAGCTGTCTCTTTCTTTAATGCCCATAAAGACTGATGGCTGCGGAACCTTACGGCATACAGCCACACAAGAAAAAGCAGTGCAGCTGCCATCACCACAAGATTTCCCAGAAAAAGAGGATGCTCCATCCCGCCTTTCACACTTGCAAACCAGGAAATAATGTAAACAGCCCAGGTAAGGAACAGTGTGCCAATCCCAAAGGAAGCAGGTGCTGTGATCCAGATCCTGTTAAACCCTGTGCCATCTGCTTTGCCATCTGACAGCAGCACAGATGTGATCTCTTTTCCTATCAATATACATAAAACAAGATATATAATTCCCAGCATATTTTACTCCATTCTTTCGTCCATTTACGGCTCATATTATATCTTATTTTGTTCAGTTTGTACACCCCCGGCAGGGCTCTCTTCCAGGTACCGGATGATCCCGTCAGCAATAGCTTCTGCCAGCTTTTCCTGATATTCTTCCTGTACAAGAAGTGTGGCCTCCTCCGGATTTGTAAGAAATCCACACTCTATGATCGTAAGGATCCCTTCGCTTCGCTTTAAAAGATAATAGGTCTTATTCCCCTTTGCTTCCCTTGGTCTGTCTACAGTCAGCTGCTGATTCAGTTCTGTCTGCAGGATCTGTGCCAGCCGCTGTCCTTCCGTTGAGTCCTGATAGTAAAAAACCTGAGGGCCTTTCACCTCCGGATCCTGATAACTGTTCTGATGGATACTTACCGTCAATAAGGGGGTTGTTTCCTTAATGATCCGAATTCTTTTCTGCATATCCTGGGCTTTCCGGTTGTTTCTGCTTTCTCCATACAGCCCCTGATCCTTTTCTCTGGTCATCACCACGGTATATCCCTCTTTTTCCAGATGGGCGCACAGCTTCTTTGCTATCTGCAGGTTGATTCCTTTTTCTTCCAGATTCTTGATGCCGATCATCCCCGGATCCTCTCCTCCATGTCCTGCATCGATTACAATAACACCTTTCTCCTGTCCTTTTGGCACTTTCTTGCTGCTTACAGATACAACAGCGGCCTGTCTTGACAGCAGGTAAAAGCTTACCAGCATCAGACAGGCCATGATCAGTTCCATTCTGTATTTTTTCATGAACGCACCCCTTTGGCATATTCCTGTTATTTATATGCCTAAAAGAATGCATTTATTATCGTCCTGTTAAAATCCTGCTTTCTTACTGAGCAGCTGCCAGATTATCAGAAATCACCTGCCAGATCCCGCTGTTCTCAAAGCCCAGCTTCCAGGCAGAAACACCTGCCAGATTGTACTTCACAGCAAGCTGTACCTTAGCAGCAATAGAATCTGCATTCTCTACCCAGATCTTATAGGAGCAGTTGTCCTTCTCATATTCTCCATACTGCTGGCTGGTGGTATTATCCCAATATGTCTCTGCATTGTTGGTGGTAAGCACCTCTGCTGCCGCATCCATGCCAATTGCCTCACTGGACAATGTACCCGCCTCGGTCTTCCACAATCTTGTGTAGAACGGCATAGCATTGATCACACGCTCTGCCGGAACCTCTGCCAGTGTATCCTGGATCCCCTGCTCAACCCAGGGAAGGGATGCAACAGAACCGGCTTCTTCAGAGCCTACATAGTGCTCGTCATATCCCATGATCACTACATAATCCACAACTCTGCCCTGCTCTGCTCTGTCATAATGGCTGGTATACTCTGCTGGCGGTGGATTATCCACAGAAAGCACCAGATTGTTCTTATGGCACTCAATAGAAAGCTCTCTTAAAAACTCAAGGAAATGAACCCCTACATCTTCCTTCAGGTATTCAAAATCCACATTGATCCCATCGATCCCAGCGCCTACAGCAGCATTTACCAGCTGGGATATCAGATTCTGCCTTGCACTTGTCTTGGCCAGAAGCTCTGAAGTATTCACATTTTCACTGAAATTATCAACCAGTCCCCAGATCTTCAGTCCTTTCTCATGAGCCTGTGCAACATAATCTGCAGTAGCTATATTGGAAATATTCCCTGCATTATCCTGCACTGCAAACCAGGTAGGCGAGATCACATTGACACCTGTCATATTCTGGGTAGCCTCTGCAAATGTACTGTTAGCCTCCTGGCTCATCACCTGATGCCATACCATATTTACCTTCTGATCCATGGTAATGTAATTATACTGCTCTGCCTGGAAATCTCTCTCCAGTGTAGTATCCTCTGGCACACTGATCCGGCTCTTCTCTATATATCCGATATAACCGTCCCAGGTAGCAACCTGTGTCCAGTTCTCCAGTTCCTGCATAAAAATCAGAGAATCCCCTTTACTTACCTTTGTAAGAACCGGTGACTTGATCCCACCCTGATACCTTACATATGTATCCTTCTGTACCTGTACAGTCTGGATCCCTGAAAACTGTTTCTGAATAGTGATCCTGGCAGGATCTGTATATACGTATGCGTCAATATCTGTATACTGCTTGATATAGTCAACGCTTAAATAAACAACGCCATCTTTAAGCCATACCTCACTGCCCGAATCAACCTGTGCCGGCTGGCTGGTCAGCTGGGTGGGAGTAGCATACAGTACCTGCTGTCCCTCAGAATCCCAGTAGTATCGCTGATTAATATATGAATCCACAACATCTATAGGAATATATGTCTTATTATCAGAAACAAGGCCTCTTGACTCCAGACGCTCTGTACCCACAATAATGGCACACTGCCCGTCAGCTACTTGTCCGTAATATTCATTCAGATCCATTCTCTGTCTGGTAGGAACATACTTCATGATCACGTGAACAGCCACTCCTACAAGGGCCACCACCAAAATCAGTACACATACCAGTATTACTGGTTTTTTCTTTCTATCCATACTTTTATCCTTTCAGTAAAACCTTTCTCCAAATTCGAGTTTGCTACCGCCCATTATATCATATCCATTATAAATTGCATTAAGAAATTTGTTTTTTAATAGCATTTAACAGTAAGTTCATTTTTACAGCTTTTTATTTCACAGATTACTATATTTTACGTATTGTTTTATTTTACGTATTGTTTTATTCCACATATTATTATATTTCACAGATCGTTTCATTTCGGCAGGAAATCCCTTCGGACCACGGCTTTGAGTAGGGGGAGCCTGCTGCCAAAGGGATTACCCTGCATTCTATTTACTTTTGTTAGTCAGGATCATCCAGTACAAAGTCAAAGTCCACTCTGGCGATCCGTCCCCGCTCATCTTCTGTATAATCCCGCATATAACCTCCGCCTTCTGCAATCTGACAGGCTTTTGCAATGGATTTCGGCGTACTTGGTTCTCCTTCCAGATACAGGTAGATCCCCTGATTCTGGTATTCCAGAAGTTCATTTTCCAGACTTTTACGGGCTTTTTTCTTTCTTTTACGTGATATATCCTTCTCCGTGCCTTAACCTCCTTTCCTGATTATTTCAGAAAACACCAACTGGTTCTGAAAAGACACTTCCGGCAGATCATTTCATCTTATGGGGAAATATGTACCCTGCCACAGCAAGAACGCTGCATGACAAAATCGGCAAAGTCCACAGTAGTGAAATAATGTTAATACTTTAAGCTGATACCTTGTTTCATAGTAACTGAACCTGTATGGATCGTCCGGCCGTCTTTCCTGAGTTCTATTATACAGTTTCCATTTACATATGCAAGTCTTTTTTGCCAGTTAGTAATTTTTTTTCATTTTGTTTCTAAATATTTTATAAACAAAGAAATAGAAGCAGCTTCCCTCTTGCACTTTTATGCTATATAATATAAAATATAATGAACTTTAGGCAGGAATCATTCCCACTTAAGAATAGGATGTGATGATATGAAGATAGAAAAGATTAATGACAATCAGATTCGCTGCACCCTGACAAAAGAAGATCTGGAGACACACCATATCCAGATCAGCGAACTGGCCTATGGTACAGACAAAGCCAAGCAGCTGTTTCGTGATATGATGCAGCAGGCCCAGATGCAGTTTGGATTTGAAGCTGATAATATTCCACTGATGATCGAGGCTATTCCGGTAAGTACAGAGAGCATTGTCCTGATCATTACCAAAGTAGAGGATCCGGAGGAGTTAGATACACGTTTTTCCAAGTTCTCTCCTTACAAAGGCAGCGACCGTAAGGATACCATTCAGTTGGATGGTGCAGACAATATTATCGATCTGATCCAGAAGCTGTGTGAAGCTAAGGTTCAGTCCCAGACCAAGCCATCAGAGAAGAAGGAAGCACCCACACAAGAAAAGGCACCACAGGAGAATGAAGCCGATATTGACCTTATCCGTCTTTTCTCTTTCCGCACCCTGGATGAAGTGATTCAAGCAGCCCACGGACTGGGAGGCTATTTCACAGGAGAGAATACATTATACAAAGATGCAGCACAGGGATTTTACCGTCTGGTGATCCACCAGTCTGACTGCACTCCTGAGGAATTCAATAAGGTGTGCAACATTCTTTCCGAATACGGGCAGGGCCAGGCATTCACCATGTCAGGAGAAGCACACCTGAAAGAGCATGGGGAACTGATCACCCTTCATGCGGTCCAGAGTCTGGAACAGCTTTAAAGTACAAACATTAATATAATGCATTAAAAATGCCGTATAAGCTGCAGTTCTAAAAGACTGTAACTGATACGGCATTCTCTTTACCTGTTCGCTCTGTCTACAAAGACTCCTCTATAAACAGATGCACATTCGTCTATATAGTGTGCAAATTACTGAGCAAGAAAATCGTTGATCTGCTCTACCAGGACATCTACGTCCATCCCGTGCACCATAGCAGCCTCTTCAAGAGACTCCATCTGGGAAGACGGGCAGCCGATGCAGTGCATACCGGCTCTCATAAGAACCCCTGCAATGTTAGGATCTAACTGAAGCAGTTCGCCGATGAGCATCTGCTTTGTCACCTGTGCCATGATCTGTTTCCTCCTTTATTCGCAAATCTGGAGAGAATCATTATCTGTAAAAGAACCACATCTGCAGTCCTTATAAAGAGTCTCCACCCTTGCCTATTATAATACGATTTTTTACAGGAATCAACATTTACAGTTCTAAAATTTTGTTTATAATTTTATACTTGTAATCCAACGATAGATATATTAGAATAGATTCAGAACCCGGTTAAGGGTACAAAAGAGATTAAAGGAGGATATAACTATGGCATATGTAATTTCTGATGAATGTGTAAGCTGTGGAACATGCGAAAGCGAATGCCCTAACGAGGCTATTTCTCAGGGTGATGATCATTACGTGATCGATGCAGATGCATGTGTTGAGTGTGGAACTTGCGCTGATGTCTGTCCTACAGGCGCTATCAGCCAGGAATAATTTCCTAAGAACGATCAAATGGCTGTCGCTATATGCGGCAGCCATTTTTCATTTATGATCTGAGACAAGTCTCACTGATCACATATGTATTTTATGTTTCTTTTTATTCTTCTTTTCTATTGCTACGGCAGCTTCCTTCCTTGCAAGCTGCTGTCTGCGGATAGCTGCATCAATAGAGCGGCATCTTGCCTCTCCGTCATTCTGAGTGTGAAGTTCCTGTTGGATCAGTCTTTCCAGGATTTGTTGGAACTCCAGGATCTTCCCTGAATCCTCGCTGGCTGGCGGCAGTTCTTTACATCTCTGTCTTTCCTCCTGATCTGTATCCTGATCTTTTTCCTGATCAGTATACACCTGAACAGAAGTATCTTCCAGAAGCCTGACCTTACTCTGGCTCATCCCAGGAGCATTCCTGGCAATCTGGGGAACCAGTTCCTTAATGGCCTTAAGCTGCAGTCCTCTTTTCTTAAGTTCCTGAATATTCATAAACAACTGAATATCATATCCGGTGTAGTATCTGTGTCCAAGCTCATTTCTTCCGATCCTCAGATCCAGTTCTTCTTCCCAGTATCGAAGAACATATGGCTTTAAGCCTGTGATCTGGACGGTCTGTGCTACCGTATATCGCTTATCCACGCTACCCCTCCTTTTTGTAATGCACCTGTGTCCAATATGGTTTGTATCGCACACCTGCATCTTGTTTTAATTATAACAAAGGGGTAATAGATTGCAAGAAAAAGCGATTGACAAAATCCGCCTTACTTTTTCATATTTACAAACTGTGTATATCTTGGCAGCCATACCAGTTCAACCGTACCAATAGGGCCATTTCTCTGCTTGGCAATAATGATCTCAGCAATATCCTTTTTCTCTGTATCTTTGTGATAATAGTCATCTCTGTAAATAAACATTACCACATCCGCATCCTGCTCAATGGCTCCCGACTCACGCAGGTCAGAAAGCATTGGTCTGTGGTCAGGTCTTTGCTCTACTGCACGGCTTAGCTGTGACAATGCGATCACAGGCACTGACAGCTCCCTGGCAAGAGCCTTCAAGGATCTGGAAATATCTGAAATCTCCTGCTGTCTGGAATCTGTTTTGCCGGATCCGCTCATCAGCTGAAGGTAGTCGATCATAACAATCCCAAGATTATGCTCCAGTTTATATTTCCTGCACTTGGAACGAAGCTCTGCAATGGAAATACCAGGCGTATCATCAATGATCAAGTTGGATCGTCCGATAATGTCTGCGCCTTCCACAAGCTTTGTCCAATCCTCATCTTTCAGATTACCTGTGCGCAGATTCTGTGAATCCACATGAGATTCCATGGCAAGCAGACGGTTCACCAGCTGTTCCTTTGACATCTCAAGGCTGAAAATAGCTACTGTTACATCCTTGCGAAATGCCATATACTGGGCAATATTCAATACAAAAGCAGTCTTTCCCATAGAAGGCCTAGCAGCGATCAGTACCAGATCTGACCCATGCATGCCAGAGGTCTTGTAATCCAGGTCTACAAAGCCGGTAGGAATACCGGTAACAGTACCTTTCAGCTTAGACGCCTTCTCAATATTGCTGATAGAATTAAGCACTACCTGCTGGATAGGCACAAATTCTTCACTGGTACGCCGCTGCAAAATATTGAACAGCTTTTTCTCTGCTTCCTCCAGAATAGTCTGTGTGCTGTCTTTTTCCAGATAGCAGGCATTCTCCACCTCTTCATTGGCTTTGATCAGACGTCTGAGAACCGCTTTCTCACTGACGATATTTGCATAATATTTAATATTCGCAGAGGTAGGTACTGCAGTCAGAAGATCACGCACATATTCCATGCTGCTGATATCCGGCGGCAGTTCTTTTTCCTTGAGACGATTCTGCAGGGTGATCAGATCTACCGGCTTTCCTTCATTGCAAAGTTCTACCATTGCATCAAAAATAATCCCGTACTGCTTCTGATAAAAATCATCGCTTGTCAGGATCTCAGAGGCAACCAGGATCGCATCCCTGTCAAGGATCATGGAGCCAATCACTGACTGCTCTGCCTCAATACTGTGCGGAAGTATCCGTTTGATCAATGCTTCTTCCATGAAATACTTACTGCTCCTCTTTTACCCATACTTTCAGGCTTCCTGTTACCTTTGGATGAAGGCGCACCGGAACATTGGTAACGCCAAGGTTACGAATGGGGGACGAAAGCTGCAGTTTCTTTTTATCGATTTCAAGATTCAGCTGCTTCTTAGCCGCTTCAGAAATCTCTTTACCAGAAATAGAACCAAAGGTTCTTCCACCTTCTCCTACTTTCAAAGTAAGAATGATCTCTTTTGTTTCAAGCTCCTTTGCAAAAGCCTGTGCTGCCTCGAAATTTTCCTGTGCAACCTTTTCTGCATTGGCTTTCTGAAGCTTCAGGTCATTCAGATTCTTAGGTGTCGCTTCTACTCCAAGCTTCTTTGGAAGGATCATATTTCTTGCATATCCGTCACTTACATTTACGATTTCGCCCTTTTTCCCAAGGGACTTTACATCTTCCAGTAAAATTACTTTCATGATTCCTTAAATTCTCCTTCTTCGTATAATTGATCTATGATTGCTTTCAGCATCAGCTCCGCCTCGTCAAGACTTTCCTTCAGCTGTGCGCCGGCAATATTCAGATGACCGCCTCCGCCCATCCGCTCCATCATGATCTGTACATTCACTTCATCAATGGCACGGGCACTTACATATACTTCTTTGTTGTATGGAGTAAGTACGAAAGAAGCCTTTACTCCTGCAATATTCAGAAGCTCATTAGCAGCCTGTGCCCCTACAACGGTAGGGCTTTCCAAGCCTTCGCTTGGGCATTTTGCAATGGCAAAGCATTTCCTATAAATGCTGGCAGTACGCACAACCTCTGCCCTTGCCTTGTAAGAATCAATATCATCCCGCAGCATCTTACGCACTCTGGTAATATCTGCTCCATTCCTTCTAAGAAACGCTGCTGCTTCAAAGGTACGTACACCTGCTCTGGTGGTAAAATTGTTGGTATCGATCACAATTCCGGCATACAAGCAGTCTGCCTCCATGCTCCGCAGGCGAAGATCGTCTGAAAAATATTGAAGGATCTCAGCTACCATCTCACAGGTAGAAGAAGCATACGGCTCCACATAAGAGAGTACTGCATTCTGTATTACTTCACTGCCCCTTCTGTGATGATCCAGTACCACAATGGTCTTTGTAAGGTATAAAAGATCCTCACACTCTGTATAACTTGGCTTGTTGGTATCTACAACAACCACAACTGTGTTATTATCCACAAGATCCTTGGCCTGATCTGCATCTACAAACATAGATGGCTCATAATCCGGACTTCCCACATAACCTGCCATCAAAGGACGAATGGATGTGGTAGGATCATTCACCACAATATGCACCGGCTTTCCAAGTGTCTTCCCGGCACGGTATATACCAATGGCTGCCCCTAATGCATCCACATCTGTGATCTTATGTCCCATAACCACAACACGGTCCTTGGTACTCATAAATTCCTTAAGGGCCTGTGCCTTTACCCGTGCCTTCACTCTAGTTGCCTTTTCCATCTGTTGTGCCTTACCGCCAAAGTATGTGATGGTATTGCCATTCTTGATCACCACCTGATCGCCTCCACGGCCAAGTGCCATTTCAATGGCAATCCTGGAATACTCATAATTCTGCAGATAAGTAGATCCGTTCAATCCAATACCGATACTTAAGGTAACAGCCATTTCATTACCGATATTAACCGTTTTTACCTCATCCAGAATATGGAATCTCTGTTCCTTTAATGCTTCGAGGGAACTCTGACGCATGATCAGGAAATATTTGTCTTTTTCCAGCTTACGAACAACGCCATCAAAATTTGAAAAATACTTGGTGATCTTCCTGTCGATCAACGCGATCAAAAGAGAACGGCGTACATCCTCCACGCTATCCAGCGCTTCTTCATAATTATCCAGATACGCCAAGGCTACAACCAGCTTGTCATCTTCATTCTTCTGGATATATTCCTGCAATTCTGTCTCGTCATAAAGATACAGGGCAATCAGACTCAAATCATTCTGCAGCTTCTCCAGAATATCTGTATGCTCAACCACATCCTTCATGGTGATACACTGCATAGATACCCTGTAGATCTCGTTCCCTAAGCCGGTGGTTACTTCTGTTATGTCCTTCTGTCCCGGCACTGGCAGCTTCTCCTGAGTAATATCCGGAAGAAGGGTAGCTATATTCTTATTGTACAACTGGTCTTTCCCCATCAGGCTTGCAAACAGCCGATTGGACCAGACCATCCTGCCGTTGGTATCCATAATGGCAAAGGGCAGTGCCAGATCCTCCAGCATACGTTTCTCCAGGGCATTGTATTGTGTGGTAAATGCAACCAGGGCGTTGAGGATCATTGGCTTGTGGTGAATATAGATCAGCAGAACGATCAGTAAGTACACAGCCAGTCCCAGGGATACTAAAAGTCCTGCCCTGATATTAACCATATATACCAGAATATTCAGTCCAAGAAGCAGAATTGCCAGGTACATAGGGGTCCGCATATATTGTTTCAATGGCCCTCTGAATTTTAATTTTTCTTTCATGATTTTTCCCATTCTATTACATAGATAAAACCAATTTTACGTGGATCTATATATTATACCAGATTCATGGAAATATTTCCATACCCAAGTAAAATAAGAAAAAGCCCTCAAATGCTCATAAAATAAGCATTTGAAGGCTTCCAAACATCTGCATTGCTGCATTCAGGAAATTAGTCCTGGATGTATGGCATTAATGCCAAATGACGTGCTCTCTTAACTGCTACAGTAAGAGCTCTCTGATGCTTTGCACAGTTACCTGTAATTCTTCTTGGAAGGATCTTTCCTCTTTCAGAAACATACTTTCTTAACTTTGCTACATCTTTGTAATCGATCTCGTTATTCTCTTTACCACAGAATACACAAACTTTTTTTCTTCTGCGTCCGCCTCTTCTCTTCATGGGAGAATCCGGTCTTTCGCCTCTATTGCTGTAAGCCATGATTAGCTTCCTCCTATCTTCTTGTTATCATCCGTTTGTTCATCTGAGAAATACCTAATTAAAAGGCAGTTCCTCGTCAATTCCATCAGGGATGTTCATAAATCCGTCTGCACTTGCCGCACTTGGTGTAGGCATAGATGGTGCCGCAGCACTGTTCTGAGGATGAGATGCTGCATAGGAATCGCTGGAAGATTTACTCTCTGCAAACTCCTGCTCCTCAACTACAACCTCTGTTGTATAAACCTTCTGGCCGTCACGGTTGGTATAACTGCCGGTCTGAATACGGCCTGTAACCGCAATCTTCAGTCCCTGTCTGAAATACTTCTCAGCAAACTCTGCTGTACGTCCAAAAGATACACAGCTGATAAAATCAGCGGATGCCTCGCCATCACGGCGAAACCTCCTGTCTACTGCCAATGTATATCTGGCAATTGCCAGTGCATTCTCCCCTGCGGAATATCTTACTTCAGGGTCTCTTGTTAAGCGTCCCATTAAAATTACTTTGTTCATTCTATTTACCTCTTTCGATGATCGGTTGAACGGGTTCTTAATGGTGCTTTCTGATTAATTGCCAAAAGCTTATGCGTCTTTTCTGACAACTAAGTATCTTAATACATTGTCCATGATACGCATATGTCTTTCTACTTCTGCCGGACACTGAGCATCTGCTTCAAACTGAATGAAGTAGTAGAAGCCTTCATGCATTTTCTGAATCTCGTAAGCTAATTTCTTCTTACCCCATTCTTCAACTTCTGTGATTGTGCCATTGTAACGTGTGATGTAGCCTTTAGCTTTCTCAACAACTGCATCACGTACTTCGTCCTCAACTTTTGCACTCACAACTAATGCTAACTCGTACTTGTTCATGCCTGTCTTACCTCCTTATGGTCTATTGGCCCTTTGCCTGTCAAAGAGCAAGGATATGAATATATCACGATTGTTGATTTTAACACATTTTCCCGGCTATGTAAAGCCCTATTTTTCTTTTTCTAATGATTTTTATTCTCTTTATAATTATTCTTATGCTTTTTATGCTTTATGCTATTTTAGTTTTCCCTGTGTCATTGATCTTGTGATTTTTTCTGCAGATTCCTGGTATTTTTCTCCACCATCTTCCGCGGCACCATGATCTGGTGGCCGCATCCTGTACATTTCAGCCTGAAATCCGCCCCTACACGAAGGATCTCCCAGTCTTTGCTGCCACAGGGATGTGTTTTTTTCAGCGTGACAATATCTCCCACTTCATAAAGAAGTCCCATGACTATGCTCCTTTACCTGTAATTGTGAAAACACCTGCCCAATCGGCTCCTGGATCAGAAGATCTGCATACCGGTCTCTCGGTGTAGGTGACTTGTTGATCACTACCAGATGATCTCCCTGAAAATAATCAATCAGTCCTGCTGCCGGATATACAGCCAGAGACGTCCCGCCGATAATCAGTACCTGTGCCTGGGAAATAGCCTTCACTGCCTCTTCAATGGTATGTGTATCCAGCCCTTCCTCATAGAGGACAACGTCTGGCTTAATAATCCCGCCACAGCTGCATCTAGGCACTCCTTCTGAATGTTTCATATAAGAAAAATCATAAAACTTCCGGCATTTCATGCAGTAATTCCTATATACACTGCCATGAAGTTCCAGCACATTCCGGCTTCCAGCCATCTGGTGAAGATTATCAATATTCTGGGTGATCACAGCCTTAAGCCTGCCAGCCCTTTCCAGCTCTGCCAGCTTCTGGTGAGCTGCATTTGGCTTTGCAGTATCACACAGCATCTTATCTCTGTAAAACCTGAAAAACTCTTCCGGCTTTCTCATAAAAAAAGTATGGCTTAAGATCGTCTCCGGCGGATAATCATAGGTCTGATTATACAGCCCGTCCTGGCTTCTGAAATCCGGGATCCCGCTTTCTGTGGAAACACCCGCTCCGCCAAAGAATACAATATTATCATACTGATCCACAAGCTCCTGCAGTTTCGCTATCCCATTCTCCATCACTACAGCCTCCTCATACTAATTATCCTTTTCTACATCCAAAGTATCAACTCTTTTACCCTGTACCACATATCTGGTGGATTCGTTGCCTGTACAGGTAGAAAGTGTAACGATCTTGTCCTGTATGGTAAGCGTACCTGGTGTGGTCTGGATCTCTGAAAGAGTTGGCATTTTGTCCAGATAATCCTGAAATTCCTTACCAGGTCCTTTAAACAATGTATATGTATCACTATTTACCGCTGTAACATAAGCGGAAATAATCTCATACCGATAATCCTCATCAGGTGTAAAAATCCAGAAATATTTGCTTTTCTTGTATGTTTCCGGGTCTTTACTGAATTTTTTCAGCTGTCCGAACATAGAACCATTCTTCATATTGTGTCCGTATACCAGTGTATTACAATCGTTAAAATCTCCGGAATTCTCATAGTCAATAAAAATCGTGCCTGCAAAATTGTAATTCTTCTCATAGGTCATGTGAAGATAAGTACTGTTATCCTTTCCCTTCACAATAGGATAACTCACATTATCCAGTGCTTCCACATAAATCCATCCAATCACGTCCGTATTCACACTGCGAAGAGTATCAAAATCAATCTTCATAGGTGCTTTCAGATCAGATTTCTTTTCATCGTCTGTCTCCATGTCGATTGGATCCTCATCAGGATCACGCTCTGTCACTGCCATCTGTGCGATCTGGTTATATTCGTCAGAGCCCTTTTTGTACTCTGTGTAAATGTGGTACAAATTAAAGGCTGCATAACAAAAAACGCCCACAGCCAGAAGCAGTACCAGAGTAAGCACCACATCACCGGCGGTTTTCTTTTTTTTCTTTTTATTATCCTTCATAGCGCGCCTCCTCTATAATTATAGTAATCCCTCCCGGAAGTTGCAAGTATTATCTTGACTCCAAAGCCTGCTCACAGGCCTGTAAAAGCTGCTGCTGTTTTCCCGGCAGAAGCTTGTCACTGTACTTAAAATAGGGTGCACAGCCATGCTCTGCAATAAAGGCAGACGCCAGCGGATTCCCAGTAAGCCTGGTTACCATAAGCATCATCTCTGCTCCATCCCCAAAGGCCTTTTCCATAAAGTCAAAAGCTCTTAAAAGGGCATGTCCTGTCTGGGTACAAAGAACTTCTGTTTTCTGCTTCTCTTCCTGAAAGAATATCTTTATTCTCTCAAATTGCTCTTCTCTTTTGGTAATATGAAGTTTCCTCAGTTCCAGATCATATCTTTCCATGCATGCAATCGTCTGTCTCTCCAGCAACGCTTCCTCCATGGAAAGAAGACCTGACGTTTTTCGTACTTCAAAGCTTTTCTTCTGATCCTTTATATACTGTCCAAACCAGCTATCTGCTTCGGACTTTGCGTTCTTATCTGTTATGGGGTTATTTTTCAGTGCATACAGTTTATCATAAAGAAGAGACAGCCGCTTTTTGCCTGTATCTGCACACATCAGCCTTTCATTCAGATCTTGCAGAAAAAGCCCGGTAACAGTAAGCCGTTCTTCTGCCGATCCATTCCCGGCCATATCCAGCTTTTCTTCCTCCATGTGCTTTGAAAGGCTTCCGTCCAGAATCTGGTGGATTCCATAATCTGTGCCATACTTTTGATAAATCTGGTAATAAGAAGCGAAATCCCTGCCAATTTCCTTTTCCTGAATGAACTGACAGATCAGATTCTCAGTCACTTGGATATCCAGATCTTCGTAACTTTTCAGGATCCTGGACAAATCCTCCCATCCTCTTGCTGTAACAAAGGCTTTTTCCTCCCGGCTGCTCCTTATGTAGTAAAAACTGTCCCTATGGATATTAAGATAAGAAAGCACTGCTCCATGGATCTTATTTTGCCAGGCATATTCCATCCAAGCCTCCAAATCCGGCTGGATCTCCATCTTCCGGACCCGGTCCAAAGTTACAATATCAAACTCCCGGACAGACTTGTTATATCCTGGTGGATTACCTGCTGCTACGATCAGCCACCCTGCCGGTACCTTATGTCCGCCAAAGGTCTTATTCTGAAGAAACTGAAGCATGGCTGGTGCAAGTGTCTCAGACACACAATTGATCTCATCCAGAAACAGAATTCCTTCCTTCTTTCCTGTACTTTCCATCTTGGCATATACAGCTGCAATGATCTCACTCATGGTATATTCCGTAACATCCATGGAAATGCCCTCATATTCCCTGGAAACGATTTTTGGAAGTCCTACTGCGCTCTGACGGGTATGATGTGTCATTGTATAAGAAACAAGACCTATATTTTCTTCCTTCGCTACCTGCTCCATAATAGCGGTTTTACCAATGCCAGGTGCCCCTATCAGGAATAAAGGTCGTTGATGTACCAACGGATATGTATAATTCCCTTCTTCATCCTTTTTCAAATATGCATGCAGTGTATTCACAATTTCTTGTTTTGCCTCTTTAATATTCATCATCTTTGCTCCCTGCAGACAGCTGCTTGCCGTTTTCCCGATTATTCTCTGTTAAGTCCACACCTTTAATACGTAAGCCCAAGATGGAACCATTTTCAAGGAATCTGTATCCTTCAAAAATACAAAGGCTGTATCATAGTCCGGCCTTTCTTCCGGATAGACTCCGTCCCCATCTGTAAAATAGATCAAAGCCCCCAGATCCTTAAGCTGACCTTCCTTCCGAAGCTGATCCACATAGCGGAAAACCGGACAAAAATCTGTTCCTCCACGTCCCTGGATCTCTATTTTGTCTTCCAGTTTTCTCCAGTCCTCTTCTCTGCGGATCACATCTATTTTTTGGATACAGCAGTCACACTGGATCAGATATACCTCCATCTCACTAAAAAAGTTTTCTTTGCTGCTTAAAATACTATATGTTTCCTCCAGAAACCTTTGTACGACAGCAGCTGAACAGGAGCCTGAGGTATCAATGGCAATCACCAGCTGGGAAAGCCGGCTGGCTTCCTGATATTCCAATGGTTCGATCAGTGGAACATCCCCATAGTACTCCATACCATAGTTATAAAATATATAATCAAAGCTTTCCGTATCCAGCTTTACTTCTTCCCGTATATGAAAATATTTCTGAAGAAAATCCCGGTAGTCATAATCCTTCCTGCCTGCAAGCCTTATTTCCTCCTGGCGCATGCCTGGAGACATACCAGCCCACAGTTTCTTTTTCTCTTTTCCTCTGGACATGGACAAAAGAATCTCTTCCCATTTCTTCCAGATTGCCTTAGCACCTGTCTGCTTTTCTCTCCATAAGCTGTGATCATCTATTCTTATACTTTTTTCCAGTTTTAACTGCTCTTCTTTCTTAAGACAGCACAATGTGTCATAGATCCGATAAGGAGAAAGCTCCTGCTCTTGATGTCCCCCAGCCTCATTCCCGGTAATGGATGTGCAAATCCTTTCTACGAACATGTCACAGGCAAGATCCCACAGATTTTCCTGCTCCTTCCCTGCCAAAAAGGGATGCAGATAAATACAGTGCAGGATCATATGCAGATAAGCCTTTGTAACAGTCCCTGGATCCTCCTGATATTTCTGTAGAAGCCATACAGGGGAAAATAATATTTTTACTCCATCCGTCCCTATCCCGGCAATTCTGTCATCTGCTTCCCACTGTAAAATAAACAGTGCCTGTTCAAAAGAGGGATACGATAAAAACAACTGATTCCGACAATATTCAAGAATCTGTATGCCGATCTGTGCCTGGCTGCTATCATAAGCACGCTTCCAGGGAGCTGTCTTATAAATCATATTCTCTGTCTTCATATCCGTATCTGTCATTTTTCTCCTTCATCAGCCAGACCAGGGCTTGTAATCTGCCTTCTTCCCTGGCAGTCCGTATGAAAGTCTCCAGTTCCTTTTTGCCATACCAGCCCTGTTCAGCCAGTATTTCCATCTGTTCAATCTGCTGGCTCCTGATCAGCGCTTCCATTGCCGGACGGATCCTTTTTTTCAGGTAAATACCATATTCCTCCTGCCGTTCATCTTCTCCATCAAAAGCAAAAAAGCCGTCCAGTGCTGCCTGCAGCCGGACCGGCTCTTGCCTGGCACTTCGGAACCTGTGGTATGTTTCATCTTCCATAACCAGCGTCCTTTCCTGTCCCTTTGAGAGTACCATAACCTATAATGTCTGTCATCAATATCTATACCGTTTCCTGTATTTCAAAAGAAAAGCCACAGCCATCACAGCTCCCATCCCTTCTGCAACTACAACTGCGCCCCAGATACCATTCAATCCAAATAGCAAAGGCATCAGGATCACCAGACCACCACGTAGAAGGAAAGATCTTGTGAAAGAAAGCAATGCAGAAACCATTCCATTACATAGTGCAGTAAAAAAAGAAGAAGCATAAATATTGATCCCGCAAAACAGGTAGCCCAATGCAAAAATACGAAAGCCTCCAACCGTCATGTCAAGCAGCTGCTGATTGTATCCTACAAAAGCAACAGACAGCGGATGACTGACGCCTTCTGAAACAGCCACCATTGCCACAGAAGTAATGCCGATCACAGTCAGGCTTTTCCTGAAAATATTGTGAAGTTCCTGATGATTTTCTGCCCCATACTGATAGCTGACAATCGGTGCGCTGCCAGCCGAAAAACCCAGAAATGCTGCTACAAATACAAAATCCACGTACATCATAACCGAATAAGCAGCCACACCACTCTCGCCGATGATCCGCATCAGCTGGATATTATATAAAATACCGATCACAGATGCTGAAATATTACTTAAAAGCTCAGAAGAACCATTGGAACAGGCCAGAAGCAGCTGTCTTGGATAGAAGCGAGTCTTCGTAAGGTGAAGGGCACGTTCCCTTTTCTTAAGGAAAAAGAAAAGAGGCAAAATACCGCCTACCACATAGCCCATCACTGTAGCAAGGCCTGCACCAGTGATCCCCAGGCCCAAAACTGCAATAAATACATAATCCAGAACCATATTGGTGATCCCGGACAGTATGGAAAGCACCAGTCCTAGCATTGGCCGTTCGCTGACCACAAAAAAATTCTGGAAACTGGTCTGAAGCATAAAGGGAACACTTCCTGCAAGTAGAACTGCTCCATAGCTGATACAGTCATCAATCAGAAGTTCACTGGCACCGGCAGCCCACATAATAGGCTCAACAAGCAATACTGTGATAATGGAAAGCAGACCTCCCACAATCATGATCGTATAGATGATCATGGAAAAATACCTGTCTGCCAGTTCTTTATTG
Organism: Blautia sp. 1033sp1_1033st1_G9_1033SCRN_220408; assembly: GCF_040929965.1. Taxonomy (NCBI): domain Bacteria; kingdom Bacillati; phylum Bacillota; class Clostridia; order Lachnospirales; family Lachnospiraceae; genus Blautia; species Blautia sp. 1033sp1_1033st1_G9_1033SCRN_220408. The sequence goes on along the minus strand of NZ_JBFKZO010000001.1, from coordinate 161,167 downwards.
CCTTCCCCTAAGGTTCTGGCTACCAAAGCGCTGCCGCCGGTACCCAGCATAAAGCCTATGGCTCCTATGATCATGGCAATGGGAAAAGCAATATTTACTGCAGAAAGTGCCATATCTCCAACAAGATTAGACACAAACAGTCCGTCTACCACACTGTATAACGATGCTATTACCATTGTCACTATAGAAGGAAGTGTAAATCTTAACAGTCTTCCATAACTAAAATGATCGGATAATCTGATCTTCATAAACAAAAGCCTTTCTTATTTTCTATATGCGAAAAGAGGAAGGCCATTATCATCCAATGGGAGGGAAACCACTCCCTGGATCAAAGGCATTGCATACTGTATAAAGTCATCTGTCATATCATTGCCTGATTCTGAAATCCATGAAACAGGAACCGGCTTTTCTTTATTGCAGATCTCATTTACATCTTCCAAACCATAATTCAGTACATATTCATCTTTTTCGCTGTTTCGTATAAAGGACACCATCTTTCCTGTTTCACCCTGTACAGCAGCCTTTACGCCAAATGCTCCGGCCTCCATAGCCTCTTTCTGGTCTGCAGCAGAGAGCATAGCTGTAGAGCATCTCTGATTTACATTCAGTTCTACAGACCTTACCTTTACCTGAAGACGGCTGCGTACCAGATTTTCAAGATACTTTCCGCAGCCTGTAAGCATTTTGTGTCCAAAATTATCAGTGCATACATCATTCTCATATTCGCAGATAAAGGTTCCTTTTTCATCCCTGATCCCTTCGGATACACATACCACCACATTACAGTTCTTATCAAAAGCATGCTCCACATCCATCAGGAATTTTTCTGTGTCAAAAGCCTTTTCCGGCAAATATACTAGAAGCGGATTATCTCCTGAATATTTCCTGGCAAGCACGGAAGCAGCAGTCAGCCAGCCTGCATGACGGCCCATGATTTCAACAATTGTAACAGATTTTTTCTCATAAACATTAGCATCAATAACAATCTCCCGCACTGTGGATGCCACATATCTGGCAGCACTTCCATATCCTGGTGTATGGTCTGTCTTCACCAGGTCATTATCAATGGTCTTTGGAATCCCCAGGATCCGCACATCACTGCCGATTCTTTCTCCATACCGTGACAGCTTACTTACTGTATCCATGGAATCATTGCCGCCTATATATACAAAGTAGCCAATATTCATATCATGAAAGCTGGCAAAGATCTGCTTATATGCCAGATCATCCAGATTTTCAGGAAGCTTATGTCTGCAGGAGCCAAGATATGCCCCTGGTGTATATTTCAATGTTTCCAAATCTTCCCCCGGAAGCGCCACGTCAAAATCCATTACCTGCCCCTTCAGAAATCCCTCAATTCCATTTACCATTCCATAAATACGGTCAACTTCAGCCTGATCTCTTCCCCCTTTAACAATGCCATAAAGACTGCTGTTGATTACAGCTGTCGGTCCTCCTGACTGTCCTACGATCAGATTTTTTCTGTCCATATCATAGCCCTCCTTCTTAAGATCTGTAAATCAGTCCTCTCATTATATATGAAAATCTCTAAAAAGTAAATGTGATATAGCCATTCATTGCTTTACTATATCCTTTTTATCCCTTATAATTGAAATAATGATACGCATTACACAATAACATAAAAAGAAGGTTTTACATATGGACAACAAACTTAATCTCCCTTTTCTGGATACACCGGATCCAGAAAGATTTATCAAAAATGCTGCTAAGTTCAGTGATCTTATGATGATGTACCGCTGCACCATCCGGGAACTCCAGACCAAACTGGAAGTACTGAATGATGAATTTTCCATTGAAAATAAAAGGAATCCTATTTCTTTTATTAAGACAAGAGTAAAAAAACCTGAAAGTATTTACCGGAAGCTTCAAAAGCTTGGCTATGAATTTTCTGCAGAGAATATTCAGGAACAATTGAATGATGTAGCTGGTATCCGGGTGGTCTGTGCATTCATTGACGATATTTATACGGTTGCAGATCTGCTGGCCAGCCAGGATGATATCAAGATACTGAAGATCAAGGATTATATAAAGAATCCCAAACCCAATGGCTATCGCAGTTATCATATGATCGTTGAGGTCCCTGTTTTCTTTTCCCGTGGAAAAACACCTATGCGGGCGGAAATCCAGATTCGTACCAATGGCATGGATTTTTGGGCTACTCTGGAGCATCAGCTGCGTTACAAAAAGGGCATCGAAGAGATGGAAGGCTATGATCAGATCAGTGCAGAGCTTTTAGAATCTGCTCATGCCATGATCGAGATGGATAATGAAATGCAGCATATCAAAGACATGATCGGACAATTTCACGATTTATAAGGCTTTCATTTTATCAAAAAGAGTGTGCTGCACATTTCTGTATCAGCACACTCTTTCTTAATTCGTATTTAGTTTTTACTTTTATTCACCGAATTCTTTGTGATCTTCATCCAGCTTATGTTTGATTTCAATCTTTTGTTGTACCTCTTCCTTCTCTTCTTCCCGTGTCTTTGGAAGGATAATGTTCATGATCACCGCTATAATCGTTGCCAGCACCACCGGGGATTTCCCAAAAATGGTGGTAACCCACGCCGGAAAGCCAGCCAGTGCTGCAGTTGCCTGAGACACTCCCATTCCCAGTGCTGCTGCAAGACCAACGATGGATGAATTCCGGTAATCCATTTCTGCTGAAGCTACCAGCTTCATACCTGTCATAGCAATGGATGCAAATACAGAAACTGTAGCACCTCCAAGAACACACTGGGGAATCGTAGTAAGAATGGCCGAAAACTTGGGAACAATCCCTGCAATACCAAGGATCACAGCCGCCAGTCCCAGTACCCACCGGTTAATTACCTTTGTAGTAGTAACAATTCCCACATTCTGACTGTATGTGGCAGTGGGCAAACCTCCAGCCAAGGCTCCCACAATATTAGAAATACCGTAGCCGATAATTCCTTTCTGCAATTCCTCATCCTTCGGAGTTCTGTCCATAGCACCGATGGTCGTTGCTGAATAATCACCAATGGCCTGGATGGAATTGATAGCAAACAAGATACCGATGGCAATACAAGAAGATGGCTCAAACTCAATGCCAAAATGAAGCAGAGACGGAAGCTGGCAGACTCCTGCTTCTCCTATACTTGAAAAATCAACCATTCCAAAAGGAATCGCCACCAGGTATCCTGCAATGATGCCGATCAGAATAGATGCCAGCTTCCAGATCCCTTTCCCGAAATGATTCAGCACGGTTACTACGATCAATGTAAAGAATGCAATCGCCCAGTTCTGCCAGGAGCCATAGTCCGGACTACTGACCCCGCCAGCCATGTAGTTAATGGCAGTAGGATATAATGACAGACCAATGGTAAATACAACCGTTCCAGTGATCAATGGTGGAAAAAAGACCCTGATCTTCTTTACCAACAATCCCATTACCACAGCCACAAAACCGCCTGCCAGTTCTGCTCCCATAATAGCTGCAATCCCATAAGACTCTGCGATTGCCTGCATACTGGGAACATAAGCAAAGCTTACTCCCATGATGATGGGCAATCCTGATCCAATAGCAAACCTGGCTTTTCCTCCAATTGGAAAAAGCTGCAGCAGCGTAGACAACGCTGCCATCACCAATGCAGACTGAATCAGAATTACCTGTTCTTCTCTGGAAAGACCCCCAGGAATTGCTCCGGAAATAATAATTGCCGGCGTAACGCAGCCTACGATCATAGCTACTACATGCTGCATAGCAAGCGGAAACGCTTCCGTAAGACGTGGAATCCCATCTGTTTCAAAAATACTGCCCCTCTTCATCACAACCTCCCAATGTGTTTTTGAATACTTTCAGCATTCTTGATTCAATCATACCATCTCATGTACAAAAAAGCAATTCTTCTTCCTTTTCTGATGCTGCTACGTCCTAAGCCAAGTAACTAAGCCAATTCTTCTATTCTGATACAGATTCATCCTGAGCTAATTCTTCTTCATCCTGGATCTCGTCCAGCATCAGGTCATCTCCCTCACCGATCTCCTCATCTGTAGCTTCAGCCTCTTCAGCGGGGGCTTCTGTAGATGGTTTCTCAGTGATCCTTGCAGAATCATATAACAATTCTTTTACCTTTTCATCATACAGATTCTCTACCAGATATTCTCTGGTATAACCGACCTCAAAAGAAGCCGCATCCTCTCCGTAATAGTCTGCATTCTTTGTTACATAATCCTTGTATTCCTCTCCGTCTGCAGTAATGTCATTGGCTTTACAGTATGCACTGATAAACAGATATCTGTTTACAAGCTTCTCTGTTTCTGACTGTACATCCTCATCAGTAATGCCAAACATCTCCAGCACATCATCAATAGTATTATCCTCTCCTACAAACATGGAATAGCTGGAAAGGATCTCTTCTTTGCACTGATCATACAGCTCCTGTGGATATCCGTCGAATGTAGCATTTGCCATCGCTGTCTCCAACAGGGACTCTGTTACATCATAATAGCTTCTGCTGGTATATTCCTCCTCCAGATATTCCCTAATGGACTGCTCATACTCTTCAAGAGTTGTATATTCTGTATTTTCTTTTACATAATCCAGGTTGTACTCAGGTACTTCTACCTGTACCACATCAGAAATCTCAATGGAAAAATATACCGTCTGTCCGGCCCATTCCTCCATCCACATATCTTCATCATAGGAAATGGAAAAGTCCAGCTTATCCCCCGCGGATACGCCTGTAAGCTTCTCATCGAATTCAGCGCCATAATCCTCCTGACCAAGGATCACTGAAGAATCCTCTTCCTCACCATCCTGAGAATCATCCCCTTCTACTTTATAAGTCATTGTAAAGTATACGGTATCTCCCTCTACAGAAGGCTTGTCTGTGGAGATCTCCTCAGATGCCTCGGAAAGTTCAGAATCAATCTCATCCTGTACCATATCATCGGTGATCTCATATGTGTACTGAACAGCCTCCAGATCCTTGGTTTCCCCAAGAGTCACATACTTGTCCGCATCCTGGACCAGATAATCTGCCGGAACTACCTTAGAAAGATCTTCCTCCTCCAGTCCGGTATCCTCATCTTCCTCCGTATCTGTCAGATCCTGTTCGTCCTCATCTGTACTATCATCTGCTTCACCACTATCATCTGCTGCAGTTTCATCCTGTGCATCCTCCTCAGAAGCAGACTCCTGATCTGGTGCATCTGTTGCTTCTGCTGTCTTTGTCTCTTCTGTTGTTTCTGTTGTTTCTTTCTTTTCTGCACTGTTACTGCCACAGCCGGCCACAAAAAGGGCTGCCACAAGGCATGCCGCAAGATATTTACGCTTAATCATTCACAGAATTCCTTTCTTGAATACACATAAAAGCATGTAATTCACTAAATCCATCAATTTCTTTGTTACTGTACTACTACCGTATGGTTACTATAGCATAAAAAAAAGGAGAATGTAAACATTCCCCCTTTAAAAGTCACAAAGATTTCACGTTTATCGTTCTTCGCGGAAATAAGAAAGTCCAAGACTTTCCGGCGGCTGATTCTCCTTCTTCTTCCGAAAACTTACAACCACCAACACAATAATGGTCACTACATAAGGCACCATTTGTACAAGATCCGTCACATATCCGGCCACCTTCACTCCCAGCATATTGGGAAGGAACTGATACAGCCAGTACAGCATACCGAAAAGATAAGCTCCCCAAATACCATTTAAAGGCTTCCATGTAGTAAAGATAACAAGTGCTACTGCCAGCCATCCAAGAGCCTCAATCTGCCCGGTAGTTGCCCAGATCCCCTGATTGTAATCCAGCACATAATAAAGACCGCCGATACCAGACAAACCTGCCCCGACACAGGTAGCCAGATATTTGTATTTTGTTACATTAATACCTGCTGCATCTGCAGTTCCCGGATTCTCGCCAACTGCACGCAGATTCAGTCCTATCCTGGTCTTATTCAGAAAATAATGAAGCACAATGGCAACAATGATAGCTGCATATGCAAGGAATCCATAAGGAAATACTACCTTGCTTACGATCCCAAGCTTGGAAGAAAGGAAGGGGATCTTCTTTGAAAATGCAGAATAGGCAAGAGGTGCAGCTGTATAGCTGGCTCCATTTAAAATAAATACGCCAAAGAAATTGGCAACTCCCATACCAAAGGTAGTAAGAGCAAGACCTGTCACATTCTGGTTGGCACGCAGGGTGATGGTCAGGAAGCTGAAAATCAATCCTCCAAATGCAGAAGCAGCAATGGCTGCAAACAGGGCAATGATCACGCAGATCCAGCCCTTTGGATCTGAGGATAATTTCTCATAGTAATAAGAACTTGCAAATCCGGCAAAGCCTCCCAGATACATGATCCCAGGTACACCTAAGTTAAGATTTCCTGATTTTTCTGTGATTGTCTCACCCATAGATCCAAACATAATGATCGTTCCAAAAGGAATCGCCCGGATGATCCATGCAATTAACGTACTCATTCCTGCACCTCCTTCTGTTTTGAACCACGAAATACCATTTTGTAATTAATGAAAAACTCACTTCCCAGGATAAAGAACAAAATAACACCTTCGATAATACTTGCAGCATAATCATTCAGGCTGTAAGCAGAAGCGATCTCAGCAGCTCCTCTGGAAAGAAAAACAAGAAGGAAAGAAATCAATGCCATGTAAAAGGTATTAAACTTAGCCAACCATGCAACAATAATAGCAGTAAATCCCTGTCCTCCGGCAGAGGATGTTGAAATCGTCTGATCCCTTCCTGCCACAACCAAAAAACCTGCAAGTCCGCAGATTGCACCGGATATCAGCATGGTACGGATCGTTACCCGTTTAACATTAATACCAGCATATCTGGCTGTATTTTCAGACTCTCCAACAACAGTGATCTCATATCCCTGCTTGGAATATTTCAGATAAAAATACATTACAATCATCAGGATAAACACAACCAGGATATTAATGTTGTAACGCTGTCCGAAAAACTGGGGAAACCAGCCTGCCTGAGTAGACATATTCAGTTTTCCAAGGCTGGATGCCTTTCCACGCATAATGTTGGTCATACAGGCAACGATACTGGTTGCCACATAGTTCATCATCAAAGTAAACAAAGTCTCATTTGTATTCCAATATGCCTTAAAAACTGCAGGGATCAGTCCCCAGATACCTCCTGCAATAATGCTTGCAAGAAACATAACCAGAAGCAATGCAGGTGTTGGAAGACTCTGTCCGCATTTTACCATAACCAGTGCTGTGGCAAGACCGCCTGCAAGAACCTGTCCTTCTGCACCAATATTCCAAAATTTCATTTTAAATGCTGGTGCCAGTGCAATACCAATACAAAGCAGGGTTACCAGATCACGAAGTGCCCATGAAAAACGAATGGATGTCATAAAAGTTCCGTTAAACATAACCCCGTATACGGAAATGGGATTCAGCCCTGTAACAGCAAAGATAAAAATTGCATCCACTACAAGTGCGAGCACAATGGCAAGCGCACGGATCAGCACTTTATTCCCTATAGAAGCGCCATCCCGCTTGATGATACGTACAAAAGGCTCTTTTATTTTCTTAGTTTCACTGCTCATTCCTGTGCACCAGCCTTTCTCAGATTTGTCATAAGAAGACCTACTTCTTCCTTTGTGATTGTACGTGCATCTACCATTCCGTTTACTTTTCCATCACACAGAACAAGGATCCTGTCACACAGGTCGATCAGTACGTCCAGATCCTCACCTACGTATACCACTGCCACACCATGGCGTTTTTCTTCATCCAACAGATTGTAAATAGTATAAGAAGTATTTATGTCAAGTCCACGCACTGCATAAGCGGTCATAAGGACTGTAGGCTCTTCTGCAATCTCACGGCCGACAAGAACCTTCTGCACATTACCACCGGACAGTCTGGATACCGGAGTATTGATGCTTGGTGTAACTACTTCCAGCTCTTCACGGACCTTCTCAGCCATCTTCTTAGGTCCTTTCATCTCTGTAAGGAATGAACGGCCTGCACCATAGGTCTTCAAAAGCATGTTTCCGGTCATGCCCATAGAGCCAACCAGTCCCATTCCCAGACGATCCTCCGGAACAAAAGCAAGATGAACTCCTGCATCACGGATCTTCTTTGGTGTTTTGCCGATCAGCTGCAGCGGCTTATCTTCTTTTCCTTTTTCGTAGAACTTTATGCTGCTTCCCTCGGCAGTGACCTGAAGACCTGCAATGGACTCCAACAGCTCTTTCTGTCCATTCCCGGAAATACCGGCAATGCCAAGGATCTCACCGCCATAAGCATCAAAGCTTACATCATCCAATACCTTTACGCCTTCCCGGTTATAAACAGTAAGATTAGAAACAGAAAGACGTTTTACTGTATCCTTCGGCTGGGTACGTTCAATATTCAGCTCTACCTTTTTTCCTACCATCATCTCCGTAAGAGACCCTTCAGTAGCGTCTTTTGTCTCAACTGTATCCACATATTCCCCTTTTCTCAGGATCGCCACCCGGTCTGAGATAGCCAGCACTTCATGCAGCTTATGTGTAATAATGATCACAGACTTGTGATCCTTCTTCATATTGCGGATCACAGCGAACAATCTTTCTGTTTCCTGTGGGGTAAGTACTGCAGTAGGCTCATCCAGGATCAGGATCTCTGCACCTCTGTACAGAACCTTGACGATCTCCAGGGTCTGCTTCTGAGATACACTCATCTCATATACTTTCTGGTCCAGATCCAGATCAAAGTGATACTTTTCACAGATGGCCTTTGCCTTGGCCCTGATAACTTTCATATCAAATTTTTCTTTTTTCTCAAGTCCAAGGGCAATATTCTCAACTGCTGAGAACACATCGATCAGCTTAAAATGCTGATGGATCATTCCGATGCCAAGATCGTAGGCATCCTTGGGAGAACGTATCTCCACAGGTGTTCCGTTCACACGGATCTCTCCTGAATCCGGGAAATAAATACCTGCGATCATATTCATAAGTGTGGTCTTCCCGCTTCCGTTCTCGCCCAGCAGGGACAGGATCTCACGCTTCCTTACGTTCAGTGTTACGCCTTTATTGGCAATCACCTTACCGAATGTTTTAGTAACATTCGTCAACTGAATTGCATATTCCAAACTCCTATGCCTCCCTTCTGTATATCTGTCTGTATGCGGGGGCTTTTGCATCCCAGACAAATAAAGAGGGCTGCCGCATGAACCTTGCAGTCTATGCAGCAACCCCTTTGTATACCAGCTAAATTACTCTACTGCTTCTGCGTCCTCTGTGATTCCATCAATACGAAGTGTGAAATATGGTGCGCTTCTGAAGGTAGACTCTGCAAAATGTCCATCCTCAATGGCTTCCACTGTATCTCCCTGGTAAATAACAGATGCCGGATCTGTGGAGAAATCCATGAATGAAAGATCACAAGGTGCACTTGTAACTTCTTCACCGTCAACTGTAAACGTAGATGTATCAAATATCTGAAGAGAACCATCTTTGATCTTATTCTCAACATCCTCTACGTACTCTGCCGTGCCTTCTGCACAGGACTCACCAAGATCTGTAATGCCTACAGCATTATCTGCAAATCCCTTGGACCAATCCTGCTCAAGATCGCCGCCACTCATAACGGTAGCAATTGCATATTTGTAATATGCTTCCCAGTTATTGGTTGCAGATGTAAGAGCCGCTGTAGGAGCAGTTGCGATCATGTCGATGTTATAACCAACAGAATAGCAGATCTTACCACTGTCAAGAAGCTTCTGGGTAGCCGCCGGAGCACCTGTGGAATCTGCATGCTGTCCGATGATCACAGAACCATTTGCGATGAGTGCCTCTGCTGCTGCACCCTCTTTGTCAATATCAAACCAGGAGTTAGTGTATTTTACTTCCATTACCACATTAGGAACTACACTGCGAACTCCGAGGAAGAATGCTGTATAACCAGATACAACCTCTGCATAGCTGAATGCACCTACGTAACCGATCTTAACATTGCCATCTGCATCAAAGCTGTCCGGCTGTGTCTCTTCTGTAAGTGTTCCGTCGTCCAGAAGCTGCTGCAGCTTCAGACCGGCAACAACGCCAGACACATAACGTGCTTCATAAATGTTTGTGAATGCATTCTTTAAGTTCTCGCATCCGCTGATGGCTGCGAAATCACCTGTCATGGAAACAAATGTAACGTCCGGATATTCCTGTGCTGCCTGTGCCATGAATGTCTGATGTCCATAGCTGTTTGCAACTACCATGCTGCATCCCTGCCCTACAAGGTCAACTGCGGAATCATAACAGGTCTGGTCTTCCGGTACTTTGTACTTCCAGATAATCTGGCTGTCATCAAGACCAAGCTCTTTGGCTGCTGCCTTGATACCTGCGATGTGAGCTGCGGAATAACCCTCTGTCTCATCACCGATGAGGATCACACCCATCTTAAAGTCCGGATCCACTTCTACGCTGTCGTCAGCGGCATAAACAACAGAAGTAAAGGCGATCATAGAAATGACCATTACTGCTGCAGGAAGAAGGCTGACAACTTTTTTCATGCTTTTTTTCATAAAATCTTCCTCCTTTTTAAGTGGTTTGGTAAATTTCAACTTTATTTTATTTTTTTTATTTCTGAATGTCAACTATTTCTACCAAAAAATAAGTTTGAATTTTCACCAATTTTACAGCCTTATCCAACCATTTTTTTGATTTTTTGTTCTGAATTCCTTCGGTGTCATACAATATCTATTTTTGAAAACCCTGTGAAAATAGCTGCTATTTTCATATCCCACTGCTGCAATAATATCGCTTACAGACAGGTCTGTATCACACAAAAGCTCTGCTGCCTTATTCAGCCGCTTTCTCTGAAGCAGATCCTTGAAATTAAAGCCTGTAGTCTTCTTGATCATTTTGCTCAAAACATGAATGGGAAGCTTCAGCATTTCACACAGCTCAGTAAGAGTAGCTGTCCTATACTGTTGCTCTATATAATTCAGGGTAGTCATGAAGATCATATTTTCATAAGGATTTGGGATCCGCATCTCCACATACTGGACAGAATCCAAAAGATACAGGAAAATCAGTCCCATGGTGGTCTGGTTGATCCGGTTGTCCTCCCCTTTCCCGGTAACAATGGAGTATATCATATTTTCCAGAAGATTCTGGATCTGCAGATTTTCTGCCACCTTAAAATGAAGATATTCTCCTCTTTCCTCATCACGACGCAGCACATTTACAAGAAAATCAGCAAGAAAATTTCCTGCTCCTGCCATAGAATATGCCACATCAAAAAACTGGGGCAAAACCATAAAATTGATCACGATGTCATCCACCCCTGCTGGAAGAATCTCATGACTAGTATACTGATTCAGAAAAAGAAGCTCTCCTGTTTTAAGTACTACTTCCCTGCCGTCAATAATATTGGTCACAGATCCCATGCATACATACAGCACCTCCACATAATTATGCTTATGAGGCGGGAAGTGCACAAACCTTGTATGGGTCCTTACAGTGATCAATTTACCTTCTTCAAGCATTTTTCTGCTGTCTACAATAAAATCCCTGCCTGAAGTATACAGATCCTTGTCTACTTCCTGTCCTTCAAGAATCTTCTTCTCTTCTTCTGTGATCTTTCGCAGCTGTTCCAGCAATTCCTTTTGCATGTTTTCTCCTTATAGTTGTTTACGAAATCTTTTTCTTCTGAAATGTGCACCGCCCAGGCACGCATATAAAACAGCAGGCTGCTGCAAAATATCTTTTTAAGATATTCCATGCAGCAGCCTGCTGTTTTATATTATCATTCTTTCTTATGGATAGCAACCGTTTCTATAGATTAGTACAGTTTAGCCATTTCTTCGATGTTATCAGAGTTGAACTCCAGAGGCTGTCCAAGGAAAAGCTGGATACCATCCTGACTGGGACAGGCTTTTTCTATGTGAATATATGTAAAACAAAATCAGAAGCTTAATTAATTTCTACTGGAAAGAACTTCCTTTTCATACTTCTCAACTTCGGTAAACCAGTCAAATCCAACCGGCACACCACAGCTTTCGCAGAAATAATCCCATACATCTCCAAATGGGAAAGTTTTCATTTCTTCCTGTACAGTCATAAGTTTTGTCAGGTTATTAGTATCCTGAAGTTCTTTTAGCTGTGCATTAGGCTGAAGAAGAGCAAACAGCAAAGACTTGGACATATTGCGAAGTCCTGTGGTCCATGCTGAAATACGATTGATGCTTGCATCAAAGTAATCCAGTGCAATATATACACGGTCAAGTGCATCATTACGGACGATCTCTTTTGCGATCTCTCTTGTTTCATCATCAAACAGTACAACATGGTCAGAATCCCAACGTACAGGTCTTGTTACATGCAATGCGATCTCAGGAAAGAAGCAAAGCAGTGACGAGATCTTATCAGATACCACTTCTGTAGGATGATAGTGTCCGTTATCCATCAGCGGCAGGCATTTATCCTTATGCTCTGCTGCAAAGGACAGTGTAAACTCTGCACTTCCTGCTGTATAGGATTCCACACCGATACCAAATACTTTAGACTCTACACAGGGTTTTACCAGATTGAAATCGTATGGCTCGGAAAGGATTTCCTCGATAGATTCTTTATAACGCATTCTTGGTCCAAGACGGTCTCCAGGAATATCCTTATATCCGTCACCTGTCCATATGTTCATAACACATGGGATGCCTGTTTCTTCAGCAAAATACTGAGAAATACGGATACATGCTTTGCCGTGGCGGATCCAGAATTTTCTGGTTTCTTCATCCGGACTGCTTAAGGTAAGTCCATCTTTCACTTTCGGACTTGAGAAAAATGTTGGATTGAAATCAATGCCCACACCTTTGGCTTTTGCAAAATCTACCCATTTTTTGAAGTGCTTTGGCTCCAGCTGATCTCTATCTACCCACTGGCCTTCTTCAAAAATCGCATAGGATGCATGTATATTGATTTTTTTCTTACCAGGAGCCAGTAACATAACCTTTTCCATATCTGCCATCAGTTCTTCCGGTGTCATTGCTTTTCCAGGATAATTTCCTGTTGTCTGGATACCACCTGTTAATGGACCGTCCTGATCAAATCCTTTTACATCATCCCCCTGCCAGCAATGAAGAGAAATAGCCACATTTTTCAGAATCTGGATGGCTTTGTCTGTGTCTACTCCAACCTTGGCATATCTGGCTTTTGCAGATTCGTATCTTTCCTTTGTGGACACTGTTGATTCCTCCTTTAAATAATCTCTTCCCAATGGATTTTGATTACATCATTTATATATTTTAATATCAAAAGACTGGTGGATCGCAGTTCTTGCTTCCTCTACAGATCTAAACTCTCCAGCCTCCAGCATCTGTGCTGTAATATTTCCAATAGCTGTAGCTTCTGTGGGACCTGCATGAACTTCTTTTCCTGTTGCTTTCGCTGTCAGTTCATTTAAGTATCCTGCATTTGCGCCACCACCTACAATGTGGATCCTACTGTAGGTTCTGCCTGTCATTTCTTCCAAGCTCTTTGCTGTACGTGCATAGCATTCTGCAAGGCTTGTATAGATCACAGTTGCGATCTGGCCTAAGGTTTCCGGAACCTGCTGACCTGTCCGTCTGCAGTAATCCTGGATTTCTTTCGTCATGTTCTCCGGAGAAAGGAAGCACTGTGCATTTGCATCCACCCGGGACGGGAAATCTTTCGCCTCTTCTGCCATCTGGCAGATCTCGCCAAATCCGTATTTATCCTGGAATTCATGGCGTACAGACTGGATCATCCAAAGTCCCATAATATTTTTCAGATAGCGGAATCTTCCTCCGTATCCTCCTTCATTTGTCAGGTTCATACCGCAGCTTTTCAGTGAACAGTCTGCTTCTTTTCTTTCCAGTCCCATCAAAGACCATGTACCGGAGCTGATATAAATAAAGTCATCATCATTTGCCGGTACTGCCAGAACAGCAGAGCCTGTGTCATGAGTCGCGGGAGCTACAACTTCCAGATCAAATCCTACCTCTTCCTGTACTTCTTTTGTGAGATGGCCGATGGGTGTGCCTGGCATGATCAGCTTCTGGAACATTTTTCTTGGATATCCCAGCATATCGATCAATTCATAATCCCAGTCCTTTGTCAACGGACTTACAAGCTGTCCTGTGGTTGCTTCTGTGTACTCGCAGGTTTTCTTTCCTGTGAGAAGGTAATGAAAATAATCCGGTACATGAAGCAGAGTGTCTGCCTTTTCCAAATATTCTGGATGTTTTTTCTTTACCGCCATCAGCTGGTATATGGTATTAAAGATCTCTTTCTGGATACCTGTACGCTCATACAGCTTCTCCTGTGGAATGATCTTATATACTTCTTCATCCATACCCTCTGTGCGATGATCTCTGTAGCCAACGGTATTGCCAAGAACCTGTCCAGCTTCATCCAGAAGGACATAATCAACTCCCCATGTATCTACTCCCATGCTTACCGGGATCTTGCCCAGCTCTTTACATTTTTTCAGTCCGTCCTTGATTTCTACGAAAAGCCTGTCAAATTCCCAGCAAAGCTCTCCGTCCTTTTTTACCATCCCATTTTCAAAACGGTGCACTTCTTCCAGCACCATCTTTCCATTTTCCAGATGTCCCAGGATCAGTCTTCCGCTGGATGCCCCAATGTCTACTGCCAGATAATACTTTGTCATTTTTAAAACCTCCTCAATATTTGTACGTTTCCTCGTATTTTGTCTGAATCTATGTAGGAATACCTTCATATTGATGATACCATATTACTACATAAATCAGTAATGCATAAGAACCTGGTTTGCCATAAAAAAGGTTCTTATTTGCAAACTGTGCATAGTTTCTAAAAAGAAAACCGGAGGGTAGCCTCCGGTTTTCCTGATAAGTTTCGTTAGTACATTATCGCGAATGCCATCTCAAGATCTTCGGTCTTTCGATGTTCGCTGCACTCATATGAATCTTTCCGTCTGCAAGCAGCCGAAAGCTTCATATTTCGAGTCTGCATTCGCTTTAGTCGTACAGGTTCTGTGCGATTTCTTCGTCGTTCATGTTCTCAGCTGTGTACCACTGGCATCCACTGTCAACGTCTTCTACAGTCTCACCTTTTGCTGCTTTGCAAGCAAGTTCAACTACAGATGCACCCATTGCTACAGGAGCCTGTGTGATAGCGCCGATGAATGTACCGTCAGCAACTGCTGCTTTGATGTTTGCGCCGGAGTCAAATCCAACACCAACAACCTGATCATCACCAGAGCCAAGTTTCTGAAGGTTCTCATTACCTGTGATCATAGCCTCTGCAGAGTGCTGGTTGGAGCCGTATACGCAGATTGTATCATCTTTATTTAACAGTGTCTGGCAGTCGATTGCGGACAGCTCAGATGTTACCTGTGAAGGAACAAGGATCTCGATTACAACATCACCGTCGTCTGTAGCTTCAACCTTAGAATCTCCAACGTATCTGTCATTTCCTTCAAGAGAAACTGTTTTGCCGTCTGCGATGATCAGCTCGCCCATCTTATCGATAAATCCAAGACCTCTGTTTACGATAGACTCGGAAGTAGCATCCTGGCCCATAACACCGATTCTTACTTTGCCATCAGCATTTGCGATTCTGTCCTTTAATACTTCATATGTTTTCTCTGCTGCAAGAGCACCTGCTGCATAGTTGTCTGTAGAAGCGTTTGCAACTACTGCGCCTTCCGGAGCATCCGGAACACCAGAGTCAAAACCGATGATCGGGATACCTGCATCCTGAGCCTGTCCGATTGCATCCAAGCATGCGCTTGTATCAAGAGCAGCAAGTCCGATAGCATCTGGTTTCTGGTTGATTGCGGAGTTCAGTTCCTGAACCTGCTCTGCAATATCAGACTCGGAGTTTGGTCCTACGAAATTGATGGAGCATCCTAATTCTTCTGCTTTTTCCTCAGCGCCCTTTAAAACTGCCTGCCAATACTGATGCTGGAAGCCTTTAGATACGATCTCAATCTTCAGTCCTGCATAATCAGACTCAGCATGAACTGTAACTGCACCAACCATAGTTCCAACCATTGCAGCACATAATGCAACGCTCATTAATTTCTTTCCTGCCATTTTTAAATCCTCCTTGATTTGAATTATATAGTTTGTAGTTTCTGCATACCCCTTATGCAGTTTTTTTATTTTTCAGTACATCTATGAAGATTGCCAGAACCAATACCAGACCTGTAAAGATCTGCTGCCAGTTTGCCTGCAGTCCGATGTACGGAAAACCTGTTTTCAGCAGTGACATTACGAAAACACCTAACAGAGTTCCTGTAACTGTCCCTACTCCACCATTCATGGATGTTCCACCAATGATCGCTCCGGCGATAGCATCCAGTTCCAGTCCTGCTCCGGTTCCTGGCGGAATCGCCTGGAATGTAGCCGCATAGGCGATACCTGCAAGTCCTGCGAAAAAGCCGGAGATCAGATAAGCCAGAGACTGATATTTTACTACATTTACACCTGATAATCTTGTTGCTTCTTTGTTGCTTCCAATAGCGATAATATATCGTCCTGCTCTTGTTTTATTCAGGAAGATGGACATCAGGATCACACAGATCAGTACCAGAATAAATCCTACCGGGATCATCTTTCCGTTCATTTTCAGCTTGAAAATGCTGCGGAACCAGCCGTTTTCAGCTGCAGCCGGAGGCCAGGTAACACTCATGGCTCCAGTAAGAAGAGAACCAAGACCTCTGGTGATCATCATAGTGCCAAGTGTTGCGATAAAGGGAGGCAGATCCATCACTGCAACCAGTAATGCGTTTAACAGACCGATCAAAACTCCCAGTGCAATGGCTGCCAGCATACCAACCACTACAGGCATTCCTACCTTTGTGATCAGATGACCGCCAAACAATGCGTAACAGATCATTCCTGTTCCTATGGAAAGGTCTACACCACCTGTGATCAGGCAGAAGGTAACACCAATTGCCATGAAGCTGATGTAATATGAATAATCAAAAATACTAACTAATGTAGAATACTGTCTGAAAGCCGGACTTCCCACTGAAAACATGATCGCCAGGAAAATAATTACCAGCACAACCACGATTTTCTGGGTTCCAATAGCTTTTACAATAGGGTTATTGGTAAAAGCATTCCCCTTTTTTTCTCTATCTGCCATTTTTCCTTCCTCCTCTTATTCTCTTCTGGTAGCCGCATGCATGATATTTTCCTGTGTTGCCTCTGAGATATCAATCTCACCGGTCTTCTTGCCTTCACACATTACCACGATACGGTCACTCATTCTCAGAATCTCTGTCATTTCAGAGGAAATCATAATGATCGACTTTCCTTCTGCCACCAGCTCATTCATCAGGTGATAGATCTCACTTTTAGCACCTACATCAATACCTCTGGTAGGCTCATCAAAGATCAGGATGTCACAGTTTCTTACCAGCCATTTAGCAATAACTACTTTCTGCTGGTTTCCACCGGAAAGATTTACTACCAGCTGATCTACGCCTGGTGTTTTTGTTTTCAGGTCATTTACATATTTCTTTGCAATCTCATTTTCTTTTTTCTTGTTAATGAAGATTCCATTCATGAAATTCTCCATGCTTGCCATGGTAGAATTCTCTGCCACACTTTTGGCTACAACAATTCCGTAACGCTTTCTGTCCTCTGACAAATAACCGATTCCACATTTTACAGCATCCATAGGGCTCTTGATATCTACTTTTTTACCATTTACGTAAATATCACCGCTTTCTTTAGGATCTGCTCCAAAAAGTGCTCTTGCAGTCTCTGTACGTCCTGCACCCATCAGGCCGGAAAAACCAAGGATTTCTCCTTTGTGAAGTTCAAAGCTTACATCCTGTACCATCTTCCCTGCATTCAGGTGTTCTACCTTCAGAACAACCGGTGCGTCTGGCGCCACATTGCTTTCTGTCTTCGGATCTTCATAGATCACACGGCCAACCATCATATTGATGATATCATCTTTTGTACAATCCTTTGTGATCAGTGTTCCTACATAACTTCCATCACGCATAACTGTTACACGGTCTGTGATCACCTTGATCTCATCCATACGATGGGAAATATAAACGATTCCCAGCTGCTTATCCCTCAGATCACGGATGATCTTGAACAGTTCTTCGATCTCTGCTTCTGTAAGAGCTGCAGAAGGCTCATCAAAAATGATAACCTTTGCCTCATGAGAAATCGCTTTGGCGATCTCACACATCTGCTGCTTGCCAACAGTAAGATTTCCCATTTTTTCCTTTGGATCAATATCAATGTTCAGCTGTCTGAAAAGCTTTGCTGCTTCCTCATTCATCTTCGCATCGTTGATCAGCTTGCCATTCATGATCTCACGGCCGATAAAAATGTTCTGAGCCACTGTAAGATGATTCAGCATGTTCAGCTCCTGGTGCACGATCACAATACCTGCATCCTGTGCATCCCTTGGGCTTGTAAACTCTACTTCTTTTCCTTCATATGTAATCGAACCGGAATCCTTGGAATAAATACCTGTCAGAACTTTCATCAGAGTGGATTTACCGGCTCCGTTCTCTCCCATCAGAGCGTGAACTTCACCTTTTCTGATCTCCAGGTCAACATGGTCCAGTGCATGAACACCGGGGAAAGACTTATCTATACCCTTCATTGTTAAAATGACTTCACCCATATCTCTATCCTTTCTCTCTACTTTATTGTAGTCACACATCAGTTCTTTCTCTTCTTACTCCGAACATCTGCATACACAGCCAGAAGAACGATGATACCGGTAATTACATACTGATAATCTTTCTGGAAGCCCATTGCAAGGATACCTTCCTGAAGAAGTGATACGATCAGAACACCAATAATACTTCCTCCGATAGAGGCCACTCCACCTGCCATGGAAGTTCCTCCCATAACGCAGCTTGCAATAGCATCATTGTTGAATGTATCACCAAGTCCCGGCTGAACTGTTGTATAGGAACCAACATAGGCGATTGCTGCAATTCCTGCCAATGTTCCGCAGATCACATATGCCAGCATTTCCCATTTCTTAACATTAACACCGGATAAGCGGACTGCTTCTTTGTTGCTGCCCAGGCACAGGATATATCTTCCTGCTTTTGTATTATTCAGGATGATTGCGCAGATCACTGCGATCACAAGCAGGATCAGAAGACCAGTTGGAACATCTGTGTTTCCGATCTTCATCCTTACCAGGCTTCTGTACCAGCCGGATGCATCACTTGACTGTGGCCAGCTGATGGTCTGTGTCTGTGTAAATACAGAACCGATTCCCTTTGCCAGCATCATGGAAGCCATGGAAGAGATAAATGACGGAAGTCCCATGTAGGCTACCAGGAATCCATTCCAGATACCAAACACAAGGCCTACCAGAACACATACCAGAAGAGCTGCTCCTGTAGGTATACCGTCTTTTGTTAAGAGTCTTCCTGCGATCAGTGCTGCACAGAACATTACCGGACCGATTGAGAAATCAATACCGCCGGTGGCGATCACAAAGGTAACTCCCAATGCCAGGAATCCTAGAAAGTACGCATAGTTCAATGCACTCAGGATTCGGGAATAGCTTAAAAACGTAGGGCTGATGATCGCAAATGCAATGTACATAACAAGAAGCACACCACATAATACAATCCTGTTAAATCCAACCTTTTTTACAAATGGGCTGTTTTTGAAATTTTCCATTTCCGTTCCTCCTCATTTCATTTCCCTTCAACTGTGATTATTATATCCTGTGGCCATCTGGATTTTAATGGAATATATTCTTGAAAAAGGTTAAAAATTTACGGTAAGGAATTTTTTTACCTTTTTTTCCCAAATGCAAAAAGAGAACGGATCACTCCGCTCCCTTTTTTGATATTTATGTATTCTTTTTTGTATTAAATGGAAATAACAGCTTTTCCATCTCACTGTTGTACATGTTTTCCGGAGTGATCAGTTCACAGCCAGAATCAATGTTCTTTTCCTCCTTTTTCCCTTCCAAGTGAAGAACCGTTTCTTTTACTCCAAGATATCCCATCTTAAAAGCTTTCTGTACAACAAATGCTTTAAATACACCCTGTTCCATCAGCTGCACTGCTTCCTGGGAACTGTCAATGCCAACTGTGGCGATCCGGTCCTTTGCTTCCGCCTCCTTCACCGCCCTGGCTGCACCTACAGAAGAATACTCATTCATGCCTGCGATCATCTTCAGATCCGGATACTTTTCCATCAGTTCCTTTGCCAGATTGTAAGATCTGTCAAAAAGAGAATTGCAGTACACCACTTCCACAATATTCTTCTCATAATCTCCCAGGCCTTCGCGGAATCCCTGCTCACGTTCCACAGCTGTGGAAACCCCTTTCACATGACTGATCACTGCAATCTTATCATCCTTGCCTACGATCGTCCTTGCATATTCCCCAAGCCTGCGCCCTGCTTCCACATTGTCTGTGGCTACAGTCAGATCCTGCAATTCCTCTGTGGTACAGGAATCAATATAGGTAATGCAAATGCCTTTTTCTTTTGCTTTTTTCAGATCTTTATTGGCTGCGCTGTTACTGGATGTAGAAAAAAGGATCCCATCCGGATTTTGTTCGATTGCTTTTTTAAGAAGACTGACCTGGCCTTTAACATCCTGTTCATTTTTCGGTGCCATCACTTTCAGCTGAACTCCATATTCACTGGCAGCCATCCTGGCTCCGGAAATAAGAGAAGACCAGAAATCACTGGTTCCGTCTTCGGTTTTAGGAATATAGATCAAAGACAATGGTGTGCTGCTCTTCTGCTTCTGCAGGATATAGCCTGTAAAAAAGCCAAGAAATATCAGGAAGCCGATCACACCCATAGCGATCCATTTTTTATATTTTTTCATGATCTGCCTCCTGTTTCATGGGAATCACATTCATAGGAATTACAATAGAAGCAGTGGTTCCTTCTCCTTGCTTACTGCTGTATGTAATGCCGTAATCCATTCCGTAATACAACTGAAGTCTTTTCTGTACATTATAGACTCCCACTCCGTTTGACCGATAATTCACTTTGTGTTTTTCAAAAATATGAGACAGCGTCTGTTCATCCATGCCTGCTCCGTTGTCCTTGATCTGGAGCACCGCATTTTCCCCTTCCCTGTATCCTCTCACAATGAGAAGGCCTTTGCCTTCTTTATATTTCAGTCCATGGTAGATCGCATTCTCAATCAACGGCTGAAGCACCAGCTTAATGATGGGCACTCTCATGATCTGGGCATCAACTTGGATCTGAAACTCCAGCTTATCCTTATAACGCATTTTCTGGATCGTCAGGTAGCTTCTTGCATATTCCACTTCCTGGCCAATAGGCACCTGTTCCTCTTCATTGCTGATGCTCTGTCTGAGAAGCCTTGCCAACGAAGCAGTCATAACCACTACTTCTTCATTTTTCTTCCCTTCTGCCATCCAGATGATAGAGTCCAGGGTATTGTACAGAAAATGCGGGTTGATCTGGGACTGCAATGCCTTCAGTTCACTTTTTCTTTTCTGTTGCTGCTCATAAATATTCTGCTTCATCAATTCCTGAATCCTGCTGGTCATCACATTGAAGGATCTGGTCAGGCTGCCCACCTCATTCCGAGATGTCACTTCTACTTCCGCTGCCCCGAAATCTCCTTCCTGTACCCTTGCCATAGAATCCCGAAGCTGCTGAAGCGGCCGTGTAATATTCCTTGCAATAAAATTGGAAAGAACTAATGCTACAACCACCAGGATTGCCGCTACCAACACATAAATGCTTCTGGCCTTTTTGCTGTCTTTCAAAAGCTCTGCTACATTCGTACAGCCAACTACCGTCCAGCCGGTTTTCTCAGACCGGGAAATCGTATAGATCCTGGCATTGTCCCCACTTCCATCCATCAGCGTTTCCTTGTCTGTATTCATGACAAGATCGATATTTTCGGTCTGAAGTTCATTATAAAGCTGCTGCTGTTGGGGATGATAAACAACATTTCCATCCTGGTCAAGAAGGAAAACGTATCCCTTGGAACCAATACTGTTCTGGTCACACAATTCGCTGATGGCACTGTAATTCAGGTCAATAAATACAACCCCTTCTCTGTTGCCGCTTCCTGTGAAATTACGCACTCCACGGCTTACTGTGATCACCCAGGGGCGTTCTCCCCTTATCACATGCTGCACATGAGACGAAGTAAGTACGGAACGGTTACTGGTTATAGCATTTTTATACCATGCCTGTGTGTCAAGATCCAGATAAGCATTCTTCTGCTGACCTCCATTATTAAAAAGCCGGTTCCCATCTTTTTGGATCAATCCAATGTTACGAATATCGTTACGGCTTTTCAGGATCGTGCGAAACTGCTCTACCAGACGCTGTCTGCATTCCGAAACCTGAAGTGTTTCTTCATCCTTATTATACAGAAATGTCTGTGTGTCCCGGCTGCCTGACACCATAGTTGCAATATTGTCCATGTAATCAATATAGGAATCGATATTCTGGTTGGTCTGGCGCACAATCGTCCTGGTATAAACCACAGCATTATCAAATACAGAAGTTCTGGTAAAGCGCAGGGAAATTGCTACCACAATAACTACAGCGCACAGCACCATTACAGATATAGCAGCAAAAAGTGCACTCCTTACACTTTTAAAATGCCGGAGCACGTCCCTGTTTTTCTTCTTCTCTCTCATCTGCGTTTCTCCCGGGCATATTCGGTAGGCGTTTTCCCAGTCATTTTCTTAAAACAGATCCCGAAATAATGGGGATCTGCAAATCCTACCTTTTCTGCAATCTCATAGTTTTTCAAGGTCGTACTCTCCAGAAGCTCCATTGCCTTTTCAATCCGCAGCCGTCCCAATACTTCGATAAATGTCTCACCTGTCAATTCTTTAAAAATAGTGGAAAAATAGCTGGTACTGATATTCAGATAAGAACATATCTGATTCAGATTCAGATCCGGCTGCATATAACGGGTCTTTATGTAGTCCATAGCCAGGGCCGCCTGTCTGTGTCCGCTGGAGCTATTCATCATCTGAAGTTCCTCAAAGGACTTTTTTGCATATTCTTCTACCAGTGTCACCGCTTCCTGGAAGGTGCGCTGTTCTGGTATTTTTGCCTGCAGTGACTCTCTTTGCTTTAATTCTTTTTTATGATCCCCGGTAACAGATCCAAGACAAAGGCCAATGGTACGTATGATCTGCTGCAAATAGCCGCATGCCCGGGTTTTCCCCACCCTTGCCTTCTGAATAAGTTGTACAATCTGATCCAGATTGCTTTGTACCAGGTTCCATTCTCCTGTTTTCATGCCTTCTGCCAGATCCTCCAGAAACACCTGAATGGAAAGTCCGCTTTCCTGTTCTTTTTCATCTTCCATATTAATAAGAAGATTACCTCCAAGAAGATATCTGCACTCAATCCCTTTCTGTGCCTGCTCATGGGAAAAATGCAATTCTGTCAGACTTCTCACCCAGCCACCGATGCCAACGGATACTCCCATGCCGATGGCCTCTCCGGCTTTCTCCTGGATTTCTTTACATACTGCCTGGATCCGGCTTTCAAATTCTTTATTCTTTTCACCAGCAAAAAGAACACAGACCCGGCTGCTGCCTTCCTGGTATGCAATGCCTGCATTCTCACGGCTTACGATCTCATCACTGATATTGAAAAGCACAAAGGTCATCAGCTGGCTTTCCTGTCTCTGGTCTGCTTCAATCTGGAAGAGCTGGGAATAGGCATCCAGGTCAATGATCGCTACCCTGTAGGACTGGGCATCCAGATGAATCCCCAGCCTTTCCAACTGATAAAGGCTTTCCTGAATATCCCTGGTGCAGGACACAAGCCCCTCGATAGCTCCGGACCGGATCATCAGTGCGTTGTCCCGATAATCCTCAGAGGTACGAAGCAACGAATCCATCTGCTCCCTGGCCCCACGCTTCTCATCAATCTTCTCTTTTACTCTGCCGATCACTTCCCGCAGTTCCATAGCAGTAACAGGCTTAAGAAGATATTCACTCACACCATACTGGATAGCCTTCTGGGCATATTCAAATTCTCCAAACCCGCTAAAAATCACAATAAAAATATCCGGATATTTTTCATGAAGAAACTTACTTAATTCCATGCCATCCATATAGGGCATACAAATATCTGTAAGAACAATATCCACCGGATGCTCTGTTACAAATTCCATAGCCTGCCTGCCATTCTCGCAATCCCCCACCAGCTGGCAGTCCATGGCTCCCCAATCAATATTCTCCCGAATAGCGTCTCTTACCAAGATCTCATCATCTACTAATAAAATACGATACATTATTTTTCCTGTTTGTAAAAGCACCTTATACATTCCCCAGTCTTCTGCCCGCCGGTACTTTTTACGATCTCCCTCTCCAATTCTTTTCTAATATAGTATCATATTCGCCCCTTTATTACAACGGAACTCCTGAATTTTGCACAAAAAGCATTCCTATTTTCAGCTGTGGGTGGTATAATCTGAATAGTCAAATATCATTTTCAAGGGAGGAAATTAGTTTGAAAAGAAAAAACATTGCCATCCTTCTGGCTGCTGCCATGGTCTGCACTCCTGCAGGTCCGGTCTGGGGTACAGAAGAAGCTTATACAGATGATGCCAGTCTTTTTGAAGAAGCTTCCAATAATTTTTCTAATAGCATTTCCGATGACATGTTTCAGGATGTAACAGATGAATCTTTAGACAATACAGATGCTTCTGACGAATCAGAAAATGCAGACTTCCAGGATGTGGCTTCTGCAGACTCCACGGACCTGGATACACCGATAGATATAGCCCATGAATCTTCCGTGGAAACAGATGTTTTCGGTGCAGATGCAGACGATGTTTCACTTTTTTCGGATGGGGACCCATCTCTTAAGAATGAGGATGTGACAGCAAGTACCAGTATCCAGGCTGCTTTTGACATAGATACAGGGATCCTGACTCTTTCCGGTACAGGCAGTACAGGAGACTTCAGCCAGAATGTACGTCCTTCCTGGGACTGCTATCGTGACCAGGCTACACAGATCCAGATCACTTCAGGGATCACCCAGATTGGATCCGCTGCCTTTTACGGATTTTCTAAAGTAACTTCTGTATCCCTTCCGGATACATTGGAAGGGATCAGTGATGGTGCCTTTGCAGAATGTACCTCCCTGACTTCTGTTTCTTTGCCAGATTCAGTTTCAAGGATTGGTAATTTTGCTTTTCAGGCAACCCAGATCACTTCCCTGACTCTTCCGGCTTCTCTGGCCACGCTTTCTGACAAAATGCTTTTTGGCTGCGAATGGCTGCAGGAGCTGCTTGTTTCCCCGGAGAATCCTTCTTACCAGAGCGTGGACGGTGTTGTTTTCACAAAAGACATGACCACTTTATGTCTTTACCCACCTGCCCGCTCAGCGCAAAGCTACCAGGTACCTGATTCGGTAAAGACCATTGGCGTGTATGCTTTTTATGCAGCCAATCTGCAGACTGTGGATCTGAACCAGGTATCCAGGCTTGGACTTGCCAGCTTTTATAAAAGCCGCCTGACCTCCATCAGGATCCCTGACACCGTAACGGAAATGGGAACCAGTGCTTTTTCCAGCTGCGGACAGCTGGCAGATGTTACCATCGGCAACGGATTGACCCAGATTCCTACCCAGTGCTTCCAATATTGCGGCAGTCTTTCCAGCATAATATTCGGTACAGGGATCCGCGAATTTGGCAACAACAGTTTCAGCTATTGCAACTCCCTGGAACGGATCCAGATCCCGGAAGGTGTTACCTTGATCCCTAACGGATGCTTCGGACAATCTGCTTCCCTGAAAGAAGTGGTATTTCCTTCTTCTCTGAAGGAGATCCGGTATCAGGCATTTATGGGTTGCCCTTCTCTTACTCAGATTACGCTTCCGGAGGGCCTGATTTCTATTGGTAGATATGCATTTTATAATACAGGCATCACCTCCGTAGTTCTGCCCTATGCCTCTGTAACAGTAGGCGACCATGCTTTTCCGGATACAGCCTCTGTATCTATTCGTCCAGATACCCGGGTGAACCCTGCAGATGAGCTTCTGAAAACAGCCAGCAGGATTCCCATTAATATTACTTATGATTATGAAAGTGCGTCCCAGCTGGTTGCCCTTGTAAATCAGCAGCGTTCAGCCAAAGGCCTTTCCCCGCTTACCATGGACACAACTCTGTTGGATGCAGCCATGAAGCGTGCCGGTGAGCTTTCGGTGCTTTATTCCCATACACGGCCTATTGGTGTTTCCGGACTTACAGCCTGCCTGGATGCTTCTTACGAAAGCATTTCTGCAGGACAGGGAACCGCTTCTGAAGCATTGGCAGTGTGGATGAACGGAGATGATCAGGCAGGTATTTTTAATGCCGATTACACGGCTGCAGGTGTTGGAGCCATCACTGCCGGAGGTGTAAGCTATTGGGTACTCCTTTACGGAAAGCAGGTTACCACTCCCGCTGATATGAACGCTTATACCAGCAGTACTGTTTCTGCAGAAATACCCTTTATTTCTTCATCCGGTATCCCGTTTAAATTTTATGCAACCGGCAATATGAAGCTTGGCCTTAGCGAAAGAAAAGAAGTTGAGTTTTTTATTGACAATGGCTTTTCCCATGTACAGATCTCTCCATCTGCCCTTACTTTCGCAAGCGCCAGCCCCTCTGTGTGCAGAGTATCCTCCAGCGGGATCCTGACCCCGAAGCGTGCCGGAAAAGCCAGGATCACCATAACCCTGAAGGGGGACTCCCAGGTCACCACTGCTTTGACCGTTACAGTGGATTCGCGTCTGCGTACCCCGAAGATCCATACTGTGAAGGCTACCAGTTCCCGTTCCCTTCGGATCATGTGGGACAAGATTCCTGGTGCCGCTTCTTATACTCTCTATTACAAAGAGGGCAATGCCAAATCATGGAAAGTCCTTCAAAAAGGCATCAAACGAAATGGTTACAATCACCGTTATTTAACGCCTGGAACCACTTATACCTACACAGTACGTGCTGTTTCCAAAACAGGAACCAGCCGATATGATTCAAAGGGAAAGAAAGGAATCCCAAAAGCCATTGCACCAGCCTTAAAAAAAGTATCTTCTCTTTCTGCAAACAGGAATCTGATTTCCTGGAAAAAGGTAGCCGATGCAGATGGATACCGTATTTACATTAAAAAAGGAAAACGCTGGAAATTATTGGGTTCCACAGATGCCAGCACCACTTCCTTTATCCATATAAGCTCACGCTCCTTCCCGGTTGCTCCCGGAAAAATAAACACGTATACAGTAAGAGCTTTTACAAACACAGGCAACCGACAGGTGCTTGGCTCCTATCTTACCTCCGGCATCACGGCTGCCACTCCTCTGCCCAGAGTAACACTGAGAATCCCCCAGTCTGTTTCCCAGAGGATCCGCCTCAGCTGGAAACGGTGCAGCGGTGCTACAGGCTATGTGATCTACCGCTATGAAAATGAAGGCTGGAAAAAGGTGGGAGTAAGCCGCAGTCTTACCTATACAGATACAAAAGCTGTAAAAGGCAGCACTTATCGTTACAGGGTACGTGCTTACAGCCGTTCCGGTCAAAATGTTGTATACGGCCGCAGCTCCAGCACCAAATCCATAAAACATATATAAGATATCACCTCACATCTCTTCTAAGAATATCTCGTCATTTTGGCTATCTGATGTGGGGCATGTAACATATGACAAAATTGAAATGCGAAAGGAGATTTATAACATGCAAATCAAAGATTATGCTACCGGTATTCAGCACATCGGCATTCCTACAACCGACATGGCAGAAACCCTTTTATTCTACTCAGAGCTTGGATTTGAAATTGCCTTTTCCACAACAATGGAGGATACCGGTAAGTCTGTAAACTTTTTAAAACTTGGTGATCTTGTAATTGAAGCCTATGAGTGTGATTCTACGTCTATGTCTTACGGTGCTATAGAGCATATTGCCATTAATGTTACAGATATTGAAGCTGTATACAACCTGGTATGCAGACATGACCTTAACACCTTAAATGACCAGATCCATTTCCTGCCTTTCTGGGACAATGGAGTGAAGTTTTTTACCATTGAAGGCCCTAATAAAGAAAAAGTTGAGTTCAGCCAATTTCTTTAAATAAGCTGCGAATATTTCCAATGTTACGGTTGCTTGTGTTTTTTGCAGATTTTCCGTACAGCTGTTCACAGTAACTTTTCCGTAACTATTTCATCTTTTTCAGTAAAATATTGCCTTGCAATCTCTCCTGTCTCCATGTACTCTATAAAAAAAGAACAGAAGGGAGAGCAAACAATGTTATTGGGAGTTCCTGAAATTTTATCACCTGAATTATTAAAAGTATTATGTGAAATGGGTCATAGCGACCGTCTTGTAATTGCAGACGGTAATTTTCCTGTAGAATCTATGGGTAAAAATGCAGTGATCGTACGGTGCGATGGCCATGGTGTACCTGAGATCCTGGATGCCATTCTTACTATGATCCCACTGGATACTTATGTAGATCATCCGGTTAATCTGATGGAAGTCATGCCAGGAGATCAGGTGGCTACACCTATCTGGGATACTTATAAAGAAATTGTTACCAAGCATGATTCCCGTGGTGCTTCTGCTGTGGGCAATATTGAACGGTTTGCATTTTATGAAGAAGCCAAAACTGCTTATTGCATTATTGCAACAAGTGAAAAGGCTGTATATGCCAACGTAATGCTTCAGAAAGGCGTTGTAATCAACAAATAATCTTTCATTACAAAGTTATTTCATAGTACATAAAAAACGGCCATATATCCTCCTGTTTCATCAGAAAGATATATGGCCGTTCTTTTTGTATTCTGATTTAATTCTTCTTGTTCTTTTTCATAAGAACCACTACTATGATCAACCCTATCACTACAGCTGCCAAAAGTATCCATAAAGCCAAATTACCAATCCCTTTTTCAGCCTTTGTTTCCTGGGAAGAAGCTTCCTTTGCCATTGCATCCTTCTCAGCAGAAGCTTTATCCGTTGGCGTAACTGCCTCCTCTGTAGGTGTCACCGCCTCTTCGGTAGGTGTTACCGCTTCCTCTGTAGGTGTTACTGTCTCTGGTTCCTTTGTTGGCGTAGCTTCAGGCCTCTTAGTAGGTGTTGCCTCTGGTTCCTTTGTTGGTGTAGCTTCAGGCTTCTTAGTAGGTGTTGCCTCTGGTTCCTTTGTTGGTGTAGCTTCCGGCTTCTTAGTCGGTGTAGCCTCTGGCTTCTTAGTAGGTGTTGCTTCCGGCTTCTTAGTCGGTGTAGCCTCTGGTTCCTTTGTTGGTGTGACTTCCGGCTTCTTAGTAGGTGTAGCCTGTGCCTTCTTTGCAGGTGCAGCTTTCGACTTCTTTACAGAAGCTGCCTCCGGCTCCTTTGTTGGTGTAGCTTTCTCAGTTGGATTTACAGTCTCAATAATCTCTATCCCATCTGCGTCCTCTCCCTTGGAGTCTTCGCCTTTGGCCTGATGAATATTTACCCAACCTTCCAATCCTTCATAGTCCGTCTTTCCCCACAGGCCATCCTCGCCTGTATCTGCCTCTGCTGTAATATGCAGCACCTGTCCATTTGGTATCTGGTCTGCGCCGGACACTGTGTCATACTTCTCTCCAGGGCCATGGTACAAAGCAACGCTGCCATCTTTTGCTGCAACCGTAAGGTCATAATCTGCATCCTTACCACCATACAAATAATACTCAGACTGTACAGCCTGTGAACGGGTAACCGGCTTCAGATCATCTGTAGGAACAAATCCATACATGCCATGATATTTGGTATAACCCCATATACGCTTATCTTCTGTTTGCTTTTCACCTTCTATATGAAGGGCTGTCCCATTAGGAATCAGCTGATCATTCAGCTTCTGGCTAGAAAGATCCGGCTCAGCATATATATCAATACCGCCTTCTTTACTTTCCACGATCATATAATAATCTGTGGGATAATCTATACTCTGTGTATTACCTGCATCTGCCCATACTGTAATGGTAAACAGAACAGTAAACACAGCTCCCAAAAATCCTTTTAGAATATTCTTCATATGGTTCTTCCATTCCCTTTCTTTCTGCTAATGCAACTGTCCATTTCCCTCATAAGATACATTGATTGGAAAATTGTCTATTATTTTTTATTCTATCATTTCCATGGAAAGTTTCAATCTTTTTTTGTCATTTTTTGCAGAAAAAACGCCTGACCATCCATTCAGACGGTCAGGCAGGTGAATACTACTATTTATAAAGTCAGGATACAGGATGCAGTCTACGATACCTGCAAATTACTTCTTGTCTGTACTCCCACACTCATCCCATTATTTGTATAATGGTCCGTAATTCTTGCATGCACGGTAATCAGCGCCTTCTTTATCCATACCGAAAGCATTCCATGCTGCCGGACGGAAGATCTGATCTTCAGATACATTGTGCATACATACAGGAATACGAAGCATGGAGCACATAGTGATCAGGTCTGCACCAATATGTCCATAGGAAATCGCACCATGGTTAGCACCCCAGTTGTTCATAACGTCGTATGCAGATTTGAATGCGCCCTCTTTGCCATCGCATCTTGGTACGAACCAAGTACATGGCCATGTATAATCTGTACGTTTCCAAAGAGTATCAGATACATCCTCAGGAAGCTCTACAGTCCATCCCTCTGCAATCTGAAGAACCGGTCCAAGACCCTTTACAAGGTTCAGGCGGATCATTGTTGCAGGCATGGTTGCCTTTGTAACAAATCTGGATGAGAATCCGCCTCCACGGAAATATCCGTTATCAGCTGCATTCCATGTAGTAGCAGCCATGATTGCTTTCTGATCTTCCTCAGTAACATTCCACCACTCTTTCATGACTGGTGTGCCGTTCTCATCTTTTGCCTCTCCGCTTGCATCCAGACAGCATGCACCGGAATTGATCAGGTGGATCAGACCGCCATTTTCTTTAACCAGGCCTTCTGCATCATAACCTGTCACACGCTTGATCGCGCTTGGGCTCCAGAAAGTACGTACATCCGCAAACATCTGTGCACGTCCTGTCAAAAGTTTCATAAACATCATTCCAAGACCATTCAGAACATCATTCTCTGTAGCAAGGATGTATGGCTCTCTTGCTCCATTCCAGTCAAAAGATGTATTAAGGACTGCCTCTGCAAAGTCTCCATTGGGGTAGAAGTCTGTCCACTGTCTCTGTCCCTGGAATCCAGCTCCAAGTGCATTATGGCCAATCGCTTCTTCAGAGAATTTCGGATCCAGCTTATCGCATCCGTTCATCAGCTCCTGAACGATAACTGCCATCTTAACAACAAATTCAAACTGCTCTTCTTTCTGTTCTTCTGTCATCTGCAGTTCCGGTGGGTTCTTATCAAATCCGATGGTACATGTTTCTTTTGCCCATTTCAGAGCCTTCTCAAACTCTTCGTGATCATAAATGCCTTCTGTCATACGACGGATGATCTCTACCTCATCCACAGACTCTACACGCATTCCAAGGTAGGACTCGATGAAATCAGAGTCAATAATGGAACCGCCGATACCCATACAGATAGAACCGATCTGCAGCCAGGATTTACCTCTCATAGAAGCAACTGCAACTGCTGCACGTCCGAATCTAAGCATTTTTTCTTTAACATCTTCAGGCATCTCCATGTCATCTGCATCCAGAACCTCATGTCCGTAAATACCAAATGCAGGAAGTCCTTTCTGTGCATGTGTAGCAAGAACAGATGCCAGATATACAGCTCCCGGTCTTTCTGTTGCATTAAAGCCCCAGACTGCCTTAATAGTCTGTGGATCCATATCCATTGTCTCAGAACCGTAGCACCAGCATGGAGTAACAGTAAGGGTAATGTCTACGCCCTCTCTTCTGAATTTATCAGCACATGCTGCTGATTCACCAACTCGTCCGATGGTAGAATCTGCGATTACAACCTTTACCGGCTCGCCATTGGAATATTTCAGATTTTCTTCAAATAATTTTGCAGCAGCCTTTGCCATTCCCATGGTCTGTTCTTCCAGAGAACCTCTTACGTCCAGAGTGCCTCGTCTGCCGTCAATCGTAGGACGGATACCGATTACTGGATATTCACCGATCAGTCTGCTCTTTGCCATAATATTAAATACCTCCCATAATAAAATTTAGAATGTGTATCTGTCTTAGTCAATCCCCTGACAGATACATATGTACAACCTTCTCTGATTTTCATTATACCGTTGTGTGCACATTATTACTTGTGTTATAATAGCAAATAATAGCATAATATTCACTTTTTCTATTTTAATGAAAGGAGATGTATTTTTTGCACGGATTGGATCAGAATGAAGACCGGCCAAGAGGTACGTATCAGTTTCCTTTTGAATTTCATCACATTGACAGCAGCCACCCACGCTATGAAATGTCTTATCATTGGCATGTAGAATACGAGATCATGCGAATCCTGCGCGGAAGCCTTACTGTCACTTTAGATGAAAAAAGCTTTACTGCACAAGCAGGTGATGTTATTTTTGTCAACAGTGGTATTCTTCACAGTGGCATACCAGACAATGACTGTGTATATGAGTGTATTGTTTTTGACATTAATACATTTATCAAGCAAAACACCCTGTGTGGAGAATACATCCAGAAGATTGCCCATCAGGAATTAATGGTATATCATCATTTTACAGGAAAATACCCGGATATTGTAGATACTGTGAACGATATCTTTCAGGCTATCCTGGAAAAAAGCATAGGATATGAAATGACAGTTATTGGACAATTTTATCATTTTTTCGGACTTGTTTTTGGTAAACAATTATATCTTGACCGGATTTCCAAAACAAGACGTGACTATAAGAGACTTCAGCAGCTGAAGCAGGTGGTCGAATTTATTGAACAGAATTATTCCAGTCCTCTAACCCTGCAGCAGCTTTCTGCCTCTGTTTCCATGTCCCCAAAATATTTCTGCAGATTTTTTTCCGAAATGACCCACCAGACCCCGATGGACTACCTGAACAGACAACGGATTGAGGAGGCCTGCTACCAGCTTTCTACCACAGATGACTCCATTACTGAGATTGCCTATCGGACAGGCTTTAATGATTTAAGCTATTTTATCCGTACCTTCCGTAAATACAAAGGTACCACGCCAGGAAAATATAAAAAATTATAGACAAAACCGGAAGTCTTCACTGTTTATCAGCCTGACTTCCGGTTTTTAGACAAAAAAATAAAAAGATGGGAGATTTTCGCTGTTCAGAACTGACAGCAGACATGTTTTTTACTTATTCCCTCTTTCGTTTCCTCCATTCTATCAAAGCATCTGCCAGAATACAACCAAAAGAAAACCCTCTCATTTTGCATATTTTGACAGGTTACACCTGTTTTCCCTTCTGATCCTGTCTTTTTTTCCAACATAAAGATATATTTCACCGAAAGTTTGCAGGATGTTTATATCCACCCTATTTTCATTTTCATCAAAAAAAGACATCTTACATGAAAAAAAACGCAGGTCTGTTTCCTTCATAAAATAAAATGTCTTTTCTAAAATTTCAAGTCGAACGCACGTGAGACTTGATGCACAGTTCTAAAGATGGCTGCCCAAAACTGCACCATCACAACTTTATCATAGTACCTGATCCAGAATGCTCAGTCCATACTCTGCCAGAGAATGGTCTTCCTCTCCGGTGCCGCCGCTAACACCCAATCCTCCGATAATAGTATCCCCTACTTTCAGGGGTACACCACCACCAAAGATCACAATCTTCCCATTGTCCATTTTATCCAGTCCATAGAAAGTCCCTCCTGGCTGGGCAAGTGCTGAGAGTTCCATTGTTGTCATTTTAACAGCTACAGAAGTATATGCCTTTTTGATAGCTACATCAAAGCTTACCAGAAATGCGCCATCCATCACATGAACTGCAATGGGATTCCCATCCGGACCGCAGACGGCGATCACAGCCTTCTTTCCTCTTCGCTGTGCCTCCTGCTCTATGGCTTCGATCAGCCTTTTGGCACTGTCCAAAGTGATCTTTCCCTGTATTCCCATTCTTTTCAAAACTTCCTGTATCACAGCCTCACTGACTGGCATTTCCTTCTGTCCCATAATACTTCCTCTGTTCTGCAGATTTTTCTTATCTGCAAATTCTTCTTTTCCTGATGCACTATCTTTTGAATGTCCCATTTCTCTGGCATCTATATACCTTGCCAGTACATAAAGATAATCTGCCAGACGATTCATATATTTTTTTGCACCATTGTCTGCCCCGAATTTCACACTGACAGCAGCCAACACCCGTTCTCCCCGCCTGGCCACAGTACGTGCCACATCCGTCTCTGCTGACAGACGGCTGGCACCTGGAAGAATAAACTCCTTTGGTCTGTCAAACAAACCTTCCAGCCGATCAATTTCTGCTTCCAGAAAACTGGTTTCCTCATCACTGATCCGATAATCCCGTTTATAAGGATCGGCGATCCCAGCCATTAAAGTGATCAGTGTAGACTGGATCTTTTCCAGATTCTGTATCATATCCGGATCCGTTAACATGGATTTTACCAGACCAATGTGACTGGTCAGCTCATCAATGGTGCCAACCAGCTGAATCCTGTCATCTGACTTTGACACATTTTTTGTATGTACAAGACTTGTTGTCCCTTTGTCTCCGCCTTTCGTATAAATATTCATAACAGTGATTCCTCCATTTTTCCGGTTATTACAGATTTAAAGGGCATCTTCTTTACAGCCCTTGCGCTATTGGCTCCCAAATTACGACACTGCCAGAATCTGGGACAATTCAATTCAAAAACATTTTTTCCTTTAGGAAGATGCTGCATCTGCATGGCAAGCTTGCTACCTGTGATCCCGATCCCACAGCCTAGCATAGAGACAGCTGCTGCTTCAAAAGCCAGTGTATCCAGATCTCCCTGACGGCTGTATATACGATATAATACGCCTTCTTCTTCGATCCCGGCACAGACTTCCTTCAGATAATCCTCATCCGGCCTGCAGGTATACAAGATGATCTCCGGCCTGTTCACAACCATTGCCTCTTCTCCTTCCTATTCTTACTTTACCCTTGGTGTTTCTCCCCAAGATAGGACATCAAAAGCCCTGTTGCTACTGCATTTCTTGGACCTTCTGTCCCTCTGATATTTCCTCGTCCGCATACGATCCTATATTCCGAAAGAGCCGCCATCAGCATCTCTGGTATCTCAAAATCCTCTGCTGAACCGCCAACTAAAACCACATTGGGTATATTTTTAAGGTCATTCCCCGGTGCTATTGTCCTAAGTGCACGAATCGCATTTCTCACAAATACCTTTTTCTTGGCATCCTGCCGCACCTCTAGGATACGTTCCATAGGAATGTCTTCTTCAATCTTCAGCATCTCGCCTGGTGCAAGCAAAACCACATGACCAAAATATCTTGGATCTATGGATTCCGGGAAGAACTGCATAGCTCCATTTTCCAAACGCATATGAAACAGACTTTCCACCTTTCCCATAGGATACTTCTTGATCTGTTCTGCTGTAACCCGGCTGCCAAGACCAAGTTCTGTCTGTATCAGCATGGAAACCAGTTCACCGGCACCTGCCTGATGGGTAGTCCTTACAGAACCATCCGGTTCAAGGACAGCTGCATCTGTAGATCCTCCTCCCATATCCAGAATTGCCAGCGGAAGCCTGGTACCAGGTGTAGTCATTGCACCAAGGGAAGCCATCACTGCCTCCACCCCGGCAACTGATGCCTTTACGTGGAGCTCTTCCTCTAATCTGTCTGCGATCTGCTGCATAGGCAGATGCTGGGTCTTTACCATAGCTGCAATGCCAACCGCCTTCTCCATACAGGTTTCTCCAGCCAGAGATCCGCTGATCTCTACAGGCGCCAGGGTGTCCACAGCCAGGATGTCTGTGATCCGTATCTCATCTCCTTTGCTGCCAGCTACCTCAGCCATACCATTCTTGATCCGTTTCAACATATTTCCCACATTGGTATTATCCTGTCCTGTAATATCCTGGATCTCCCCTGCCTGGGCAACTGCTTCCATGATCACATCTGCACCTGCATCAATATTCACCTGCAGATCTTTCTCCCCTTTTAAATGGATCTCCCCTGCCGGCAGAATATTCTCTCTCATATTTCCATGAGGTGTGCGGATCACTACTGCACTTCTTTTTCCCACAAGACTTTTGGCAATAGGAGTAATGGCTTTTGTTTCCTGTGCATCCAGCCCGAGAAGGGTTGCGATCCCATAAGGGTTGGAAAGCATCCTGACAGATGTACCTGGCAAGGCAACCTCAATAGCAGCCAGCTTTCCTTCTGGAATCCTGGTGATATGTTTCACTTCATCCACAATGGGCATCTTGCGGTTCAATCTATTTTCCACAAGTACAGCCTCATCTGCCTGAAGGATCAGTCCTCGGATATCCAGTTCCGGCAGAAACTGGTTCAGCCTGGCGGCTGCTTCTTCATATGAAAATCTGTTAGACACAGCTACTATATAGGCTGCTCCTGCCTCGCCCTTCCATAAATTCTCAAGAAATATCAGACGGCCGACCGCCTCTCCTGCACCTGCTGGTGTAGAAGGATTATGTCCAATCATGGAAGACTCTGTAATGATCGTCTCTGTAATGGTTTCCATTGCAGTATCCCCGATCACAGGTGCAGCCTCATTCAAACGAATAAGGGCAAGCCGCTCCACAGGCTCATGGATCCGCTCCATTGCTTCTGTAAGAGCTGCCTTGATCCCGTGAACATTAGGCAATGTTCCCTTGGTACCCGTGGTCATCCTGGAAGCACTGGAAAGAAAGCGGAATCTGCCATTGTCTTCTATCGCCCCAATACATACTTCAGTTGTGGAATTTCCTATATCAACACCAGCAATCAGTTTCAAAGAAGAATTCCCCTTTTTTCATATATTTCTGCTGCTTCCAGTACAAGCTTTGCACAATGAGGCGCCTGGTATTTTTCCAGAAGCTCCTGTGCCATCAGCACCAGTTCCTTTTTCGAAGAACGATTAGGTCGCAGCTTGTTGTACATATCTAAAATCACATCATCCGGAACATTCACCAATTCTGACGCTCTCTCAAAATTTGCAGTCATTTGAGGATTATCTGCTTCTTGGGCTACTTTTCCCTGACGTTTCAGCATTTCAGATGAAATCTTAATGTCTTCAGCTGTTACATTTCCTTTTTTAACTTCTTCCAGAGTGATCTCATTTAACTTTTTCCCTGTCTTAGAAGTTATGGTATCTGCTTCATTTTGTCCAAGAGGATAATTACTCATCATACTCCCTCCCAACTGATCATCCCTTTTTCCGGATCCAGCTGTTCTGTCTCCACAATATGCATCAGAGCTGCCTTGACCTGATATTTGGCCCGCACCATAGGGTCATTGGTACATTCAATAGGTGTTACTTTCTCCCCTTTTGCATATTTGGCAGCATTTCTGCCAATCTTCCTGTAAGTATCCAATGACATAAGCGGTGCCTGCGGAAATAGTTCCAAATTAGATAAGGGATATAAATCCTTTTGATGGATCACAGTGGTACCTTTTGACTGGATCCCTATACCAATCCCTGAACCGGAAAGCTTGGCAGCCTGAAGTGCCATAAATCCAACGTCTGAAGTGTCCAGAACCTTTACAACTCTGGAAACCATGCCTTCTTCCTCAATCCCAGCCTGTACATTCTGCAAAACCTTATCTAAAGGAATCCCACAGATCGTAGAGCGAATCTCTGTCTGAAAAGCAGCTCCCACACCGATTACGATCTCTTTTGGATCAGTGCCCTGTTCTGCTTTTACAGTGTCCTTATAAGAATGCTTTGGCTTCATCCGTGTTCTTCCGGCAAGTTTATAGCCTTCTTTGTTGTTTGTTGTATCTCTTACTGTATCCAAGTGGAGCTGCCCGTTTTTCTGCAACTGTTCCACTACTGCTGCAGTAACAGCACGTATCAGTTGTTCATCTATTTTCATAACACAGCCTCCTAAAATTCGTCTACATTGATCCTATGAGGAATGGCTTTGATTTCTTCCCAACGCTCTCCTGTTACACGATAACCGGTTCCCGGTCCCATATAATCATTAGGTGTATTAACCCCGGACATTACCTGAAAATGTTCATCCAGGATAGCAGCTGTGTGCATATAATCACCAATCACTCTTTGCTTCAGCATGTTCAGGATACTTTGTGCCAGTTCCTCAAATCCGCTTTCTGCCAATGCTTTCACCACATCAATCCCTGTGATCCCACGCTTCATCAGATCATCCGCTGCCATAATATCTGCCGCAGAATCTCTGTTCAATGTATCTTTACTTCCATGTGCATAGGTAACTGCTTCCACCTGTTCATCGGTAATCTCAGTAAGCCCCAGGTATTTAAATACTGCCTGAACTGCCTTTCCTGCAGTGTGGCGTACACGGATCACTTCATCCTCAGTAACCGGCCTGAGCCCGCCATCCACCTGCATATCTCTTTGCATTACATTGTAATCATCAAAATCCTCAGCATCAAAATTGGAGC
Organism: Blautia sp. 1033sp1_1033st1_G9_1033SCRN_220408; assembly: GCF_040929965.1. Taxonomy (NCBI): domain Bacteria; kingdom Bacillati; phylum Bacillota; class Clostridia; order Lachnospirales; family Lachnospiraceae; genus Blautia; species Blautia sp. 1033sp1_1033st1_G9_1033SCRN_220408. Next base: position 122,740 of record NZ_JBFKZO010000001.1, on the reverse strand, counting down.
CTGCAAACATATTATCGTAATTTGGCTCAGCTGCGTAACCTGAAAAAATAAAATCCGTTCCAGGCATAAACTGAAGCATAGTTCTTGCTGTCCTTCTCATGTCTGAGTTAGAAAAGCTTTGGTCATTGGAAGATGCACATTCCAGTCCCAAAAGTGCTGCCACAAGATTTTCTCCCATAACCTCACGGATACCAGCCGGAACGCCGGCCGCAACACCAATACAGCTTACAGACCCATTCTGGATTCCCTGGGAACCAGCGCCTTTGGTTACATAAAGGCATCTGCATTCCAGATAAAGCATGGATTTCTGTTCACTGCTTCCCATCAATACTTCGGAGCCTGCACCTGAAGTAAATCTGACTTTTAGACCTCTGGAGGCATAAGCTGAATTAAGAAATGCCTTTGAATAAGGAGTATCATCCCCATCAATAAAGACTTTCTCGGTTCCATATACAGACAGTGTCTCTGCGTAGGTAGTAAACCCACGAATCCCCAGCTCCAACTCTGTGGCCTCTTCTGCAGAGCACTGAGTCAGAACTCCTTTCTTGCCAGCCTGTGAGCCAATCAGAAGTGCTATGGCATTAAAAGGCGCATATCTTGCCACACCCATGGTGGTTTCTTCTTCCCTGAATCCACGAAGTGCACCTTCAGCAGCATCTGCTGCAATCTGTACCGGATCGTCCTTCAGATTTGTAATATGTGCCTGATTGCCTGGCACCTTTCTTGCACGCATTTTCTGCATGCCCATCATCATTTCCACCACGTTCAGATGATTGATCACTTCTGCCATTTTTGCAGGTGTGATCCCTGATACGATCGAAAGGATTTCTTTTCTGGATACGGAAATATCTACGATCTTCCGTGCGATCTCAAGAGAAGGCACCGCCATGGACGCTTCTGCCCGATCCACCCGAATTGCATAATCTGCAATGAACTGATCCAGAAAATCAAAATCTCCTCTTTTCTTTCCGTCCAGTTCTGTAATCATTCCATTCTCTACCTTTACCGATGGTTTGGGATCGTAAGGACTGTGCATTGCCACAAATCCCATCTCCGGCCACTCATCAATAAAACCATCCAGATTTACTGCCCGCTTGTCTAAAGCTTCTATTCTTTTTGATCTTTTCATAGTATCTACCTTTTCTGATAAAAAGACTTTTTAAGTGATACGTCCCTGCATTCCGCATAACAGAAACGTATATATTCATTAGTTAAGCGGATATCCGTGACCCGCCTGGCTAATTAATTAGGTCCAAAACTGTATATATTTACAGGACAGTTATGGAACTGTCCTGCTGCTTGCTCATTTAAAAAGACCAGAGTTTTGTATAGATCTTTACGATGTCTTCTTTGGTAGGAACTCTTGGATTAGTAGCTGTACATGCATCTGCCAAAGCTGCCTCGGCCATCCGGTCGATTGCTGCAAAATAAACATCCGGTGTGATCGTTTTCATTTCCTGAATGGTCAACGGTATGTTCATCTCTTTTTGCATAAACTGGATCCAGTTCACAAGAGAACGTACACTCATCACTTTATTATAATTGCTTAGTCCAAGGACGTGTGCAATATTAGAATATCGCTTCACAGCCGGAAGGTATTCCTTCTGGCTCTTGCTGTGTTTATTGATATTTGCATTGAACTCCACAATATGGGGAAGAAGCATTGCATTCGCCCTTCCATGGGGAATATGGAACATAGCACCTAGCTGATGTGCCATACTGTGGGTAATCCCCAGTCCTGCCGTGTTAAAGGAAAGCCCTGCAAGGCAGGAAGCTACATGCATCTTCTGGCGTGCATGCATATCATTGCCATCCAGATAAGCACGAAGTAAGAATACACCACATATCTCAATTGCCTTCTCAGCCAATGCTGCTGAAAATTCATTGTGATCCGTGCTTACATAAGACTCCAGTGCATGGGTAAATACATCCATTCCTGTATCTGCTGTTACAGAAGCAGGTACACTGCGAACCAGTTCTGCATCCAGGATGGCCTCATCCGCCGTAAGGCTGTCAGATACAAGCGGGTATTTTACCTGGGCATCTGTATCATTTACAACCGCAAAGGAAGTCACCTCTGAGCCAGTCCCACTTGTGGTAGGAATGGCAATCAGGCCTACCTTTCCATAATTATTGATCTTTAAAGCGAATTCACGGATGGCTTTGGAGGAATCAATGGCAGATCCGCCGCCCACAGCAATCACTGCTTCCGGCTGATACTCCAGAAACTTTTTCACTCCTTCAGCAATCTTCCCTATTGGTGCATCCGGTACTACATCTGTAAAAAGATCATACTGTATCCCTCCGCTTTTCAGTGGTGCTGTGATCAGATCGATCATATCCCCATTTGCAATAAAAGGATCTGTAATGATCAGCACTCTTTTATAAGGAATCACCTTCAGCCGCTCCAGTGAATTATCACCAAAATGGATCACTGTTTTCATTTCAAATGTTTTCATAACCACATGCTCCTTATTCTTCTGATTCGCAGGATGGGTACAGGCACTTTATATCCCATTCATCAAAAAGCTGCATCCACTCATCAGCTGGTCTTACATCTGTCACCACAATATCCACATCTTTAAAAGAACCTGCTATGCAAAAAGCTGACTGGTCAAATTTGCCATTATCCAGCACAAGAATCTTCTTTCTTCCCGAAGCGATCATTGCACGCTTGGCACAGCCGAATGCTTCCTGGGATTCCATGATCCCTCTATTTCGATCCAGTGCTTTGCAGGAAAAAATAGCAGTATCCACATAATAAGACCTGAAAGCTTCATCGGTCTTTGAACCAAGAAATGCCAGATATCCTTCTTTCATCGTCCCACCAGTAGACAGGATGTTCCAGCCTGACACATCAGTCAATTCCAGGAGGATTTCCATGGAATTAGTTAAAAGAGTGAGTTTCTCTTTACTTTTCAATGCTTTTGCAATGAATACATCTGTAGTACTAGCATCCATGGAGATTGTTTCTCCCTCATGGATCAGGGAAGCTACAATCTCTGCCATTCTCTGTTTGCCGATCACATTCTGATTCTTACGGATGTTAAAAGGCAGATCAATACTTACATTCTCATTGATCACCGCACCACCGTAGCTTTTAATGGCAAGCCCTTCTTTTTCAAGCTTATCCAGGTCACGGCGTATGGTTTCCTCAGAGACGTTATAAAGCTGGCTGAGTTCGCTGACCACAACCCGCTTTTCTTCCTGCAGTTTTGTTAAAATCAAGTTCCGTCTCTCTAATGCGAGCATTAATCTGCCTCCTTTTTCTTTTTTTGTTGTAAATTACAAGATACTGTCGATCATTCTCCTGTCCGGATGTGCAATAACGGAGGAATCAAGGTACATTCCCTTTTCCGCAACAAGTTCCTTTGCTCTCTGGATAGATGCTTCCACAGCAGAAACCTCTCCTGTAATCATCATATAGGACTTTCCGCACATACCTTTAGCAATACGAAGTTCGATCAGATCTACGATAGCTGTCTTAGCAGCCTGGTCAGCAGCTTCAATAATGGAGGCTGCGTCATAAGTTTCAAGTATTCCCAGGGCACTGATTTCTTCCACCTGTGTGGTACCGTAAATAGCCGGGAAAATAGATTCATGAGGATTGCCAAGGACAAAACTGTCAATACATTTATCCTCATAAGTAGTTACTGCTGTCTCAACAGCAGCTTTTACTGCGCTCAGATCTCCGGTTATAATTGCAATATATTTGCCCGGACATACGGTCTGTGCCTCCACGATCTCCACTTCCGATGTTTTTACCATAGCATCTGCAGCGGTTACACCTGTGGATGTGGTTTTAAATTCAATCATCCCGATTGCTTTGCTCATGTTCTGTCCGTCCTTTCTACATCTTTGCAATTACAATATAACGATCTGTTACTTCTGTTACCTTACCTGTGATTGATGCATGGATCCCTACACTTAAACCATTTGCAGGTGCTCCGATCATCTGACCCCTCTCAACCTGATCTCCTGCCTTTACAATTGCCTGGGCAGGGGCTCCGATATGCTGGCTTAAAAGGATCCGAACTTTTGGTACAGGTACGAGAGTTTCATCCAGTGGTGCATTCTTATCATATCTGGTAAGTCCAAGCCTTGCCATCAATCTTTCTTCAGGCACCTTACGATACTCTCTGGATTCTTTTACCGGCACCGGCTGAACCCCCTGCGGAGGTCTGATCCCGGCATTACGTAACCCGCCTTTCATGTCTGCCAGCAAAGTCCTTGGTGCCAGACTCTGTGGACATGCATACATTTCACAAACACCGCAGGAACTGCAGAAACTTGCATTTATGTATGGATTCAGATCCTGAAAATCATGATTGGATGCTGCTCTCATAAAGCGTGCCGGATCAATCGGATGTCCCAGATTATTTCTCGGGCACAGATCCGTACAGGTATTACACTGGCAGCAAATTGATGCTGCTCTTTTCAAATCTATAGAAGAAGTCCTCTGCTTCTTCTGCACGATCAGATGATCCTTAGGCAGGATCAGGATCGCATTTGTCGTCTTTGTCACCGGATCAGAAGGCTGCCCAATACGTCCCATCATCGGTCCGCCAACAAAATATACCGGATCTTTTACTGTAATACCGCCTGCCTGCTCCACTACCTCTTCCAGTGTACAGCCAAGAGGAACTCTTACAGTTACTGGTTTATTTACCTCTGCAACAACAGATACATATTTGTCTGTTACAGGTTTTCCTGACTCTACAGCCCTGTATACGTTATACAAAGTCTCTACATTAAAAACGGCCACACCCTGCTCAATAGGAAGTCCGCCAGGTCTTACGACTCTGCCGGTAGCTTCATAAATCAGCACTACCTCGTCTCCCATAGGATAAACTTCGTCCAGAAGATGAATCCTCATTCCCGGAAATTCTTCAATATGCTGCTTCAAAGCATTTACCGTCTGTGTATAGGACCTTTTGATCCCGATAATCGCTTCTGACGCTCCCACAGTCTCTGCAACCATATGGAAGGTCTTCATGATCTCATATGCGTGCTTCTCTAATAACTGTCTGTGTAATTTCAGTAATGGCTCGCACTCTGCACAGTTCATGAGAATCGTATCCGCTTTATCGGTCAGTTTCATGTATGTAGGAAATCCGGCACCGCCGGCACCAACTACACCATTCTCTTGAATAATTTTCTGTAACTCTTTAATTTCCATGGCGTTACTCCAATCCTGCACCATCGTCTACAATACCTACAATAGCTGCATCCACCGGTGCTGTTTCTACGCCGCAGCCGATTCTTGCTGCGCTTCCCTGTGCCACCAATACATATTCTCCGATCCCTGCACCGATAATATCAATGGCAACGATCTGACTGAGGTCACCTTTCATATGATGGACAGGCTCAACGATCATAAATTTATTGCCTACCAGTTTTTCACTTTTCCGTGTAGAAACCACGCTGCCAACTACTTTGCCTATAATCATATGAACCTCCAGTGTTCTAAATCCACCTGCAGGAACTGTCCAGATATCCTGTTGGATCCCTGTGGAACAGTCCCTGCAGGAGAAAAACTATTATTGCGTTCTTTACCAGATCTTACTTGATAATCGTTACGGTATTACCAGTAGCGATCTGTGCCGCATTCGCCTCATCTGTATCGATGTGCATCTCTAATGTAAAGCTGTCATCCACACGGATCTTAACATGATTGAAAATCGTTCCACGTTCATTGTCTGCCTTCACAGAAACAATGTCACCGTCCCTGACTCCTGCTGCCTGAGCATCCTTTGGAGACATATGTATATGACGCATTGCCACAATACATCCCTCTTTCAGATAGATGGCACCTTTAGGTCCAACAATAGCAATAGGGGCACTGCCCTTCACATCACCGGACTCTCTTACAGGCACCTTCATGCCAAGCTTAATAGCATCTGTGGCAGAAACCTCTACCTGAGATGCTTTACGCACAGGTCCAAGAATACGTACATTCTCAATCGCACGAAGCTTCAATCCAACAATTGTCACTGTTTCATTAGAAGCAAACTGTCCGCCCATCAGCTCTTTTTTCTTTGTAAGCTGATATCCTGAACCAAACAGTGCCTCTACATGTTCCTGTGTCAGGTGGATGTGTCTTGCAGAAACTCCGATAGGCACCATAAAACCATTGCCTTTTTCTTCTTTTTTATTGATTGCATTGATCACCATTTTCGTGATCAGCTCAATGTTATTGGTTTCCAAGATTGCACCCGCTTTCTTTCCGATTGTATTCTATCCTGTGGATTATTTTAAAACCGGAAGGATCTTTTCTACATCGTTATGTGGTCTTGGGATCACGTGTGTAGCAACCAGTTCACCAAGTCTGGATGCTGCTGCGCTTCCTGCCTCAACAGCAGATTTAACAGCTCCTACATCGCCACGAACCATAACTGTTACAAGTCCGGATCCGATCTTCTCTGTTCCAACAAGTGCAACATTTGCTGCTTTGCACATCTGGTCAGCTGCCTCAATTGATGCTGTAAGTCCTCTGGTTTCAACCATTCCTAATGCTTCCTGTGTCATTCTTTTTTCCTCCTTATGATCTGTCTGTGATCTTTCTACAGGTTCTTTTTTGATTGTTGTTTTCGCCGTTCTTCTCCTGGGAGCGGCAGCCTTTTTCGGGGCTTCATTTTCCGCTGTATTTTTCTCGTCAGCCATTATTCATCCCCCTGTACTTCAGATTTTTTCCATCGGCTCGCGCTTAATTCCACTATCTTGACAATCTCTTCATGGGGTCGGGCGATCACTGCATAACTGACCGGTTTCTTGATAGCCTTTGCTACAGCAGTCTCTACCGCCTCTGTTACAGCCGCCACATCGCCTTCTACGATGATCGTCACCAGTCGTCCGCCCAGCTTGCGTTCCCATGACGCCAGCTGAACATCTGCGGTTTTACACATAATGTCCAGGGCATCCATAGCCGCCACAACACCTGTGATTTCGATAAAGCCATATGATTTATTCATGAGCGAACTCCTTAATTACCTGATTCTTTTCAGATGGTAGGAAGGATCTTTTCTACATCATTGTGCGGTCTTGGAATCACATGTGTAGCAACCAGTTCTCCAAGACGGGATGCTGCTGCGCTTCCGCTCTCTACTGCAGCCTTAACAGCTCCTACATCTCCACGAACCATAACTGTTACCAGTCCGGATCCAATCTTCTCTGTTCCGATCAGAGATACCTCTGCTGCTTTGGTCATTGCATCTGCTGCTTCGATTGCTGCTGTAAGTCCTCTGGTCTCAACCATTCCTAAAGCTTCCTGTGCCATTTTTTAATCCTCCTGAATTATCTAAGTAAACTGTATTATTATCGTCTGTTGCTTCTGTCTTGTATTGTATAGTATCTTTTTTATTTCTGCAATGTCTATTGCCTATCCAGGGCACTAATCTTTAACATTTTTTCTGTACCGGTATCCGGATTTGGAATCACATAATGCTGAACCACACCGGTCATGCTCTTTGCAACTTTCATACCTGCTTCTACAGCTGCTGTCACATCCGATACGCTGCCCCGATATTTAATGCAGACAAGAAGTGGTACTGGCAGGCTGTCCGCATTGGCAGGTTTGTTCTTATCAAAAACCTCCAGATGGACATTTGCTGCCTTACAACCGGCATCGGCTGCCACGAAAGCCGTTGTCAATCCGAACACCTCTAAAATTCCTACAGCTTCTGCCATCTCTTCTCTCCTTTATCCCGCCGGTTATTTATTAATGATCGCAATCTTCAGTCCTGTCATTGCAAGATTGGTCTTATGCGCTTCGTTGATCTCTTCCAGTGGAAATCTGTCTGTGATCAGATCTGACATTGGAAGACCGATGCCTTTTGCCCTCTTCAGGAAATCAAATGTAGTTGCATAATCTCTCAGTGTATATACCCAGGAGCCAACTGTTGTGATCTCTTTGGAGCAAATATCAAAATGAGGATTAATGGTAGCATCTCCTCCATTAATGAAGAATCCCAGCTCGCATAAGCCACCGCCGTTGCGGATAAACTTATAAATATTGGAATGTGCTACCGGGGATCCTGTACACTGGAAAGCAAAATCAGCAAGATGTCCACCGAATGCATCTTTTACTGCACCTGCAAGTGCCTCAATACCCTTGTGGTCTTTAAAGTTTACAGTCATGCTTGCGCCCATTCTCTTGGCAAAATCAAGACGTTTCTGTTCTCCATCTACTGCACAGATATTTTCAATACCCATGGTGCGAAGTACTGCGATACAGATCAGACCGATAGGGCCGCATCCCTGTACAACAACTCTGCTGTTAAACCGAAGGATGCCTGTTGTCTTCGCTCTTTCTACTGCGTGCACCAAAACTGCACTTGGCTCGATCAGAATACGGGAATCCAAATCCAGATCGCTTACATTAAAGAACGTAGATCCGAAGCTGCCGCCTCTGATATAGATATAATCAGAAAACCATCCATTCAGATGAATATCATCGTCAGGAAGCAGTCCATAAACATCTGCGCCTCCTACATTCTTCTTATTCAGATCATACATTGTAATGTCAGGATCATCTTTAAAAATCATACAGGTAACAACCTTATCACCGATCTTAACAGGTTTTCCGGCTGTATCTGTCTTTACATTCTTACCCATGGCAACGATCTCACCAGTTCCTTCATGTCCCAGTGCAACCGGGATCAGGCTGAACGGATCTCTTTTAAACTCATGAGCATCTGTACCACAAATACCACATCCTTCTACCTTTACAAGGATGTCATCATCTCCAACAGGAGGAATCGGGAACTCCTTAATATCGTAATGCTCAAGTGCTGTCAACATAGCAACCCTTGCTGTTTTCGGAATGCTGCCTGTTGAAGGTGCAGGTGCTGCTTTGGAAGGAGCAGGGGCATTTCCTGACATTCCTGCAAGTACCTGTTTTACTATTTCTTCAATATTTACATTATTCATATCCATTATCTACCATCCTCCTGTCAGCGAATGCAAAGGCTGTCTGCCATTACACAACGTCTTCTCTTTGTAAAGGTGCTTGCGCTTGTAAGACCCTCGCCTGTACGGCTGGCAATGGTAAAGGTACAATAGCCTTCTCCGCCAAAGCCAAGAGCAGCATAAGACGGTGCATTCTTTACAAGAATTGCTGTATCGATTGCTTTCGCATACTTGGTAATGTTATCAATATTTTTAGAATGAATGTGAGCAGAGTGACGATTGCCATGTTCAAGCCATACAGCCTGTTCTACTGCATCATCAAAATCTTTTGCTCTTACTACACCAAGAATCGGCATCATAAGCTCTGTGGTGATCAGCGGATGCTCCTTTGGTCCTTCAAATACGATACACCGGATGTTTGCAGGTACATTTACACCAATCATGGAAAGTAATGTTCTGGCATCACGTCCCACACATTTACGATTCAGCTTGCCGCCTGCAAGTACAACCTCTGTAAGTTTATCCTGTTCTTCTTTAGAAGCAAGATAACAGTCATTCTCTGTCACAAGGTAATGCATCAGTTCATCTACGATAGAAGAAACTGCAACGATCTCCTTCTCTGCAATGCAGGGAAGATTGTTATCAAATGTACAGCCATTCACAATATCCTGTGCAGCCTTGCGCACATCTGCGGTCTCATCCACCAGTGCTGGAGGATTGCCGGCACCTGCACCGATCCCTCTTTTACCGGAAGAAAGAACTGCTGTTACAACACCAGGACCTCCAGTGGCTGCGATCAACGGAATGTCCTTGTGCTTCATCATGATCTCACTTGTATCCAGTGTTGGTTTTTCTACGGTTGCAGCTATATTATCAGGCCCGCCTGCTTCCAGAGAGGCCTCATTTAAAAGATTGATTGCATAAATCGATGTTTTGATTGCTGCCGGATGAGGGTTAAATACAACTGTATTTCCACCTGCCAGCATGCCTATTGTATTGCAGAGAATTGTTTCACTTGGGTTGGTACAAGGAGTAATCGCACCGATCACACCAAAAGGTCCCATCTCAATAAGTGTCAGTCCTCTGTCCCCGGACCATGCAGTTGTGCTGATATCCTCTGTACCCGGTGTTTTATCTGCAACCAGATGATGTTTCAGGATCTTATCTCCTACATTTCCCATTCCGGTTTCATCCACACCCATTCGTGCAAGAATTTCTGCATTTTCCTTTGTTTTCCTGCGGATGCAGGTAATAATCTTCTCTCTCTGGTCCATTGACATTGCACGAACGATCTTCTGTGCTTTTTTTGCAGCTTCGATCGCTTCGTTCATATCTTTAAAAACGCCATGTTTTCCGGACGGAGCATCTGCAATCTGCATTTTTGCCATTACTTCCTGTACAATATCCTGTACCATGCTTTCGCTGATTGGCATGAGATTGTCCTCCTAACTTTTCTTACATTCCCAGCTGTTTCATTACCTGTTTAGTGATCTGTGCTACCAGATCTGCATCTCCTGCTACGTCTTTCTTCGCTTCAGAAGAACCACATCCACCACCGCAGTTATGGCAGTTTACGCCATCTTTGTTCAGGCACAGATTTGCAGGATGTTTGCCCGGAAGGCCCATTTTTCTTCTGATCTCATAAAGCTTCTGAACAGTTTCTTTATCAAATTCCTTTGGTCCGCCCAGCATCTTGGACTGGTACAGAAGCTGTGCATAAAACTCAACAGATTCCATCTTCATGTATGCAGCAAGAAGGTCTGTTGACCAGGTAAGTGCGCCATGGCTCTCAAGAAGAACTGCATCATAATATGGAAGATATTTCTCAAGTCTATCCGGAATCTCATTGGTAGATGGAGTACCATACTCAGCAATCGGAACACATCCTAATGCGATAACTGCCTCTGGCATAATCGGCTGTGTAAGAGGAATACCTGCAATTGCAAAAGATGTTGCATATACAGGATGTGCATGTACAACAGATCCTACATCCGGTCTTTTCTGATATACTCTCATGTGCATCTTGATCTCAGAAGAAGGACGGAATCCCGGATTTGCCTGGATCACATCTCCCTTAGCATCTACCTTACAGATATACTCCGGAGTCATAAATCCTTTGGATACACCAGTAGGTGTGCAGAGAAATTCATTGTCATTCAGTTTTACGGAAATGTTACCATCGTTTGCTGCTACCATGTTACGGTTGTAGATACGTTTTCCGATTTCACAAATCTGTTTTTTGATCTCATATTCGTTTACCATGCTTTTTTATCCTCCTTAAGCATATATAGCGTTTCCTGCTCCCTTTTTCGCAGTAACATTTTGTTTCTATTGTGATTCTACCTCATTCCACACAATAAGTCAAGGTATATCTGTTGTTTTATGTTGTTTTTAAAGGTTTTATTATGTTGTTTTTATTGTTTTTTCAGGAAATCACCTGTTTTTTTCATTGACAAAGCTTTTCACGCTGTGTCATACTGGTAGCAAAGGAGTTGTTTAATTATGTTTTTATCAGATATACACACTCATTCTATTGCCAGTGGCCATGGCACCTCCTGTACCATTACCCAAATGGCAAAAGCAGCTTCATGCAAAGGACTTTCTCTTTTAGGGATCACCGACCATGGTCCATCTACTATAGGCGCAGGTACTGTTTCTTATTTTCGCAGCCTGTCCGCAGCCCCCAGGAAGCGTTTTGGCATTCAGCTGCTTTTAGGTGCAGAGGTTAATATCCTGGATGAACAAGGCCGGATCGACCTTCCAGCAGATGTCCTTTCAGGCCTTGATTATGCGATTGCCAGTATGCATGTCCAGAACCTTCGTCCCGCAGACAGACAGAGCAATACACTTGCACTGTTAAATGTGATGCAGCATCCCTGTGTAAAGGTTCTCGGCCATATTGATAATACTCAATATGATCTTGATTATGAAGCCGTGATCCGGTCTGCCGCACATAGCCAGGTTCTTATGGAGATCAACGAGGCATCTCTTGCGCCTTATGGATACCGCGGCGATACCAGGCCTAATTGCCGCAGGATTTTAGAACTGTGTCTCCAATATCAGGTTCCTGTGCTCCTTTCCAGTGACAGTCATGGGATCTCTCACATCGGTGATTTTACTTATGGGGAAGCTTTTGCAAAAGACTGTAATTTTCCACCGGATCTGATCCTTAATAGCCAGATTCCCAGACTGCTTTCCTTCCTTATGAAAAGATAGGTTTTTATATAACAGGAGTATTAGATGGGTATTTCCATTACATTTTTTTACTTTATTGGAACATTACGGAGTAATTTCCTATAAAAAAAGCTGCTGTATGGATTCTCCTTTCAGAGATTTTCCGTACAACAGCTTTTCTTATTTATATCTTTATTACTCTTATCTTTGTTATTCTTGTCACTATTATTCTTGTTTTTATTACTCTTGCCTTTATTATTCCTTTTTATCATTAGCTTTCACGCTTCTGATCTCATCCATCAGTTTTGCAAGTTCCTGATACTTACCGGTTACGTAACCATAATTTCTGCGCTTATGAGGCAGTAAACACCCTGTACAATCTTTCAGGCCTTTTTCCGTATATTTAAAATTCCCTCCGCACTTATCTCCCAGGGCATATAATGGACAATAACAAAACAGGCAATTAAAATCCTGTGGGTCTGCACCTTTGTGGCACGGAAAAAACTCACATTCTTTATGACTGAAAAAGGAATATTCTTTGCCTTCCCAATATTCACCGGCCATTCCATCCGCCTCCTGTTTTTCTTGTAAAAAAGAGGGAGCGATGCTACTTCGGGGTAGAAAATGAACCGTTCATAAATACGCGGAGGGAACGGACATCCGAAGTAGTATCGCCTGCCATTTAATCGGTATAATTCTCATGAACAGGCGCATTCCATAAAAAATGTCTGCTACCATTAAAGAGCAGACAACACTAAGGGGCTGCGGATTCCCCGAAGTTGGTTGTTACACTTTACACGGAAGTTTAACCTCGCCATACTAAGCAGGTTTCCTGACTTCAGGATCATCGCTTCCTCTCCCCTTCTCATGCATCAGCACAATGGGATATTGAGATTGGCTTCCCTGTTACAGTGACCGGATCGCTCAGGACTTTCACCTGATTCCCTCTTCTGTCATCTTCTAGAAATGATCAGCACTTAATATGTTCAATATGGAATTATACTGGTATCATAATACCCTTTTACTATATATTTGTCAATGTTTATTTTTGCATACAAGTTTCCAAAGCGCCCCTCCGGAATTTACGCATTCAAGTCGAGCATCTGTTACTCACACCTGAAAGAGGTGGGAGTCTTCTCGACTGAGATAAAAATCCCTGAGTTCCGGAATGCATAAATAAATACATACCAGACTCAGGGGATATGTTCTGAATCTCTTACTATTTGCTATTATACAAGACGTCTTACAGAGGTAATGGTTCTGTAAGCTGCATTATTACTGATCTTAATGCCATCCTTCGCATTGGAAGCGTGTACGATCTGTCCATTGCCCATATAAATTGCCACGTGACCGCCATAACAGATCAGGTCGCCTGGCTGTGCATCTGCATAAGAAACTTCTGTTCCAGCATTCTGCTGCTCATAAGAAGTTCTTGGAAGGCTGACGCCAAAATTAGCATACACACTCTGTACGAAGCCGGAGCAGTCTGCACCACCAGTAAGACTGGTGCCACCCCATACATATGGATTACCTACAAACTGAGTAGCATAATCTACAACAGAAGATCCTGAACCAGAGCCAGAAGATGAAGAACTGGAACTGGAAGAAGAACTTGACTCAGAAGAACTCTGATATTCACTTGGATCTACTGTATTCTCAGAATCTATCACATTACCATACTCATCATACTGAGTCTCTCCAGATCCTGATGATTCAGAACTGCTTACTGCATTTCCTTCTTCATCATACTGGGTAGAATCATAATCACCATCATTAGATGCCTGTGCAGCAGCTGCTGCTTCTGCCTGGCGTCTTGCCTCTTCTTCTGCTGCGATACGCTCTGCCTCCAGCTGCTCGATCTCAGCCTGCTGTGCTGCAAGAAGATTTGCGTACTCAGTAGCCTGCTGCTGTGCATATGCGATCTCATTCTCACAGTCTGCGGAAGTAGCTCTCTTCTCATCCAGCTGTGCCTGAAGATTCTGTGACTCAGCTTCGTACTCCTGCTTCATGCCTTCTAATTCAGCCTTCTCACCAGTGTACTTTTCCTCCAGCTGCTTTACCTGCTCAATAGTATTAGAATACACTTCCAGGCTCTTTCTGTCCTGCTCATACATCTTCTGTGTATACTCTGCTCTTGTAAGAAGATCTGCAAGATTGTCTGCATTCATCATCATCTGGAACCAGGCATCACTTCCGCCTTTTTCGTATAGATACTGAATACGCTTTTTCATTGCATCGTACTGTTTTTCTTTTGCTTTCTGTGCTTTGCCAAGGTCCTGTTTTGTTTTCACGATCTCAGTCTCTTTATTGGAAATATCTGTCTCTAAAGTCTGTATATTGACCATCACATCTACAAGATTGGCATCCAGTGTTGCAATCTCGCCCTCCAGCTGCTGCTTCTGATCCCAGAGTGCACTCATGCGAGCATATGTAGCATCCAGCTGCTGGCTTGTCCAAGCCTGTTCTTCTCTCAGATCATCTTCTCTGGAAGCGCTTACGCTTACTACCTGTGTACCACACATCATTAGTGCAAGTGTGAGACATACGATTCTTTTCTTCATGATTATCACCCTCGTAACTTTATTGTTTTAATACGTAATATTTCTGCAACATTATTTTTAATTCTTATACATATTAACATATCGTTACCATCATTGCAACCCCTAATTTTAATAAATTTAATTTTTTTGTAACAAATAGAAATTAAAGTGCAATAAATATCAAAAGCACTCCCAGCTGATATAAAAAAAACCACACAGGCCGGTCTTCCCTGCGCCTGCGTGGCTGTATCCAAGAATGCCTTCTGCATTCCGGTTCAATCTTAATATCCAAACAGATTCAACAGAATCTGGTCAGCAGTCATATTCCCATACCCATCCGGATCGCTGAGTACGCTGCTCTTCCATCTAAGGTAATTACCATTACGGATGTAATTGCCGCAAGATGGATGGTAATTAAATTTAGTAAATCCAGAATATTTAGCCATATACTTGTTGGCAAGAACAACTGCCTCACTATTTGAATTACCAGTAGGAGTGGTAGTACCTGCAATCTGACATCCTGCCTGAGGCGTCGAATGTATGATCACTAAACTCTTATCACTGCACTGTCCAAGAACGATCCATGTATGGCCACTATTATATCCGATGTCACCCGGCTTCATTTTCCATTCGGTCTTTGACAGATAAGACTGATTCACAATCGTACCCCATCCAATACTCTTATAATAAGAACCGATCTCACCGGATACAACTGTATAGCCTGATCCTACATTAGACTGGGACTGCATAACCTGATAAGCAGACCAGCCCACAAAGCCGGAACAGTCAAGACCCTTTGCTCTGTTGACAGCTGTCAGGTCACGGTAATTGTTATAATCATATCCGGACGGATTGGATAACCACTTATTATACCACTGTTTCCATTTAGGACTTACACCCTTACGGGTAGAATCATTCCAGCCGCCGCCCCATACATACAAAGCCTGCCCTACAGGCTGAAGAGCACCTGCCAGATAATTCTTGATGGTCTTTGTGCCAGTGGAAGCTGTAGCATTAGGATCATTCACAGCCTGTCCTATATAAATACCATCTGCACCAAATTCCTGCTGTACCCCGTCCACTGTCTGTATTCCTGTATACATCACACCGGACGAAGGATCAAAATAATACTTATTAGTCTTCTTTCCTACCTTAATATCATTCCATCCGGTAGCCATCTTACCTGTACCGGAAGCAAAATAATATGTAGCCCCATTGATCTGGGTAAAGCCAACTGCCATGATCCCATCCAAAGAGGACTTCTCAGAAGACTGGAAATATCTCACAGTACCTGTTGACGCACTGACCCATCCAACAGCCATAGCACCGCTGGGCTTGTAGAAATATCTGGTATTTCTCTTAGAATCTCTTAAAAATCCTGTAGCTGCGATCCCTGACTTTGCGAAAAAGTAATATTTATTATTATTCAAAGTCAGCCATTTGGTCTGCATGTAGCCAGTACGTGGATTAAAATATCTGCGTTTTCCCTTGGATACTTTCACCCAGCCAGTGACCATAACGCCAGTTCTTTTTGTAAAATAACGTTTACGTCCCTTGCGATCCTGTGCCCAGCCCTTGACCTGAACACCAGTCTTACGGTTAAAATAATATTTCTTACCATTCAGGTTCAGCCAGCCCTTGTGCTTGCTTCCATCTGAATCAATGTAGTATGTCTTCCCGCTATACGTCCGAAATCCGGTTTTAACAGCAGCTTCAACTTCTGTTTGGGACTTATGGGCAGAAAATCCTGCCGCAGCCAGAATCAGCAGCAAAAGCACTCCCCAAATCTTAAATTTCTTACATACGTTTCGCATACATAATCTTCCTTTTCTTATTTAAACATGATATCGCCTTTAATCTTTTACAAAAATGTTACAGCTTTATGTAATAGATTATACAACGGTATTTTTTAATCGTCAATACAAAAGTACAAGTATGTAAACTTTTCACAATAATCATTTTCTTTTTCTTAGCAAAAAAAGAGCAAGATTGATAATAATCTTTGCTCTTTTTTAACAATTGTGACAATTTTATATTATAATTTTTGTAACATTTTCCAAAGCAATGAATATCACAAAAAAGCCTTACAGAAGATGCTTCCTTAGTTCTTCTCCGCTCATAGCAGAAAGATAGGCTGGTGCCACATCAAAAACTGTTTTACATCCTTTCTGTCCTTCCTGATTCATCCGATACGCAGCCCGTGCATAAGCAACCAGTACGGAAGAAGTAAATTCCGGATTTGAGTCCAGCTTCAGGCTATATTCGATCACATGGCTGTTTTCATCATTCCATCCGGTCTTTCCGGTACGGATCACAAAACCGCCGTGAGGAATACCACTGTGGTTCTTCTTTAATTCTTCTTCTGAAATAAAATGAACAGTTGTATCATATTCATCAAAATAATTTGGCATGGTCTTGATCTCACGTTCAATACGTGCAAGATCTGCTCCTTCCTTGGCAACCACAAAGCACTCTCTGGTATGTTTTTCCCTTGTGGAAAGCTGAGGATTCTCACCATTTCGTACTGATTCAAGTGCAGCTTCTACCGGGATGGTATACTGTCTGGCATCCTTCACACCTTCGATCCTGCGGATAGCATCAGAGTGCCCCTGGCTTACTCCTTTGCCCCAGAATGTATAATCGCAGCCTCCAGGAAGAATTGCGTTGGCATACATACGGTTCAGCGAAAACATACCCGGATCCCAGCCAACAGAAATGATCCCCACATGTCCATTTTCTGATGCGGATTTATCCACTGCCGCAAAATGCTCCGGGATCCTCTTATGTGTATCAAAGCTGTCGATCACATTAAACCACTGTGCATATTTTGGTGTCTGTATAGGAAGATCTGTAGCACTGCCTCCGCAGATGATCAAAACATCGATCTGATCCTTCATTTTTTCTGCATCATTAACAGAATAGACTTTGGCTGTTTCTGTGAGAATAGTCACATCCTTCGGATTACGGCGCGTGAATACTGCCACAAGCTCCATGTCCGGATTATGTTTGATGGCACATTCTACTCCACGGCCAAGATTTCCATAACCTAAAATACCAATTCTAACACTCATTATTTTTTCTCCTCTTTATCTCTATTATAACCGTCTGTTCCGAAAATCCTGCCTTTAACAGCAGATCACACCACTTCCCGGACAGCACAGATTACAAGCTGTACTGGCTAAACACATCTTCAAGCACATGTCGCCGCCCTCCATAGGCATACCTCCAAATGGATCCTGTTGCTGCCGATACCAGGTACCGCCCCCATCCATCCGGTTCTTCAGCATCTGATACTGGGCATTGCCAGGATCCAGACGAATCGCCTGCTCTATATCGTTTCTGGCATTTACATTATTACCAAGTCCCATATTGGCCATAGATGAAAGATAATACCATTCTCCGTTTCTCTGGGAAAGGGATCGCAGTACATTCACAGCTTCCTGATAATGTCCGCTCTGGATAAAATTAGCCGCAGCGCGCCTGCGGATGCTCTCCTCGTCTTCGTACCCGCCGGATTGCTGACCGAAACCTCCAAAGCCTCCATAACTACCAGCCCCTCTGCTTCCATATTCCCGTTCTTTCATGATCTGGTCATAGGCCTGCTGAACTTCCTTAAATTTCTCTTCAGCCTTGTCTTTGTCAGGGTTATTAATATTCGCATCCGGATGGTATTTCCGGCTTAAACGTCTGTATGCCTTTTTGATTTCCTCGTCTGAGGCATCCTGTGATACTCCCAGAACACTATATGGATCAAACATGTTCTTTCTCCTGTTCTTCTCTCCTTTTTCTGGTAATCGCCTCAAACCTTACCCATACCCCGGAATACAGAATATTCCTCAGAATATCTCCATATATTATAATAGGTAGTTTTTCAAATTCACGACAGGCTTCTGCAAGCATCATGATCAGAAGCTGTTGTACCTCATCCTCAAACCCTTTTATTTTAAAGCGCTTTGAAAAAGGATTATAATTTCCATTTTTCAGATCTGCTTCCACATCATCATACGCATCCAGAATATAAATAAACTTTCCAAAATAGAAACCCATCTTCCGAAGAGTATCTGCCCACACATCTTCCTGATACACAAAGATCTCAGCCATGATCTTTCCAAAAATACCGGATACCTGATCAATATCCTTCTCATCTTTCTTCTCAAGATCCGATAGCTGTTCCAGCAGCTGGATGATCCTGTGCACCTTTTTATCGTATTCGACAGAAAGCCTTCGGTTCTTACCCTTCAGGGCCTTTGCATATGCAAGCTTCAAAAGATCCCTATCGTCTTTCCAGTCATCCACACACTTATAATAGGTAAGGATGATGTTCATATCTGCTGCGTATTCTGTAAAACGGTTCTTCCGTACTGTCTCTTTGTGAACAGGATGCAGGATACAATGGGTGGTTCCTTTCTTTGTCTCAGGCTCATATAATCCGCTAAGTAAAAGTGCCACAAAGGTCATATCATAGGTAAGGGACAGCTGTCCGAAAACCCCATATTTTCTTTTCAGTTCCCTGCAAAGCCCACAATAAAAGGATTTGTATAAAGCGAAATCTTTAATTTTTAATTCCGGCTTATTTACCACAATATATCCGAACATATCAGCTCCTCTTCACAAATTTGCTATGACACTTTGGACAGCTGATCTCTATCTTTCCTTTTCCTCTTGGAATCCTGACTTTCTGTCCGCAGGAAGGACAAGTATAAATATGGTAGTCCTTTCTCTGTTTCATCATATTCTTTTCTTTGTTCAGTCTCTGACGCAGCTTGGCAGTAGCTGACAGGTACTTCTGATTCTCCTGTGCTCTTTTGGAAATATTTCTGGAAAAAATCCTGAAATATGTATACACAATGGCTACAAGGCCTAACATATCCAAAAGAGAACCTGCGCTGCTTCCTGTGTTTACAAAAATCGCCAGCACAATAGAAACCAGTGCCACACCCATGGTAAACTTTGCAAACTGGTCAACTCCGTAACGTCCCTGCATGAACCTGTAAAATTTGTCTTTCATGAAATCCTTCTTTCCTTATTCAGTCTGTCTCTTTCCCTGATCCCAGCCTGTGAAGGTCTATCTGTCACTGCATACCTGAAAAATGTAAAACTTAAGATAATAGGACTCATCTGCTGCCCACAGAATTGGATGATCCGGGGCTTGTGTCCTGTATTCTACCTGACGCAGCCGCTTATGAGCACTTCGTGCTGCCTGCCCGATCGTCTGTGTAAAAAGCTCATAATCCATAAAATGGGAGCAGGAGCAGGTGGCCAGAAAACCGCCTTCCCTCACCAGCTTCAACGCACGCAGGTTGATCTCTCTGTATCCCTTCACTGCATTCTTTATGGAACTTCTGGACTTTGTAAACGCAGGTGGATCTAGGATCACCACATCAAACTTTTCTTCCTTTTCCTCCAATTCAGGCAGTAACTCAAACACATCCCTGCATAGAAACTGTACCCGATCTTCCAGACCGTTCAACCTGGCATTTGCAGCTGCCTGATCCACGGCAAGAGCTGATGCATCCACCCCTAATACACTGGAAGCACCTGCGATCCCTGCATTTAATGCAAAAGAACCTGTATGAGTAAAGCAATCCAGCACTTTGGCATTCTTGCAAAGCTTCTGGATTGCAAGCCTGTTATATTTCTGGTCAAGGAAAAATCCTGTTTTCTGACCATCCTTTACATCAACCTGATATTTTACCTGATTTTCTTCAATTTCCACAAGAGTTGGGAATTCCGGTCCAATAAAGCTTTTTACAAGTTCCATCCCCTCCTGGCGACGAACCTTGGCATCACTTCTCTCGTATACGCCACGGATCTGGATACCATCTTCTTTCAGAACCTTTTTCAGAAGCTCTATGATCATTTCTTTATATCTGTCAATTCCCAGTGCCAGGGACTGAACCACCAGCACGTCAGAAAACTTATCAATTACAAGTCCCGGGAAGAAATCTGCCTCGCCAAAAATCACTCTGCAACTGCGGGTATCTACCACTTTCTTACGGTATTCCCAGGCATCCCGTACTCTTTTTTCAAAAAACACTTCATCGATTACCGTCTGTTCATCCCTTGACAGCAGCCGGACTGTGATCCTGGAATTGGTATTGATAAATCCCTTCCCTAAAGGATATCCGTCAAAATCATGAATCAGTACAATATCGCCATTCACAAAACTTCCCATGATCGTAGCAATTTCATTGTCAAAAATCCACATCCCACCGGATTTTAACAGCCTGCCCTCTCCTTTTTTCAAACTGACAACAGCAAGACCCATATATATTCTCCTTTGTGTAATTCGTAACTGTTCAGTACTCTCGCAAAATACTTTCTGCTAAATAATTACTGTAATCATGCTTGTGGTGTTTTCACACCAAACGCATATTTATTGAAACATTCTATCACACTCTTTTTCTTTTTTCCAGTATTTCGCATAAATAAGAAAAAACTGCCACACCTGTAAGATGTGGCAGTAAACAAAGCATAACTGCTCAGTACCCTCATAAATTCTTTCCTACTGAATAGTTACTAAAATACTTAGTTTGCAGAAACTGTCTTATCCTTCTGTACCGGATGGATCTGGATCAGATTCATCTTGATCAGTGCCGGACGAAGTGCATTGTATATGAACACAACCAGGATCACAGAAACAACTGCATTCACAAAGGTAGTCACTGCACTAAGCTTGGCAAGAACGGCAGCCATCTCCTGTGGCTGTCCCAGTATATACTGTTTGTAGAAAAATCCTACAATCGGATCTGCCACAACATTAAATGCCAGACCAGCAACGGAAGCAATCAGACTCCATTTAAATACGTATGACTTATCTGTACTCTCATTGATCTTTGCAACCTTATGTGCCACCAGACCGGTGATCAAACCAATACATAGTTTCAGAACAAATGTTTTCGGAGCTCCTGTAATATAAACCGGATCCATCAGATCTGCGATAGTCATGCCCACAGCACCGGCCATACCGCCGTAAACACCTCCAAGAAGCAATGCTGCAAGTACACAGAATGCATTTCCGATGTGAAGAGATGTAGCATCGCCACCCGGAACAGGGATCTTAATCTGTAAAAATGTGAAGGATACGTAGCAAAGTGCTGCAAGAATCGCAGTCTCTGCAAGTTTCATGATTGTTGATGTCTCTTTGTTATTCATGTTAGTCACTGCCTTTCCTTTTCCTTTATATGCCTCCCTTACAGGGACTGACTGGATCAACCTGAATCAGTTCCTTCCGGTCTGGCAACATATTACCTGGAAACTGTGGATTTGGCAATGGTCAATTTTAACTATTTTTAAGGGGACAGTTATTCATTGATGGTTTCATCGTAAACCATATCGTCTCCTTCAGCAGGAGTCATATCAGATTCATCCATAGTAGTATCATCTGTATTATCCATGGCTGTGTCTGTTCCTTCTGTATCGTAAGATGCATCTGTATTATCCGGTACTGCTGCATCTGTATTCTCAGTTGTCTCTTCCATGCTGGTCTCACCATACAGCTGCTCAAAGAACTTCATGGTATCTTTATACAGGGTGTTCTTATCGTCAGAAGAAACATTATCGCCAAGGATGTCTGCCTTATCACCAGCCTCTGCCTTCTGGTCATCTGTCAAATCAATACCGAAGATCACCTTCAGGTCTTCCTGAAGCATATTAAGCTCAGTAGTCAGATACTCTTCATTACCAGTAGGAACATAAGATCCTGTACCATTACCAAGGATCTCCAGATATTTGGTAAGAACGGCATTATACAGCTTCTCACCCTGATCACTGTCAAGAGTCACTGTGCATACAGCATCTGATCCCATAGCCTCCTGAAGTGCCTCTGTATCACCTTCATACTCTCCCTTGCCAAAAGTCTTGGCTTTCTCAAAAAGTGCTTTGGTATCGTCTGTCAGGAAATCTGTATTCACTTCAGAAATATTCAGGATCTCATCCCCGTCAGGAATATCTGAAGAATTTACAGAATCACCATTTACATCGGTACCGTTATCTGTGCTGCTATCTGTACTATTGTCTGTACTGGTGTCAGCACTATTGTCTGTGGTGCCGTCTGTGGAAGCATCAGTATTGGTATCCTGTGCAAAACCGTCATCGCCAGTCTTCTCAGCAAGGGAAGGATCCTCTGTGGAATCAGCGATCACATCATCACCAAGCACGCTCTCATCTACGTTATTCACAATACTGTCCGGATCATCATCAGAAGTGGTATCTCCCTGGCCGGTAACATTATCATTGACACGCTCCAGTGTCTCTTCCATATCGCTGTAATCATAATCCTGCTGTGCAATCTCCTGAAGCAGGCTTACGATCGTCTGAAGCTGATCATCAGAGAGAGCAACTCCGTTCTGATCTGCAATATTCACAACAATGTTATAAATCTGATCCGCATCCTGGATACCGTCTGCAATGATCTGGGTCTTCGCCTGATTGATCACAGCAGTGGCACTGTTCTGTCCGATATCCTCAGCCAGATTACCTGTAACAACCATCTCCTCTGTAGCGATCTGCTTCTTGGTGGAATCCAGTTGTTCACCGCTGGCTGACTCATAGGCCATCTGGATCCCCGTAAGGGCTCCTGTACCGGATACCTGGAACGGACACGCAGCAACTACTTCACAATTCTTCACCCCGGAAGTAGAAAGGCTGGTGGCGATCATATTACAGGTAACCCAGTTCAGATTAGCAGTACGTACCTTGATTCCTCCGGAAGTGGTAGGCTTAACGTAAGCACAGCTGACTGTCCTGGTACCAATCTGCTCGATGGGAACATAGGCACTTAAGTGCTCTCTCTCATCCTGATTAGTAACATTGATGATCTGAACAGAATCAGCACTGACCTTAAAATATTTCAGCATGGTGTTCTTCTGATCCTGTGTCAGGTCTGCTCCAAGTGTAACAACATTCATGCCATCTGCCATAACCGGTACGGAAGGAGCAATGCTTCCTGTAACAAGGCATGCGGCACATAATAATGTTCCTAATAATTTTACTTTCTTCATAACTTTTCCTCCATAAACTCTGTGTGAGTTACAGCTTAAACAGTTTTTCTGTTTCGTTGTTTTATTATAGCATATTCTTTGCTGAATTTGTAATCTAGAATAATTTTACATTTATTGTAAGCCCAGGGTCTGGTCCAGCACTTCTTTGATTTTCTTTACCGGACAGATTTGAATCTTTTCTTTCACTTCTTCTGCCACATCTTCCAGATCCTCTATGTTGTCATATGGAATAAACACCTTCTTAACTCCGGCTCTTTGGGCTGCCATTAGTTTTTCGGGAAGACCTCCAATAGGCATAACACCGCCTCTCAAAGAAATCTCTCCGGTCATGGCTATCTGTGGATCCACAGCCTTTCCAGTTACCAGGGATGCAAGTGCAATTACCAGCGTAATCCCCGCTGACGGACCGTCTTTTGGCACAGCACCAGAAGGAACATGAATATGGAGATCATTCTTTTCAAATTTCTCAGCGTATTCCGGGAAAAGTGACTTCACATAAGTAACTGCAATCTGTGCTGACTCCTTCATCACATCTCCCAGCTGCCCGGTGATGATCACCTTGCCGCTGCCTTTTGTAAAGGAAGTTTCTATAAAAAGGATTTCCCCGCCTGCTCTGGTCCAGGCCAGTCCGGTTACAACTCCCGGCTGCATTTCCTCCTGGATCTTTTCATGATAGATGCCTTTCTTCCCAAGAAACTCCGGCAGTCGTTTCTCGCTGACAGTAATGCTTTTCTGCTCACCCTTTACCAATTTTACAGCAGCGCATCTGCAAAGAACATCGATCTGACGTTTAAGGCCTCTTACTCCCGCCTCCGCCGTATATTCTTCAATGATCTTTAATATGGCTTCGTCTGTCACTTTCAGGTTCTGATTACGCAGTCCCATACTCTTCATTGCTTTTGGAAGAAGATGTTCCCTGGCAATATGATATTTCTCGATCTGTGTATATCCGGGGAACTGAATAACTTCCATACGGTTCAGAAGAGGTTCCGGTATAGTATCAGTAGAATTGGCTGTACATACAAACAGCACATTAGACAGATCATATGGTACATTCATATAATGATCTGTAAAGTTGGAATTCTGCTCCGGATCCAGAACTTCTAAAAGTGCACTGGATGGATCTCCGCCATAATCTCTGGTCAGTTTGTCCACTTCATCCAACACCATAACCGGATTCTGCGCTCCGCTTCTTCGCATTCCCTCCATGATACGTCCCGGCATAGCGCCCACATATGTGCGTCTGTGTCCACGGATCTCCGCTTCATCCCGAACACCTCCAAGACTGATCCTTACATATTTTCTATGAAGTGCTCTGGCTATGCTCTGACCTATACTTGTTTTGCCTGTACCAGGTGCACCTACAAAAAGCAGGATGGATCCAGCCTGTTTTTTATTAAGCGCCATAACCGCAATCTGCTGGATGATCCTTTCTTTTACCTTTTTCAGGCCATAATGGTCTTCATCCAGTATCTTTTCGGCTTCTGCCAGGTCTATAGAAGGCATTTCTTCTTCCTTCCAGGAAAGACTGGTAACAAAATCCAGGTAATCATACAAAAGTCCGTATTCATGACCATCTTTTCCTTCCTGTTTCATCCGGTTCAGAACCTTTTCGGCTTCCTTCCTTGCCTCCGGATTCATGCCAGACTCCTGGATTTTCTTCTCAAATCTGCGTACATCCGAGATATTCTCAGGATGCATCTCATCCAGCTGTCTCTGAAGAAATTCAATCTGTTTTTTCAGGGCAGACTCACGGTACATCTGTTCATTAGAATTCTTCTGGGCGCTTTCTGCTTCCTGGCTGACCCGGAAGATCTCCAGAAGTTCATATACAGTTTCTTTGATTTTATGGATACGTTCACTTCTGGACTGCTGTTCAAGAAAACTATATTTTTCTTCCCAGGAAGATGCAAAGTAGCTGGAAAGGGCACAGGCCATCTCATCAAAGCTCTGCCAGTGATAGATCACACCTCTTGCCCAGATCCCCCACTGCAGATCCTTTGCAAAGCTCATCAATTCTTTTTTCATGTTCTTGAACTGCTCAGCCTCTTCATCTGGATCAATATCTTTCTCTTCCGGATATGGAACGGAAGTGGCTGTAATCCCGATCTCTGTAGCCTGGATCTGACTCAGCATTACCCTTTCTATGGTAGTGATCTTAACAGTGTCATCCTCTCCTAAGGCCTCAATCTTCCCCAGCACTCCAATCGGATAGATGTCTTCCGGTTGTATCTGATGGGGCTTTTTATCTGTTTTCAGCATCAGAAAAAGTATATCTTCCCCAACATTTTCCGTGGTTATTTCATTTCCGGGAAACATATCTTTTTTAAAGTAAAATGTAACCTCTGGCAATACCAGTAAATCATAAATGGGTATGCTAATCATACATGTTTCCTCCTTATGGCCTTAATCATGCAAAATCAAGCCTTATTTTATCAGCACTCATTCGCATCGAGTGCCAATCTGTATTTAAACGAAAAGGCGAACTCTTCGGAATCCGCCTTTCGTCCGTATCTTATTTTACCACGATTTTCTGATTATGCAAGTCTTTAAAGCCGTGGATTATCATTATATTTCTCAAATTCCTTTTCCATCTCTTCAAGAGTATTGGAATATCTGAGTAATTCTTCCACTCTCTGCGCTTTATTAGCATATGCCTTTTTGTAAGATACCCTGTGCTCCATAGCTGCCCAGAAGTCCATTGAAATAGTACGGAACTGTATCTCCACAGGAAAGTATTCCACTGCATCCAGACAGCAAACATTTACTCCAAAAATAATATGGTAACTTCTGTATCCATTAGGCTTAGGATTCTCAATATAATCCCGCTCTCTTATGAAGATCAGATCCGGCTGTTTCTTTAATATGTTCACCAGATTGTGGATGTCTCCAGTAAAATAACAGACGATCCGCACACCTGCAATATCCTGCAAAACATTCTTGGCATTATCAACTGTAGGCTCCAGCCCCCGATGCATCAGCTTTTCCTCAATGCTTGCCTTCTTCTTGATGCGAGACTGAACGGTATGTACCGGGTTACTGGCAGCAGATGGATAAATCGTATGGTTTAACACTTCCAACCTGGTAAGTAAAAGCTTCATTGCATCATGATACGGCTGGACCAAGTCATAGTATTCTTTATCAGTCATGATAACCTCCCTTTACATACCTGCTATCATAAAGAAAAACTGTGATTATCCTGTGACCGATTTCTAATATTTTTCAAAAGAATCTTCCAAAATCAAACTTGATTGTTTTGAAATCCAAACCATTTTATTCATTATGTTTGAATGAAATATTCAGGATAGATGCTACTGCTCCGTAAAGAACACCTGCAATAGGCCAGATGATCCAACTGCTGCCTTTATAGCTGCTTTTAGCAGGCAGTATAGCTGCCAGAAATACTGCAGTCACGATCAGCCAATAGCTTACCGAAACAGCACTGATCAATCCTTTCTTTGCTTTTCTGCTGCGTGTATAGTCCCCTTCTTCCAGCAGCTTTTCCATTGCACTGTTTCGTGTGCCTCCATACACAAACGCATAACAGCCACATGCCACCATAAGTAAAAGCAGACAAACTGCATTTATATAGAAGATATCTTTGTCTGCAATGCTCATAACAGCAAACAACGGTACTGCTGCAAGAATACAGAATACGGTTCCTATAAGATTCAGGCGTACATAGGTTGGATGATACTGATTTTTCTTTTCCTTTACCATCCCAGTCACCCCATATTCCGTCTCAAAAGGCTCTTTTTCCAGAAAGTCATAACATTTCTCTTTTGCACTGCAGGATATGAAAATCCCTGTAGCTGAAGCAACCAGCAATAAAAGGACACATAATCCAATTCCCCCAGCAGAATTTTGGGTTAGTTTTATGATTTTTGTTTCACTTAATCCACCCAAAAGCAACAATGTAATAGGGGATATAACACATAAAAAAGTAGCAAAAGCAATTTTAGGTGCTGATTTCTTGCTACATTCCAAATATTCAGAGGCTTCCTCCATAGTCACTTTACGCAGTGGCTGTTCTGAAATGACCTGTACATTGTCTTCCGGATTATCTTCTTCTATTTCATCTTTCAGGAGATAGTCCGTACTTACACCAAAAATACGGCTCATCTGTACTACCTTTTCCATATCCGGAACTGCTCTTGCCCCCTCCCATTTAGAAACGGATTGTCTTGTTACATTCAGCTGTTCTGCCAGTTCCTCCTGGGACCAACCTGCCTTTTTTCTCAGATTCATTATTTTGTCTGCCAGAATCATCTTTTTTCTCCTTCCTGCCTTCCATTATGGGAAAGCATTTCTTTTTTGACGTTCTCAGCATACAATATCCATCGGTTGCACACCAGATACCCGGCTTTAAGATTTGTCAACCTGCGGTTGCATGTGTAGGATTTCTTGTATTATTTCATATTTATCGCTATAAAGCCATCTTTTCTTCATGTTTTCCTGCAAAAATATTGGAAATCTGCAACAAATGAATTATACTTAAAAAGACTTAAGAAAATTCTTCATTTTCTTTTCATTTAGCATACCAGGAGGTTTGTATGAAACCAGGCAAAAATAATCGCAAATATAAATTTATCTTTCCGCTTGTTACAGCTGCAGCAGTAACAGCAGGGAGCTTTTCTGCAGTCAATGCTGCAGAAGTGCAGGGACCGGTGGCACCGAGCACAGGTTCTGCAACAGCCAACCAATCAGAACCGGCTCCGGACACTAATGCGACAGCTTCCGACCAGGCGGAACCGGCTCCGAACACTAATGCGACAGCTTCCGACCAGGCGGAACCGGCTCCGGGCACCACATCTGCGAATCAGGCTTCTGATGGACAGGGCACATTATCTCCGCCATCCGACAATTCTAAAAGCAGTGTATTTGGACAGGCTTCTTCTGTAGAAGCACCTACAGATGAAAAACTTTCCTCTCTCCTTACCCAGCTGCAGGAACGTCTCCCTGTTTCCAATGGAAGCTGGTCCGTTTATGTGCGCGATCTTTATAATGAGTCAGAAGGCTCTGTCAATGACCATTCCATGCAGGCGGCCAGTCTGATCAAGCTGTATATTATGGGTGCTGTCTATGAGAATTATGAAACTCTTATCAGTCAATATGGCCAGCAGCAGGTAGATTCCAACCTTTATTCCATGATCACAGTCAGTGACAATGATGCTGCCAATGCTCTTACCAGCTATCTAGGCGGAGGTGATTCTTCTGCCGGCATGACTGTTGTAAATGATTTCTGCAGTACACACGGCTTTAATAACACACATATGGGACGACTTCTTCTTCAAAGCAATGCATATGACGACAATTACACTTCTGTGGCTGACTGTGGTCATCTGCTGTACGGGATTTACAGTGATAATTCCTCTGAATACCCATATGCAGATTCCATGTTCGACCTGTTGGCTGCACAGACACGCCGGAATAAGATCCCGGCACAGATGCCATCAGATGCAAAAACTGCCAATAAAACCGGTGAACTGGACAATGTGGAAAATGATGCAGGGATTGTTTATGATGTGGATAATGAACTGATCCTGGTTTTTATGTCAGAGAATCTTAGTGAGTGCGGCTCGGCACAAAATACTATTGCCAGCCTGAGCAGGCAGATTTTTGATTACTATAATCCAGCCTCATAAATTTAAGGCTGGAAGCAAATTCTCTGGTTATGATACCTTTGTATTGCTTTGTGATATGTACTCCCATGATTTGCAATAGGCAATTTGCAAATATTGTGACATTATAACAATTAAGAATACAAATATATCTTTCAATCTGTTATAATAAACAATAATAAAGATGATATCCGGCAGGATTGTTGGAGTGCGTAGCACGAAGCAATCTTAAGATATCATAATTGGGGGCAGTTGCCTCCAGTATCAAATAAAGATAGCTGGAGTTCAATTGTCTGCCTGCCAGGTTTTTTGCCCCCAGCATCTGAGAATAACGTGCACGAAACTGCATGTAAGCCTGCCACAGCAGGCGAAAGGAGGATCTATGAAAAATAAGAAATGCAACTATCTTTCGGCCTTTTTGAAATGGGCCGCACTGCTGGCTGTAGTATTTGCACTTTCTGTTCCCTGGATGAGCAGGAACTGTCAGGCATCTGCCAATACCTATATGGTAAGTGTTCCCAGTGGCTATCTGGCTCTTCGCACGCAAATGCTTTATGACAGCCGCAATGAGATCGGACAGCTGTATAGTGGCGATACTGTAGAGGTCAATGATTACAGCGATTCAACATACTGGTATGCTTATTCCCCCAAGTATGATTCCTATGGCTATGTGAATAAGAATTACCTGATCTCAATGAATTCTGCCGCCTGGACAGTAAGTGTTTCCAAGGGTTATCTGGCTCTTCGTAATGCCAAAGCCTATGATGCTTCCAATGAGATCGGACAGCTGTATAACGGAGATACTGTGCAGGTAAATGACACCAGCGATCCTACTTACTGGCTGGTATATTCTCCCAAATATAACTGTACCGGCTATGTAAACAAAGATTATCTGGTAAGCAGCAGCACTGTTTATGCCTGCGAATCCAGAGCTGTCAAAGTAGACAAAGGATATCTGGCTCTTCGTAATGCCAAGGCTTATGATGCTTCCAACGAGATCGGACAGCTGTACACAGGAGATACTGTCCAGCTTCTGGACACCAGCGATCCTACTTACTGGCTGGTATATTCTCCTAAATATAATCTGAACGGTTTTGTAAACAAAGACTATCTGGTTGGAGATTCTATGTACACCGGTGCTGTAGCAAGTTCAGATTTCACCAGAACAGTCAGTGTTTCCAAAGGATATCTGGCTCTTCGTAACGCCAAAGCCTACGATGCATCCAATGAGATCGGCCAGCTGAATACCGGAGATACTGTAAGTATCCTAGATACTAGTGATCCTACTTACTGGTTTGTTTATTCCCCAAGATTGAATATGAACGGGTACGTAAACAAAGATTATCTGGTTGGCAGTACTGCACCTGTTTATCCCACCTGGACAGTCAGTGTTGCAAAGGGTTATCTGGCTCTTCGTAATGCCAAAGCTTATGATTCTTCTAATGAGATTGGCAAATTAAATAATGGAGAAACAGTACAGGTGATCGATTCCAGTGATCCTTCTTATTGGTATGTATATTCCTCCAGCCTGATGAAATACGGATATGTAAACAAAGATTACCTCTACTAGATCGATATAAGATCATGAACAGCGTATAACACAAAGGATGCAACAAAATCCCAAAAGAGAAATTGCTGCATCCTTTTTTAATGCTCTTATTTGAAATATGCAACACCAGACTCAAAGATCTTCAGATCCTGCTGTCCGTAAATGTTAATAGCAACGCCATCGTCACGGCGCTCACTATGAGCCATCTTACCAAATACACGTCCGTCCGGACTTGTAATACCCTCAATGTTGTAATAAGAACCGTTAATATTCCATTCCTCAGACTGGTCAAAGTTCCCTTCCGGATCTACGTAACGAGTAGCTACCTGTCCGTTGGCAAGAAGCTTTTTGATCCACTCCTGATCTGCTACAAAACGACCTTCACCATGGGAAGCCGGATTGCAGTACACTCCGCCCAGATCAGCCATCTGAAGCCATGGGGATTTATTGCTTACAACCTTCGTATAAACCATCTTGGAAATATGTCTGCCAATGGTATTGTAGGTCAAAGTAGGTGAATCCTCTTTCTGGCCACAGATCTGACCGTAAGGCACCAGTCCCAGCTTGATCAGTGCCTGGAAACCATTGCAGATACCAAGTGCCAGACCATCACGCTCATTGAGAAGCTTCATAACTGCTTCTTTGATCTTTGCATTCTGGAAAGCAGTTGCAAAGAACTTAGCAGATCCATCTGGCTCATCACCTGCGGAAAAACCACCTGGGAACATGATCATCTGTGCCTGATCAATGGACTTTTCAAAGATCTCCACAGAATCACGAATGTCTTCTGCACTAAGATTCTTAAATACTTTTACATCTACTTCTGCACCTGCGCGCTCAAATGCTTTTGTACTGTCATACTCGCAGTTCGTTCCAGGGAATACCGGAATAAAGACACGAGGCTTTGCAGTTTTGTGCTTGCAGATATAAATCTTCTTTGTATTATAAAGGCCATTTTCCATGACAGCATCCTTATCCTCTGGATTAACCAGGATATCCGATGCTCCCTTGACTTCCTCACCGGAAACGGTTTTAAATACTTTTTCCAAAGTGCCAGTCCATGCTTTATAAGCTTCTTCAAGAGTGATCTGGGTATTGCCATAAGAGAATCTGCCATCTGCTGTAACCTCACCGATCAGTGTATACTGTACAGACAGCTCCCCAACCTTGCCATCCGGAACCTCAAGGATAATATCACCAAATCCTGGTGCAAAGAAGTCTCTTGGATCCAGATTGTGCTCGATCTTAACACCCATAGCATTACCAAATGCCATCTTGCTCACTGCAGCTGCAATTCCGTGACGGTCAAGCGCATATGCAGAAACAACTTTACCATCCAGAATATCCTGATGCAGTTTGCCATATGTATCCATAATCTTATCATAATCCGGAAGATCATAGGTATCTCTTGGAGCACGTACCCATACAAGCTTATTGCC
Organism: Blautia sp. 1033sp1_1033st1_G9_1033SCRN_220408; assembly: GCF_040929965.1. Lineage (NCBI taxonomy): Bacteria > Bacillati > Bacillota > Clostridia > Lachnospirales > Lachnospiraceae > Blautia > Blautia sp. 1033sp1_1033st1_G9_1033SCRN_220408. The sequence continues at coordinate 90,508 of NZ_JBFKZO010000001.1, read as the reverse complement.
TGCCTTTTTCAGCTCCGGTGTGATCACATCCTGGATCTTAGCCACGTCTACAGCAAAGGAAACAAGTGTAGGCGGAACATCAATATCATTAAAGGTACCGGACATACTGTCTTTGCCGCCAATAGAAGGAAGGCCAAAGCCAAGCTGTGCTGCATAAGCCCCCAGAAGAGCAGCAAACGGCTGGCTCCATCTCTTTGGATCTTCAGTCATACGACGGAAGTATTCCTGGAAGGTAAAACGGATCTTTCTGTAGTCACCGCCGGAAGCCACGATCCTTGCCACTGACTCAGTCACTGCATAAGCAGCTCCATGATATGGGCTCCAGGAAGACAGATATGGATCAAATCCGTAACTCATCATTGTAACTGTATTAGTCTTGCCATTTTGTACCGGAACCTTGGCAACCATGGTCTGTGTCTCAGTAAGCTGATACTTTCCGCCATGAGGCATAAATACGCTGCCTGCGCCAATAGAACCGTCAAACATTTCCACAAGCCCCTTCTGAGAGCAAACATTCAGATCAGCCAGCATTCCCAGCCATTTTGCTTTTACATCACTTACTTCCGGACGCTCTTCCAGGATATTTCCCTCTTTATTCGGGATCTCCACCTCTACGGAAGTTTCCTGATGGGCACCATTGGTATCAAGGAAGGCCCTTGAAATATTAACGATCTCTTTTCCTCTCCATGTAAGGACAAGTCTTGGCTCCTCAGTAACAACAGCTACAGGAACTGCTTCCAGGTTTTCTTCATTTGCATATCCAAGGAATTTATCCACATCTGCAGGAGTAACAACTACTGCCATTCGCTCCTGAGACTCAGAAATAGCGATCTCAGTCCCATCCAGACCTGCATATTTCTTGGGAACTTTATCCAGATCCACACGAAGCCCTGCTGCAAGCTCACCAATAGCAACGGAAACACCGCCAGCACCAAAATCATTACATTTCTTAATAATATGGCTGACCTCTTCCCTGCGGAACATGCGCTGGATCTTACGCTCGGTAGGTGCATTTCCTTTCTGTACCTCAGCGCCGCAAACCTCAATAGAAGCCTCTGTATGTACCTTGGAAGAACCGGTAGCACCACCGATACCATCACGGCCGGTACGCCCGCCAAGTAGGATAATGATATCACCTGGATCGGAATTCTCACGGATCACTGCCCGCCTTGGAGCAGCACCCATAACAGCACCGATCTCCATACGTTTTGCCACATAATCCGGATGATAAATTTCTTTTACATAACCAGTAGCCAGACCAATCTGGTTGCCGTAAGAACTGTAACCATGTGCTGCACCTCTTACCAGCTTCTTCTGGGGAAGCTTGCCCTTTAAGGTATCTTTCACAGATACGGTAGGATCTGCTGCACCTGTTACACGCATTGCCTGGTACACATAAGTACGTCCGGACAATGGATCACGGATAGCACCGCCAAGACAGGTAGCTGCTCCACCAAAGGGTTCGATCTCTGTAGGATGGTTGTGGGTTTCATTTTTAAAATTGATCAGCCATTCCTCTTCTTTGCCGTCAACATCTACAGGAACTACAATACTGCAGGCATTGATCTCATCTGATTCTTCCTGGTCCTGAAGCTTTCCTTCGGATTTCAGTTTCTTCATAGCCATCAATGCCAGATCCATCAGGCATACAAATTTGTCGTCTCTTCCCTTGTAAAGTACCTCTCTATCCGCCAGATACTGGTTGTAAGTATTTACAATAGGAGCCTTATAATCTCCATCCTGGAACTTCACATCTGTAAGCTCTGTGGAAAAAGTGGTATGACGGCAATGGTCGGACCAGTATGTATCCAGTACACGGATCTCTGTAACAGAAGGATCTCTCTTTTCTTCGTGAAGGAAATAATTCTGAATATGAAGAAAATCCTTAAAAGTCATTGCAAGATTCAGGGATTTGTAAAGTTCTTCCAGCTTGCCTTCTGGCATCTGGGTAAAGCCCTCAAAAATCTTTACGTCTTCCGGATCGCTGAATTCTGTCACCAAAGTCTCAGGCTTGATCATACCTGTCTCTCTGGAATCTACAGGGTTGATGCAATGGTTCTTAATAGCCTCCAATTCGTCCTCTGTAATGGCTCCCTGAATCACATAGGTGGTAGCAGAACGGATGATCGGCTGTGCATTCTCATCCAGGAACTGGATACACTGCACTGCAGAATCTGCTCTCTGATCAAACTGTCCAGGCAGATATTCTACAGAAAATACGGACGCATCCTCTGCCATATCAAATTTTTCAAGATAAAGGTCGTCTACAGGCGGCTCTGAAAATACAGTCCTGCATGCTTTTTCAAAAACATCATCCGAAATATTCTCTACATCATAGCGGATCAGCTCTCTTACTGCAGTAACCGTCTTAATCCCAAGGTAACTGCTGATCTCATGCTTCAGTTCTTTTGCCTTAACTGCAAAAGCCGGTTTCTTCTCCACATACACTCTTCTTACGTTGCTCATAGCTTTTCCTGTACTCCTTTCATTGATCCAGGTAATATTAGATACAGCAAAGCATTTAACGTCTTGTAATGCTGTATCCGTAATGTATGGTACTCTTGCTTATTATCTTCTGATATGGTAACATACTTTATATCATTAGTAAAATTAATATATCTTATATTTTTTATTATCAACACTTATCGTTAAAACATTACAGGGGTATATCAACATGGACATTAATCTGGAATTATACAAAGTATTTTATTTTGTAGCAACCACCTTAAGTTTTTCCCAGGCTTCCCGCCAGCTCTATATCTCCCAATCTGCTGTCAGCCAGGCCATCAAAACTCTGGAAAAGAAACTGGGGCACACCCTTTTTATCCGCAGCACCAAGAAAGTGATCCTGACTGCTGAAGGTGAACTGCTTCTTCAGCATGTAAAGCCTGCACTGGAAATGCTGGGGGAAGGAGAAGCTCTTCTTTCTGATGAAAAGCTGCTCACCGGTCATCTTCGGATCGGAGCAAGTGACACGATCTGCCGCTATTTTCTCATCAGCTACCTGCAGAAATTTCATCAGGATCATCCTGATGTACGGATCAAGATCACAAACAGCACTTCTATTGGATGCGTAGAGCTTCTGGAAAACAGGCAGGTGGATCTGATCGTGTGCAATTTCCCCAATTCCCGGCTTACCACCAGCTTCCAGCAGAAAGTCCTTTGTAATTTTCATGATGTTTTTGTTGCAAATCCTGATGCCTTTCCTATTGGGAACACTGCCCTGACCCTGGAGAAGCTTCTGAATTACCCTATTATGATGCTGTCCCCCCACAGCACCACCGGCGAATATCTGAACCGGGTATTTTCCTCCAAAGGGGTTAATCTTTCCCCTGAAATCGTACTGAACAGCAATGATCTGCTGCTGGATCTGGCCAGAATCGGCCTTGGGATTGCCTGTGTGCCGGATTACATGGTACCAGATGCATCCCTTGTATGTGTGCCTTTAGAAGAAACGCTGCCTCCAAGACAGATTGTCCTTGCAACACAAACAGGGCTGCCTCTTTCCGAAGCAGCCCGTACATTTATTGATTATTTATAACTGTGAGAACAAGAAACAGATACGATTATTTCGGCATTACCTCATAAGCAGCCTCTACATAAGGATTATCTACCTGATCAAAAGCTCCCTCATCAGCCTTTGCTGCATAAGCAGGATCAATGGGCATTTTCCCAAGTACCGGAATATTTAATCCTGCAGCGATCTGATCAATATGGCTTTCGCCAAAAACATAGATCTTCCTGCCACAATCCGGACATTGTACATAGCTGTAATTCTCTACCAGCCCAAGTACCGGTACCTTCATCATACCAGCCATATTATAGGCTTTCTTTACGATCATCTGTACCAGATCCTGTGGAGATGTTACGATCACGATCCCTTCAAGAGGAAGAGACTGAAAAGCAGTCAGCGGTACATCACCGGTTCCTGGCGGCATATCTACAAAAAGATAATCCACATCTCCCCAGATCACATCTGTCCAGAACTGCTTCACCATATTGGCAAGGATCGGTCCTCGCCAGACAACCGGTGTTTCCTCTGTAGGAAGCAGCAGGTTAATAGACATAACCTTGATCCCATTCTTCGTCTCCATAGGATAAATCCCCTTGTCATCTGCCTGTGCGGCCCCCTTAAGACCATACATCTTAGGAATAGACGGTCCGGTAATATCTGCATCCAGGATACCTACTTTATATCCTTTCTTTGCCATCTGGTTCGCCAGAGAAGCGGTAACAAATGACTTACCTACGCCGCCCTTACCGCTGACAATACCGATCACATGCTTTACATCTGAACAGGCATTCATTTTCTCCTGAAAGCTTTTGGGATTGTTCTTCTGGCTGCATCCCTCACAGCTTGTTTTGTCACAGCTTGAATTGCTGCATTCTTTTGCCATTTTTCTGGTTCCTCCTGATATTTACTCTATTCATAATGCTACATAATAAACTGACAGCTCACACTATTTCATAAAACGATCAATAGCTTTTTCAAGTTCTTTGATTGCATTCCTGTCTCCATGCTCTACTGCATCCACAATACAGTGCTCTATATGATCCTGCAAAATGATCTTTCCTGTATTATTGATAGCTGACTTGACAGCAGATAACTGGATCAGCACCTCGCTGCAGTCCCTGCCGTCCTCTACCATTCGTTTGATAGATTCCAGATGTCCAATGGCTCTGGATAAGCGGTTCAGCACAGCTTTGGTCTGTTCGTGGCTGTGGGTGTGTCCGTGGGTATGGCTGACAACTGTTCCATCCTCCAGCACATGAGTATGTGCGTGTTCTATATGATCACTCATAGTCCCTCCTGTATCACAGGCTTTTCTGTATAAAAAGCCTATCTTGCATTATAACACCTGGATCAGATCTCTGTAAAGGAACATCTTTGTTTGATTCCTGAGGTAATAATATCAAAGATCTCTGTGCCGTCTGCAAGAACTGATTTTTCATAGGTGACTTCTTTTCCCTGAAATTTCTGTTTTACATACTCTTCCGGGTCTTCCAGCTCTATCTCCTCCACAAACACATCCCGCATCTGATTTCTGGGGCATTTATTAAAAATCTCCCAGATCACTTCATATTCTTTCAAATAAAGTCCCCCTTTACCCAACTTCCTTTTAGTATAACACAAGTTGGCAGAGGATTCCAGGATTCCCGCTTTTGTTTCCCTTTAAATACACCTTGTGGGATACCATCTGATGAATACTATTCTTTTATTATTTTAATATCATCTGCTAAATACTCTTCTTTTAATATTTTATCTTCAGTGTTTTCAAATATGTTTTCTGCTTGGATGTGATCCGGTAGCTTTCCACTGCTTTCTGGATCGTTTTATTGTGTGTCCACACATCCAGACGCTTTTCCAGAAGAAATGGCAGGATCTTATCATACTGTTTGGCCAGTGCTGTAGCAAAATACCAGGCACGCATCATATTTACATAGTACTCCTGAGACTGTACCTTTGCTACGCTTTCTGCATATTCCTCCTGAAACCTGTCGTCCAGATAATAACGCATCAGCATACCGATCCCCAGTCGGATGGTATACGTCCTGTCTGACTGTATCCATCCATAAACTACTTCAATAAACTGATCCAGATGTTTTTTTACCACATTTAATGAAAGCATGTCACAGGTGGCCCAGTTATCAATATACGGGAGAAAACGCTCCATTTCTTTCAGACATTGATCATAATCCCTGATCTGCTGGATCAGAAGGCTGTGAAGATTATTTTCTTCATAATACCGATGAGGAAGCACCTGCATAAATATCTGTGCTTCTTCTGTTTTGCCAAAACTCTTAGCAAACTGACGAAGCTGGGGCGTTCTTACTCCGATCACTTTCTTTTTGTCAATCGTAGGCATCAGGCTGCTGTGAAAATCCCTGTATTTCAGGTCCTGCATCAAAAAAAGCTGTGCCTGCACATTTTGTACCACCTGTTCTTTATCCATATGTCCATAATCTTCTTTCTTTCAAATCTTTCAGGTTCCATTGTAGCAGTTCTATCCTGGATCATCAAGCCCGCAGCCCGGTTCACTACTGCGTTCACTACTGCTGGTTACTGTTAAGTCCGATCCTGCTCTCACCCTACTGTATGGCAACCTGATAATAATCTGTATCCTGCCCTTCTGCTGATCCCTCCAGATTTTTCGGGATCAACACAGCAGCCACCTGATCCGGATCGATCACACGTTCAAAAGCATAAGTACAAATATACTTACTGCCATCCATTCCAGATGAACCAGGACCTCCATATACACCCTCAAGCTTTGTACCGTCTTTTAAAACCAGCCCTGTGGGCATAGGCACCTCTTCCACCTGGGCTTCCTGATCCGCATCATAGGAAACACGGATGGATACTGGAGAAAGCTCCACACTGGTAAGAGTGAGGCCTGTATCGCCAATCTTTTCATCTGTCTGGATGATCGTCGAAGTGTCAGCTCCTCCAAGAGTCATATCCAGATCCCATTTCCCGATAATATCCGGAAAATATTCTGCCTTAGCCACAGTTCCCAGATTCTTGAACTCTACATGCAGTTTTTTGCCGATAAAGTATCCTTTCTCATCACTTTTCGCAAGCACCATATGATACTCCATGCTTCCGTCATCCATTACATAATGCTGGATAGTACTTCCATCTGCCCTGGTTTCCAATGCTGATCCGTCTGCATATACGCCCATACCGTCATTTCCTGCAATGATCCCATTGTAGAAGCTTGAACCTGAATTAAAATCCTCTTTCCCATCCACTGTCACAAAAACATTTTCAAAATCCGGCTGTTTTCCATCCTCCAGATGATACCCCTCTACCTTAAAAGACAGATAGGTATAATAATTATCTGTAATGCTCTGCTGAGCCGATACTGTGATTCCTGCATCCGTTACAGATGCATCTGCAAAAGCTGCCATACCATTTTCCTGCAGACTTTCCTGCTGCTCCTGTGTGATCTGAAGTTCTTCTTTCAGCCCTTGGCTCCAGTTGATATATGCGGCATAAACAGAAACTGTACCTACAGCAAGCACTGCAGTCATTGCCAGCACTGCGTATTTTTTCTTTGAGCTTCTGATCTTTTTATCATAAACAATGATCTTCTCATCTCCTGTTCTTGCTTCCCTTTGTATCCTTGCAAAGGTCTGACTTGCTTTCGTCTCCACAATATCCGGAATCTTAACATCCTGCTGTAATGTATACATCGCCTTATTTTTCTTCATTTAATTGCCCTCCCTGCACAACTTGAAAGAATCTGCCAGATATTCCCTTCCCCTGGCCAGTCTGCTTTTTACTGTTCCCTTTGGCATATCCAGCATCTTACTGATCTCATTGATCTTAAATCCTTCCACATAATAAAGGATCATCACCAGCCGATACCTTTGGGGAAGTGAATCCAGTGTCTGTGTCCACTCGATATTCTCGTATTTATTTTCCCAATATCCATAGTCCGGAACCTGATCCTGCACAAAAACCGGCTTGTTTTTCCTGATCTGCTCATAGCATTTGTTGATCAGGATCCTGGTCATCCAGGTGCGAAAATACCCAGCCTGTTTCAGGCTTCCCAGATGCTCCCAGCACGCCAGGATAGTATCAGATATGGCATCTGCCACATCCTCATCCCGGTTCAGAATCGCTCTGGCAGCCTTGTACATATTCTGCATCTGAGACCGCATCAGTTCTGTAAATGCATCCGGATCTCCTCTTTTTGCTTGATTTACTAATTCATTCACCTGCTTGTCCCTTTTATTCCTTTCTGAAGATCTGTACGTACAGGAACATGTTTTTCATGCTCTGTGTACAAGGGAATATGTCTGATGTTCTCTTTGTTCAGCAGCATGTTTTCTTCACGTTCTGTACATTAGATGCTAAGATCAGGCAAAAGGTTCCATCCTGTACAATATATTTTTCGACCGAAAAAAAGAAAAGCCGAAAGCCTGTTAAAAAGCTTTCAGCCTATCCTTTACATGCCTTTAATATCAGCAACCACATATTCAGATCTGCATCTGGTTTTAAATTTAATAGCCCAGTCGGAAATCCCAGAAGTTACAATAAAATTGGTATTGTCTCTTTTTTCGTATCCGTATACCCGGTCATCACTGGTCATTCCTGTAAGATTTTCAATATTCATAAGAGGGAAAAGCTGGCCTCCATGGGTATGTCCGGATAATACAAGATCCACTCCTGCTTCTTCCTGTGCAGCATAATCTGCAGGCTGATGATCGATCACAATGGAGAATTTCTCAGGATCCAGATCATTGGTAAGCTCTGCCATAGACGCTCTCCCATTTCCTCTGCCTGCTTTCATTTCCTCGGATCGATCCTGACGCCCTATGATATAAAACCGGTTATCAATCAGCACATTTTCATCCTGCAGCACGGTTACTCTATTCTTTTCCAATTCAGCGATCAGATCATCTCCATCGTATCCCCTGTAATCTGGATCATAGTAGCCTTTATCATGATTTCCAAAGGAAAAATATACGCCGTAAGTAGTTTTCAATTCCCTTAATGCCTGACAGCAGCGGATCATATCTTCCTTGGAGCTATCATCATCCACATAATCTCCGGCGATCAGCACCACATCCGGATTAAGATCCTGGATTTCCTTCATATGCTGTGCAAATCCTTCTCCATGGAAAGTAGTTCCCACATGGGAATCTGCAAACATAACCACCCTGAGATCTCCTACGCTTTTATCCGTTTCAATGGTATAATCCTTTTCCCACACATGGTGTGCCTGATACCAGCCGACAGCCAGATACCCTGCTGTAAACAAAATGGCAAATGCTCCTGCATAATATCTTTTGAATGTTTTCCCGGAAAATCTGCGGATCAGTCCAAAGATTCCGTCACTGCATGCCCAGAATACCATCAGATGGAGCACACAGATGACTGCATTCATGGATCCCCACAGCTTCCATAATACAGCAATCACTGCAGCGATCAGCAATAACCCCAGAAAAAATCCCTTCTTTTTACTTCCTTTTGACAGTTTTTCAATAAACTGAAATTTCCTTACCCTGCCTGCCAGGTATAAAGTCCCGGCTGCTGCCCCTGCAAACAGTGCTACAAATAACAGCATCCATAACATATTTTAATCCTCCTGCTTATAATAAATATTTCCGAAGCCATTATACCATACCGTATATGTAACTGTCCGGTGCTCTCACAGTTACTATCTGCTGAATAGTTATCAGTATACCATATACTGATATATATGTAACATAAAATATATATTGTCTTTCCTGGCAGCAAAGCCTATAATATTTTGGGGGAGGAAATTATAATGAGTGTAAAAACAAATGAAAATAAGCTGATGACTGAGGGAAGCATTGCCAGGCAGATTTTTTTCTTTTCTGTACCTTTGATCCTTGGAAATCTTCTGCAGCAGCTTTATAACACTGCAGATTCTATTATTGTAGGAAATTATGTTGGCAGTAATGCACTGGCCGCAGTAGGCTCCAGCACATCTTTGATCTGCCTTCTGATTGCATTTAGCCAGGGTGCTTCTGTAGGTGCAGGCGTAATCGTATCACAGTATCTTGGTGCCAATAACAAAAAAGAAGTACAGAACGCAGTGCATACAGCACTTGCCATTGCCTTTTTCCTGGGACTGATCCTGACAGCAGGCGGCATGCTCCTTACCAAGCCTATCCTGTTGCAGATGCAGACACCCAAAGAAGTGCTTGGTAACTCTGTTACCTATCTTCGTCTGTACTTCGGCGGTGTTGTCTTTAATGTAATTTATAATATGGCTGCCGGGATCCTGAATGCTGCAGGCAATTCCAAACGATCCCTGCTTTATCTTGGCTGTGCATCTATCATCAATATTTTTCTTGACCTGCTTCTGATCCGCGGATTTCACATGGGTGTTGCAGGTGCTGCCATCGCCACAGACATCAGCCAGTTCATGGCTAATTAAAGGGAACAAAAAAGAAAGGAAAACCAATCCAGACGGTATCAGCGGCAGGATACAAGAATAAATTGTGATTTCACAAGATTGGTGCTATAATAAGAGAAAAGTTCCTGCCGGGGCAGCCGCCCCGGTGGTATGGATAGAAAGGCAGGAAAACAATATGCACATCAGCTATAAACCACTCTGGCACACACTGTTAGAGCGTGATATGAGGAAAGAGGATTTAAGGCTTGCTGCTGGTATGACAACAAATATGATTGCCAACATGAGCAAAGAGGGAAAGCACATCAGCATGGATACATTAGCCCGTATCTGCGAAACGCTGAATTGTGAGATTACCGATGTGATTGAGTTAGTACCAGACGAGCCTGCTTCCACAGGAGGTAAGGAACATGAGAGAATTGAAACCAAGAATAACGGAAAACGGAATTGATTATATCCTTGTCGGAGATTACTACATCCCGGACTTGAAACTGCCGGAGGAACACCGCCCTATCGGAAAGTACGGACGGATGCACCGGGAATATTTAAGGGAAGTCCACCCAGCCAGATTGAATACATTGATACTGACCGGAGAATTGTGGACATATCTTGCAGACCTGAACGAACAGGCACAGGAACGGTTAGACACTATCATGGAGCAGATGAAAGCCACCGAGGGCGTGACAGAGGAATTGAAGCGAACTCAACAAATGGAATGGGTGCAGCGTTGTAATAACATTCACAACCGGGCAGAAGAAATTGTTTTGCATGATATAATTTATTCATACGGGAGTAATTAAATCGGAGGTATATAAGATGATTGAAATTGTATTTGGTGAAAGTGCCTGTGGAAGTTTGAAAATTGCCCAAACTTACGGTAAGGGAAAGTATAGAGGAAGTGCAGTTTCGGTCTTTATGAGGCACGAAGATGGGAGTGTTCCATCTTCAGATGAAATGAAAGAAGCACAAATTCAAGCACAGGAACAAGAACATATTGCTTGGGAGAATGCTATTCCATTGGGAGGCAAGAGCAGTGATGTTTATTGTTTTGATATGGCTCTTAGTGTGGGAGATATTTCTGATAATGGAATTGGCGAACAGCGGAAAAATGTTCTCAAGAAAATGCTGTCTGTCTGGTTTGTAGAGGATTTAGACTATCAGGTTGAAGAAAAAATACAGAAAATTAAAACTACATTGTCTTCGGTTATTGAACGATATGTAGCTGGGGAAGAAGTTCGTATTTGGTATAACTATAATCCGGATGAACTTTGCGGTATGTACTGGCTTATGAAACAACTTCGACCATTAAACTGTCAGACAACAATTTATTTGGTTAAGTTACCTGCCTGGGAATATGGAAAAGAAAATACTATGACATCCAAAATAGCATGGGGTGAGGTTTCTCCTGGCGAATGGGGAAAATATATAACTCTACAAGAAAAAGCTAAGCCTGTATTTCTTTCAGCTTGTGCTATGAAATGGAATCAACTTCAAAATGAAAATGCACCTTTGCGTGCAATGCTAAATGGTAAATTGCAAAGTGTTTCAGAAGATATATATGATAGTTTCATTCTTCGTGAAATTGCGGAACAGCCAGAGCAATTCAAAATGGCTATTGTTATAGGTAATGTTTTAGGAAAATATCAACTTGGAATTAGTGATGTATGGATTTCTAATCGCATTGATAAAATGCTTGAAGATGGTGTGTTGGAAATTATACAGGACGCACCAAAGGGAGAAACAAATTATCGCCGGATATTAAGAAAACGAATGAAATAATAACCACAGCAAGAACCGCTGCTACATGGAAGGCACCCCAACCATGCAACAGCGGTTTTTTTTACCGTTTTTTCCTCTGGCTGATAGGCGTTCCCATTTTCTTTGATTTTTTGAGAATCCGAATCAGCCAGCGAAATTCTTCGTCTGACAGATTTTTATAGTTGATACCGAGCTGCTTGCAGTAAAGGACAACCAGCTTTTCATCCCGGCTGCCCTTGAAATTTTCGACTGCTTCGAGATTTTCTTTCAATTCATCGGCAACGGTGGTCTGGGGCGCACTCTCACTGTCCTTTTTGTGGGCTTCCCGAATATCCCGGATAATCAGGTTGAGGTCATCCAGAACCATGTGACTGAAATACTCATCATCACTGATATGGGCGGCTTGCAGCACTTTCAAATGCGGGTCATCTTCGCCTGGGCGATACCGTTCAATGATTTCATGCCGGACGGTATCGACAAGTGCATTGAGGTTTTGAATCTGCATGGTAGCAATCCCGTCCACATAAATCTCAATGTCTGCAAGAAACTTGATAAAATCTTTATGTGTAGCAAGCTCACAGAGCAGACGGTTGTTAATCCGACCGCTTTTCAGCAGTGCCACCATCTCATCATTCAAATGCAACTCCGTCAATGGTGTGTTGATCTGCTCCCTGTTCTCTATCCGGCACAGTAGATAATCAACAGAGACCCCATAGAAGTCTGCCAGCGTGATAAGGTTGCCATGATTGATTTCCTTAAAATCCTCTTTTTCATAACTTCCAAGAGCTGATTTGGAAATGCCTGTCAGCTTTGATAGTTCTTCCAGATTTAAGCCTTTGTCCTTGCGGAGTTCCCAAAGGCGTTCCTGTATGCTTGTTGCTCCTTTCATGGGCGCACGCTCCTTTCCAATGGTTTCATTGCTGTCGCTTATCTGGATTATATCACACTTTCCGCAATCGTGGAAATTTCTGATTTTTACCCCTAATTCCTACTTTGTGGACATACGGCACAGGGCACAAAAATGTTCTATGATACAGGTAGTTCATCGATGGATTATTCCAATCGAATGACCAGCCTGTGTGGGATATGCTTCCCCGGCGATGTAGCGCCATGACTTTTGGCAGGGATGTGGAGGAACCCTGACCGAAACGAGCGTACCAAAGGGAGCGATACGCCGCTGTGAGATTCAGGGGAGGAACGACACCGGGGAGAACTGGCGAACTGACACCGAAATGATACCGAAACACGACAATCTGATAGGGGGATAGTCTACCCTATCGCTGATACTTCGGGAGATTTTAATCGGCTCTATGACCGTAATTTTGCCGAAAATCGCCCCGAAACCATACACTAAAACGGGAGGAAATACAATATGCCGAGAATGAGCAAAAAGAGGAAGCATGAGCTTTCCTTTTACCTCAATGACCGGGGGCGTGTCACTTACAACGAATTATGCCGGAAATGCCAGCATGGGTGCAAGCAGAGCTTCCGGGCGGTTGTGATTGACTGCCCCCGTTATTTATCCAAACGAGCAAAGAAAAAGGAGGAACACACAGAATGAATTTTGAATTTATGACGATAGACACACCATTGCCGCCCTGTATGCCATTTCCCAGAGCGTTGACAGGATTTCCAGTCAGCAGCACCGCAAAGGTCATGTACTGCCGGATGCTGGACGCTATGCTATCCAAAGAGCAGGAGGACGAGAACGGAATCCTGTTTGTCTGCTTCCCTGTCACAGCCATTGCCGCAGTCCTGTCCCGCAGTCCCATGACGGTCAAGCGTTCTCTGAATGAACTGGAAAACGCCGGACTTATCATGCGGGTGCGTCAGGGCGTGGGAGAACCGAATAGGATTTATGTGCTGATACCGGGAAAGGAGGACGCTGCCCTTGCCTGATACCTCGAAGCTGGAAAAGCTCAACCGGGAGCTGGAGAAAAGCGAAAAGAAACTGCGGAAAGCCATCAATGATGAAAAGGCATTGCAGCACCAGTTAAAGCAGCTTACCCGAAAGGAACGGACGCACCGGCTCTGCACTCGTGGCGGTATGCTGGAAAGTTTTCTGCAAGAGCCGGAACGCCTAACAGATGATGATGTCATGCTGTTGTTGAAACTCATTTTTCACAGGCAGGACACGCAGGAACTATTGAAAAAAATGCTGGAACGGGAGAAGCCGGAAACCCCTTAGTTTACTAAGGGCGCAATTATACACCACCCAGAGGTTGGTGCATTGCGTTCTCCGAAGGCTCCTCGCCGGAGAGCTGTGATTTTCCGCAGTCATGGTCTGCTCCAAATCAAACAGGGGACGCTACACTTCCCCTGCGCTGGCTGCAGCCAGCTACCCTTTTGTGGACTTGCCTGTTGGGGACACCTTGCGGTGCAAGCTGTTCCCAGCCGACAAGTTTCATAAAATATGCTATCTTTTCGATAATCGATGAAGTATAATAAAGTCAGAAATAAATCAGGAATTTGAGGTCAAGGCTTAAACGTGAGGTTTATATGAAAAAATACCAATGTCCTTGCTGCGGATATTTTACCTATAATGTTCCGGCAAATGAAGATTGTGGGTATATTTGCCCCGTTTGTTTTTGGGAGAATGACCCGTTCATTGCTTCTGATAACGAACCAAGCGACTCTAATCATGGAATAACGCTAAAAGAAGCGAAATCCAATTTCTCAAAATTTGGTGCTTGTGAAAAAGAAATGTTATGTTATGTCCGACCACCAAGAGATGATGAAAAAGAAATTTCATAGCGACAACTTCCAACTTGTAGAACTGAAAAATTAGAAGTTGTAAAGGAGTGTGATAAAATGGAAACACTTTTTGACCAATACAAAGAACTGAATATAAATGGCTCTTTGATTTGTCTTGAACAAGTTGAAGATATTTATTCTTACTTCTGCTATCCGACCAATGCAAAGGCAATAGGTTTTGAAGGAAGTATTATGTATTGCTTTATTGAGCCGTATGGGGAAATGGTTTTTGCCTGCAATCCTGATACTTGTGCAGATGTTTTTGTTTATCCACTGGCAAGAACCTTTGAGGATTTTATGAGACTTATTCTTGCTTGTGGTTCTACTAATCCTATTGAGCAGATTATTTGGATGGACAAAGACAAATTTGAAAAACACCTCAAAGAGGAAGAAGCAATCCGCACAGAGGAACAGAAAGCGACATTAAGTTATCTTGAAACAGAATTAGAAATTTCCCCTATTGATAACCCTTATGACTATGTAAAAGAACTGCAATCTCGCTTTGACAATAGTGGCATTGAGTATAGTGATGAATACTATGATGTTTTGGGGATTGATAGAAAATAACAACAAATAAATTCCAGTTGATATTTCACATATTTTAGGAAATTTAATAACTGTTATATTTAATTATCAAATTCTTCGCAAACCCTTGAAAATACTAAGTTTGTAGCAAGTGAGCTTTCCCTTACTCTTTCCCTTGTGTTATATTCTCACATTGGTTTTCATGAACCTTAATATGGGAAAAAATAAGGGAAAGAAAATTTCATAACACAGTATAACAATAACGACATGGTGAACTGATTGAAATGTTTTCGATATTTAACTCTATAACTGATTATTAAAAGAAAATGGAGATAAGATACGATGAGAACAATTTATGCAGAATACAACATAAATCACGATAGTATTGATGTTTACACAAGTGCCGGATATATGCTTCGCATTGATTGCTGGAAAGCTGAAAAAAATCTAAAAACCACATACGGATCAGAATGTGCGCTTACTTCATTGGCTGTGGATGAGCCTTTGGAATATGCAAGATTATATCTTGAGGGTAATTTACAGATGTGGGTAGATGCAGAAGACTCACTAGAGTTATAATCCTTATCCATATAAATAATATGCAAATATATATCCCATCAATATAGCGAATATACTGAAATAAAAGTATCTTTATAATCAATTTTAACCAAAAGAATATGTTCTTAGAGGAGGTGTCTCCCGAAAGAACATATTCTTCTATTATGGGTAATTATAAATATAGAACATGCTTTTCTTGTGCTACAATTTCTTCACTATGAGTTACAACAATAACTGTTTTTCCCTGTTCACTTAACTCATGCAATATATTCATAACAATCTCACTATTTTTTTTGTCTAAGGAACCAGTTGGTTCGTCTGCTAATACAATCGAACATTTCTTTAGCATTAAACGAGCTAACGCAACTCTCTGCTGTTCGCCACCAGATAATTGATAGACTTTTTTGTTAATTACTTTCTGTAAACCAACTTTTTCAAGAGCTTCATTTATTGAAATATCCGTTCTACCTGATTTTTTTATTATTTCTAGATTTTCTTTTACTGTTTTGTTTTCCAAAAGGGCAAAATTTTGAAATAAAAATCCAACAACTTCTTTGAAATATTTCTGCTTTTTTCCTTTTTTTGCCACATCAAAACCATTCACAATAATAGAACCTTTGTCAGGAGTTTCAATACCTCCAATCATATTAAGTAAAGTACTTTTTCCGCATCCACTTTCGCCACTAATTACCAAAAAACGGCTATCTGGAATTTCCAAATGAAAATTTTTGAACAAAATTTTATCATTATATGCTTTGCATAGATTTTCAATTGTTATCATAAGCAACCTCCTTTTAATGATTTCGGTATGTTTGTTTTTTCAACAATTGTGATATTAAAGAAAATAATTGTAAATTCTATTAGTGCCATAAATGAACTAACAAGAATGCTAATTCCTACTTCAGTCTGTACCGATAATAAAGAATAGATAAGCATACCTACTAATATCACAAAATTTTCCACTACAATCATTTTAAGAAGTGTTTTGTGCCGTTCAAATAAACTATATCCAAAGATTTTCATCAAGGAAATTTTCATTGCATTTTCTCGGAACTCTAGTCTACTTACTGTAACAATAATCATAATATTTAAAAGCAATACAATCGTACAAAGAGAACTTAAAAATCCCACGAGTTTTATTAAAAATGTGTGATTATATAAATACTGTTCATGTACGTTTGTAATTACTAGCTGATAATTTCCAAGCATATCTTCATACTTTTTGCTGATATTTCTTAGCTGTTTTTCATCACATTGAAATAAAACTGCTCCTGCTTTATAGCTTTCAAGATACCCACCATTGACTGCTAAATCTTTGTTTGCCTGATAAATAATTATCGGATTTTTGCTTTTTTCGATACCATTTATTCTACTTGTATCTAAATAGGAAAAGTATTCTGTTTCGCTATACTCTATGTACTGAATATTTAATTGTTGTAAATTATCATGATTTAAAACATGGCTCAAGGAGTCATAGGCTAATTGCTTGTTTTTAGCAAAATATCTATTCTTTGGAATGAAAATAATCAAATCAGAAGATTCATTCTCTACTGCATTTATCTGCTTCGTAAAACCTTGTAACATATCTTTTGCATGATTATTTACATATATCACATCATTTTTATCATTTAAAATATTCAAGCATATTACAGGCTTTAATGTGTTATATTCATTCTTGTATAGTTTATTCCAAAAAGCTTCTTCTTTTTCAGCATTAAAATCAGTAGTCTTTACGGTAAAATAATTTGCATCATAATATTCTTCTAACAAATGTTCATTTGTAAATAGGTTATTATGAATACTACTAATATTAGTGGTAATTGTAAAAACAGCGGCTACCCCTGCTATAAATTTTAACGAATAAATTAAAAAATCCACTCCTCTTTTGTGTGTTGCATTTGCGAATGCCTTTCTAATATCAAAAAAGCAAAAAGAACAATATGGAATAGTGGAAAGAATAATTCCAATGGAATATAAAATTGTGACGAGTCTATTCTCATATGCTCCCGATATATAATTTGACAGCAATATTTTTGCAACAATAAATAATGCAATGTCAAAAGTTACATCGAATAAAGCAGCCTTAAATGCTATGAAACCAGCACTTTCTCCTAAGGAAACTCGTACAACAACCTCTTTTTTTCGCCTAACCACTTCAATTACATTTAGAACAATCATCAATGCAATAATCATACCCCATATAATAAAAATCATGTCCTTTTCCGTAGAATTCCAATATTCTGGATAAGTTAAGCTATATTTTTCTGATAATTTCTGATATGCAGAGATAATATTGTCCTCATTTCCTATGTATGAGATAAAGTTTTCATAACCCACAGAGGTACTTTGCAATTCTGAGAGATTATGAAATTTTACTTTCGTAATTCCGGAAACTAAAGCGGTATATTCTGATTCTTCTATGTTTGCAGTATTTTTTAATGTTTGTCTGATTACTTTATCATCGCCATAAATATGAAGTGTTGAAAGGTATTTATTATTGATTTCATTGTACTGAGAAAAAATATGTACATCATTCTCCGTTGCAGTTTCTGATACATCTTTCAGAAACTGCGACATATCTTCACTAGCAACTTCATAGCGTGATGACGTAAAATATGCTGTAGAAAAGTTCCAAAGCTGATCTTGAAATATTTCAGATTGCATAAGTATTCCAAAAATCAGGAAACAAAACAAACATAAGTTTTTAATTGCTTTCATTTATTTCAACCCCAGATTCCATACTTTATTTGCTTTTTCAAATATCGTAGTCAATATTGTGCTATTTTCATCAACAATCCATTGATCTTCTTGATCTTCAGCTTTTTTGCTACTTGACAACATAATTTGAGTATTCAAATCCTTATAGTCATTAAATAGCACGCCTTGACTTATTCCTTGGTGAAATGGTTTTATCCAAATAATTAGTGCATATCGAACATCTGACTCAGCTATCGCAAGATTTCCATTCCAAAGCAAATAATCAGGGACAGACACACTATACTGGAATCCATCTTTATCTGTGTAAATTTTTACTCCAGATTCTTCTATTTCAGGGAAGTCTTTCTGAAATTCGTTATATGGTTTATAACTCCCGAAGTACCAAAATAAATTATAGCAACAGAACAAAATAACCAAAACAATTCCTATATATTTTATTTTTTTCTTCATTTATATACACTCCACAAAAAAGAGTGGTTGGAATTCCAACCACTCAGCCATTATCCCGAACCTTTGTTTAGTAGCTATTACCGTAGGTAATACTATTTCCTTTATGAGCAACCTCAATTTTAGACCAATTACCTTTACCAACATTTGAACCCGAAAAAGAACCATTTCCATTCTTGACATATGCGTAATGATCTTTAGTTGAATGATATGCGTGTGCATAATCTTCATTAATAGCAAGAGTATTATAACCATAAGTCAAAACACCTTTTCCGCCATCAGATGTAGTGCTCAATTCCCACTTTTTATCAAATGTCTTATTCCCGTTTGTAACAGAAAATGCCATTACTGGAATTGATGAAGAAATTAACATTGCACTAATAGCTACCCCTACAATCACTTTCTTTGCTCTCATAAGTTTTACCTTCTTTGATCTGCTGTATTTCTATTTATATTTTATCAAATATTTTGTATCTAGTCAATCAGTATCTTGACTTATATAGCGTCGAATTGTAAGATATATTCCTTGTAAAATTAACCAAAAGAACAACAGATTTATTGATAATGCTTTTTTAATTACTTCTCCAAAATAAATGATGACAGCCGCACTTGTCAGTATCATCAGTAGGGTAATAACATCCCAACAGTTTTTCTTATATAATTCTATAACCTTTATTTCTATCAGTATTGCCAGTATCCCTGTCCCTGCCACACATATTCCAACAACCAATATCATCAATAACCAATATATGATTCCGGCTATAATCTCATTTGGAATTTTTGTGCTGATTTGTGCCACAGATTGCCCGGCATCAATCGTCCAACCGATAAAAGTTTGTATGAATGATGCTGCATCATGGAAGAATGATTTGCAATCGGAAAGGAACACATCTGACTGTACTGCCTGAAAAAGAGTGGTTGTCAGCGAATACCATGCAAGAAGGAACAAGGTTGTTTGGAACATTACCGTTTTTGCTTTATATTGTCCTGCAAGTTGCTCTTTTTGTGTTTCGTATCTTGCTTTTGCATTCTGATAGGCTGTCCGGTCACAGGCTTCGCATTTTTTATAGAGTACCGGCTTTTCTACCGGTATCTCTACGATTTTCTGATGTGTCCGGGCATAATCCCGTTGTTGTGTTAAGCATCGTATTTTATCTTGACATTCCTCTATCGTGACGTTTGCGCTTCGCAGCTTCTCTTTCTCGCTCCGCAATGCTCTGTCTGCCAGCTTCAAGTCGTTCTTTAATGCTTGAATATTCCCGGCTCTGTTCTCTTTGTTTAATTTCTCGTTCAAGGTCAGAGATTCGTTGAGCTGCGTCTTCAGTTCCACGATAAGCTGGTCTTTCTGTTCCAACTCTTCTTGTATCTCCTCGGTCAAGAGCAGAAGTTCTTCCAACTGTTCGGCGTTCTTTAATTCTCTGGATTCGTTCATCTATATCACGTCCTTTCTCTACCTGCTGTTCCAGTTCAGCAATTCGGTGTTCTGTTTCAGTAATAAACTGTTTTCGCTGTTCAGCTTCTGTGCCAATATCTGCCATTGCTGATTTTCGTTTTCCAAAAGTTCTATCTTCGTTTTCTGTTCTTCCATCTTGGAAAGTAGTTCCTCGGTATTTGGCAAAATGTTGAGCAGCTCGGATAACTCGCTGTTTAATTTTTGCAATTTCTGATTCTGTTCCTGCATAAGAGAGAGTTGGGTGTCCCGGTTCTGCATTTCCAGAAGCATTTCTGCCATTAAGGTCTGCTGTTCTTCGATTTGCCCAATCATGGACTCCATTAAGGGTATAATTTCCCGGCTTTCTTCTAATGTCATTTAATCGCTCCTTCCATAATGATAATGCACCTGATACTTTCCCAAAGGTGTCCAGTATCTTTTGCAATAACGTGTTTTGTTGTTTTATGATTTGATTTTCCGCTACTTTCCACGAACCTTTTATTTCCTGCCCGGCAAGAAACTTTTGTTCAATCTTTCTTGCGTCAGCACCTTCATGGATGGTAGGAATCTGGAGTTTTCCCTGCTTTTCGTAAGAACGGTGATCGACCTGATTATGCAAAGGCAGATGTTCATTACACACCTTTGCCCACTCGCTCCGCCACAGTTCACAGTTTTTTGGATTGTTCCATCCCGTAGCATCGGTCAGTACCCGTTTCCATTGCAGGCGGTTTCTTGCACCAATCTTCTGGATTCCGTTTTCATCTAATACAGGGATACGGATTCCATGACGGTCAGGGTTTTTCTTATCCTGCCACCAGTTCGGATGGGATTCATCAATCACGATATTTCCGCTTTTATCTCTGACAAAATCCCAATCTTTGACTTCTTTCTTCCCCCAAGAATGATCCGGGTTAAAAGGGCGCATTGTCAGAAGCAGATGGACATGAGGATTGCCATCCCCTTTGTCGTGGATACTCCAATCAGCACACATTCCCTTATCCACAAATGTTTTTTTGATATAGTCGGCTGTATATTGAATCTGTTCCTGTCTGCTCCATTCTTTGGGGAGGGCAAATTCAAATGACCTGCCAAGTTGGGCATCTGCACTTTTTTCAATCTTCAATACCTCATTCCATAACCGTTGTTTCTGAAATGTGATTTTAAATTTTTCTAAAGCAGCTTCTTTATCTTCTGACCTTTTGTATCGGACAGATTTTTGAAAGCGTTTTATATTTTCTTCTGGTACTATCTGCCATTCAGGAGGTGCGTTTTCGCACATCATCAGACTGGTGTAGACCACTTCTTTTTTAGAAGTGTAATAACTGATTCGCCCGGTTTCCTCGTTTTTCATCACATCCCCATTGAGATATGCGGAAGCGGAGATAACAGATTTCCCTTTACTTCGTCCGACTATTTTGATTGTGTAATGAAAAATCGCCATGTCTGGATTCCCCCTTTCTGCACATCCGGCATAGATTTCCGGCAACATTGCTTTCAGTTTTAGAAAAAGCAGTATTGCCGGAACGCCCTCTGCGTAAGAGTGCCCTGCGCATAGCAGCCTGCATGGAATGCGCCCCTCTGGCGAAGAGTGCCTCCTGCGGCATGAGCAGGTCTGGCTGAAAGCCCCGCCGACGGAACGAGCCCGGCAAGCGTGAGCGAAGACCGGTTGCCACTTGTGGCAAACTTATTGGGACGACCTCTGGTTGTCCATAAGTGCGCCCTTCATGAAAAAGCAATGAAGGGAATGAAAAACTCATCCCCCCCCCCCGCCATTACACTTCCTCCATATCGGTATGTGTTTCTTTCTGCATTGCCTTTGAAAAAAATTTCCCATTGGCTTCCTGCTTTTTCAGAAAACCAATCAGCTTTGGGATGTCCTCTTCCTCGATAGGCGCACCGAGAACGGATTCCACCGCACCGCCAACCTGACAGAGCCTATGGGTTCGTTTTTTACTTTCTTCGGCTTTCTTTCGTTTCAGAAGTTCTTTCTTCTGTGCTGCATATCGTTTTGCTTTTTCAAGGCTTTCCTGTTCCTTCTTTTCCATTTCAAGCATTCGTTCTTCATAACTTTTTGTTGATTTTGCCATGATTACATTCCCCTTTCTTTTACAAACATAAGTTCTCGGTTGCGTATCAGAAGAAGCACATGGTATAATCTTCTTGCGTGTAGGTATATCATGGCTTCGGTCTGATAGAACCTTTGGCGGTTTCTTTGGAAGCCGCCTTTTTAATTTGCCGCAGTTCTTGTTACGGCTTTTACATTTCCTCTATCCCTCAAATCACGACCTTCATTCGCTTCCATAAACATTTCCAGAATATCGGTTTTAATCAGGACTTTGCGACCAACCTTTAATACTGGAAGTTTCTTCCATTCTACAAGCTGTCTTAAGGTGTTTCTGCCGATTCCCGTATAGTCAGCAGCTTCTTCGATGGATAATGCAATTTTTCTTTGCGTCATATAATCACCTCCTTATAAATTGCATTATGCAATTCTTGTGATGTAAGTATATCCTTTTCATATCTTTTTGTCAAGCGTTACGAAATATTAAAAATAATTTTTAAGTTGCATATTGCAATTACAGAAAAACAATGCTATAATTCATACATACCGAAAAAGGAGGCAGTCAGCATGAAAGATAAAGAACTACGCAAGCTGATAGGCAGCAGAGTAAAACAGCGCCGTCTGGAATTGAATCTGACACAGCCTTATGTCGCAGAAAAGATGGGTGTTACCGCTTCTACAATCCTGCGTTATGAGAATGGTTCGATTGACAATACGAAAAAAATGGTGCTGGAAGGTCTTTCGGAAGCACTCCATGTATCTGTGGAATGGCTCAAAGGGGAAACAGATGAATATGAAACCGACATTACGGATAAGAGAGAGTTACAGATTCGTGATGCGATGGGAGATATTCTGGAACAGTTACCGCTTGCCCTTACCAAAGAAGAAGATGCTTTTTCAAAAGATTTATTACTGCTGATGTTAAAACAATATGGTCTGTTTTTGGATTCCTTCCAGTTCGCCTGCAAAAACTTCAAGGGGAATGCTGGTCAGACGGATATTGCCAAAACAATAGGGTTTGAATCGAATGATGAATATAATGAGATTATGTTCTTAAGGGAAATCACTCACACCATCAATGCTTTTAATGAGATGGCAGACGTTGTAAGGCTCTATTCCAAGAAACCAAAAACAGCAGAACAAAGGCTTGCAAATCTTTTATCAGAAGTCTTATACGAAGATTCCGAATCGGTATAGTAAGACAACCGGAGTTATGATATACTTACACGCACGAAGCATTTCATCAGTTCCGATTGTCTAATATCGAAAGGAGACATACGATTATGGCAAAAGGATCTGTAAGAAAAAAAGGAAAGAAATGGTACTACCGCTTCTATGTAGAGGACGCAAGCGGCAATCTTGTTCAGAAAGAATGCGTTGGAACAGAAAGCAAAAGTGAAACTGAAAAGCTGCTCCGTCAGGCAATGGATGATTATGAGAAAAAGAAATTTGTTGCCAAAGCGGAAAATCTCACAGTCGGACAGCTTTTGGATGTGTGGGCAGAGGAGGAATTAAAAACAGGTACGCTCAGCAATGGTACGGTGGAGAATTACCTCGGAACAATCCGAAATATCAAGAAACACCCATTGGCAGAACGGAAACTGAAAAATGTAACCTCTGAACATTTGCAATCCTTCTTCGATTTGCTTTCCTTCGGGGGAGTTCATCCCGACGGAAAAGAGAGAAAGGGTTACAGCAAAGATTATATCCATTCTTTTTCCGCAGTCATGCAGCAGTCCTTCCGTTTTGCAGTATTTCCAAAGCAGTATATTACGTTCAATCCCATGCAGTATATTAAACTGCGGTATCAGACGGATGAAGTGGATTTGTTTTCCGATGAGGATATGGACGGAAATGTCCAACCAATTTCACGAGAAGATTATGAAAGATTGCTTGCTTATCTGCAAAAAAAGAACCCAGCCGCAATACTTCCAATCCAGATAGCCTATTATGCCGGGCTTCGTATTGGAGAAGCCTGCGGTTTGGCATGGCAGGACGTAAATCTGGAAGAACAATGCCTTACCATAAGACGCAGCATCCGATATGATGGCTCAAAGCGCAAATATATCATCGGACCAACCAAGCGGAAAAAAGTAAGGGTTGTTGATTTTGGAGATACACTGGTAGAGATTTTCCGTAATGCCCGGAAAGAGCAGTTAAAAAATCGAATGCAGTACGGAGAACTTTATCACACGAACTACTACAAAGAGGTCAAAGAGAAAAACAGAGTGTACTACGAATATTATTGTTTAGACAGAACAGAGGAAGTCCCGACAGATTATAAAGAAATTTCTTTCGTCTGTTTAAGACCGGATGGTTGTTTGGAACTTCCAACTACTTTGGGGACTGTTTGCAGAAAGGTGGCAAAAACATTAGAGGGATTTGAAGGCTTTCATTTCCACCAGTTACGTCACACCTATACAAGCAACCTTTTAGCAAATGGAGCTGCCCCAAAAGATGTGCAGGAATTGTTGGGACACTCAGATGTCAGTACCACAATGAACGTCTATGCTCACTCCACAAGAGATGCGAAACGAAAATCAGTTCGGCTTCTTGATAAAGTGGTGGGCAATGACTAAAAAATTTCCCTTATTTCCCTTGTGATTATCTCATAAGGGCAAAAATAAGGGAAACTACATATCATTTCACTAATGGACAGGCGGGAAAGCCTATAAAATGGGGAAAGTTAGAGGAATAATTATATAAATTTCAGTTCGTCAGCTTCACATCGGGTCAACTTGTCCCGAACTTTTACAACTAAATACCCGCCGCCCACACAGCGGCACACCGAGCAGGAAATCTGAAAGAAAGGTTTCCTGCTTTTTTTCTGCCCAAAATGAGGTGGTAAAACGCCACCCCGTCCACCAATTAGCGAAAGGAGGGACACGAAATGCCCTGTCCACACAACGAAATCACGATTGTTCAGCGCAGTCAGCGGCAGTCTGCGGTTGCCGCCGCTGCTTACCAGAGTGGCGAAAAACTGTTCTGTGAATATGACCAGCAAGTGAAGCACTACCCGGAAAAGCGTGGTATCGTCCACAATGAAATCCTGCTCCCACCTAATGCCCCACAGGAATATGCAGACCGCAATACTTTGTGGAACGCCGCCGAAGCGGTGGAAAAACAATGGAACTCCCAGCTTGCAAGGCGGTGGGTGCTTACCATCCCCAGAGAGATACCGCCCGACCAGTATGCTGTCCTTGTCCGGGAGTTTTGCCAGAAGCAGTTTGTTTCCAAAGGCATGATTGCTGACTTTGCCATCCATGACCCCCATCCGCCGGGACACAATCCCCACGCCCATGTCATGCTCACTATGAGGGCAATGGACGAACATGGAAAATGGCTTCCCAAGAGCCGCAAGGTTTATGACCTTGACGAAAACGGGGAACGGATAAAACTTCCGTCCGGCAGATGGAAAAGCCACAAGGAGGATACGGTGGATTGGAACGACCAGAAGTATTGCGAAATCTGGCGGCATGAATGGGAGGTCATCCAGAACCGCTATCTGGAAGCCAATGACCGTCCGGAGCGTGTGGACTTGCGTTCCTATGCCAGACAGGGGCTTGATATTGTCCCCACTGTCCATGAGGGGGCTGCTGTCCGGCAGATGGAAAAGCGTGGTATCCAGACGAATATCGGAAACCTGAACCGGGACATCAGAGCCGCCAACCGCCTGATGAAGTCTATCCGGCAGCTCATTCAAAACCTCAAAGGCTGGATTACCGAGCTGGGAGAAAAACGAAAAGAACTGCTTGCACAAAAGGCGGCGGAGGAAGCGACACTTCTTCCCAATCTGCTGATGAAGTATATGGAGATACGAAAGGAAGAACGGAAGGACTGGACAAGGGCTGGACAGAACCGGGGGACTTCACAGGACTTAAAGGCAGTCAGCGAAGCCCTGTCCTATCTCCGTCAAAAGGGGCTTTCTACTGTGGAGGACTTAGAAGTATTTCTGGAATCTTCCGGGAAATCAGCCGCAGATTACCGCAATCAGATGAAGCCAAAGGAAGCCCGAAGCAAAGTGATTGACGGGATTCTTGCCAGCCGGACAGACTGCAAGGAATGTAAGCCTGTCTATGAGAAGTACCAGAAGATATTTTTTAAGAAAACAAAGGAGAAATTCAAACAGGAACACTCGGAGGTTGCCCGGTATGAAAAAGCCGCCGCCTACCTTGCCAAGCACCCAGATGATAAGGACAGTACCCAAAAGGAGCTGCAAGAGGAGCAGGAAACGCTTCTGGAAGAAATCGCAGAGTTGAAAGTACCACTGACCGAGGTACAGGAGGATTTGAAGAAGCTGCGGGACATCCGCTACTGGGTACGGAAAGCCACACCCGGCACAGAGGAAAGTAAAGAGCCGCCTAAGAAGCAGCCCATCAAGGAAGTCTTGCAGGATAAGGCAGACGAGAAAAAGGCTCAAAGAACCGCCCCGGCACAGGCGAAACACAGACAACAGGATATGGAACTTTAACAGGCACTTGCCATTTTCAATCAGAGAATGTCAGGTGCTTTTCTTATTTTCAAGGAGGGATAGATTTGAATGTATTTGAAGCTGTGAAGCAGTCCGTCACAACAAGACAGGCTGCGGAGCATTATGGAATCCATGTAGGTCGGAACGGGATGGCTTGCTGCCCGTTCCATAATGATAAAACCCCAAGCATGAAGCTGGATCGGCGTTACCACTGCTTCGGCTGCGGTGCGGATGGGGATGTGATTGATTTTGCCGCCGCCCTGTATGGGCTGGCAAAGAAAGAAGCCGCCGTACAACTAGCAAATGACTTTGGGCTTTCCTATGAGGACTGGAAACCGCCGGGAAAGGCAAAAAAGCCCAAGCCCCGGCAGAAATCCCCGGAGGAACAGTTTCAGGAAGCAAAGAACCGCTGCTTCCGTATCCTTGCCGATTATCTCCACCTGCTTCGGGCATGGAGAACGGAATATGCCCCGCACTCCCCAGAGGAAGCCTTTCATCCCCGGTTTGTGGAAGCCTTACAAAAGCAAGCCCATGTGGAATATCTGCTGGATGTGCTGCTGTTCGGGGAGACAGAGGAAAAAGCGGCTTTGATTACGGACTACGGAAAGGATGTGATACAGCTTGAACAGCGAATGGCAGAGCTTGCAGCCGCAGACGCAGCAAGAACTAAAAAACACCATGAACGCCATGCAGCCGCCCCAGAGCGTTGAGGAAATCAAGGCGGGGCTGGAAACTACCGAGAAAGGCGGTGTCCGTCAGAGCATACGGAACTGCCTGACCGTATTCCAGCGTGACCCGCTGCTTTCCGGGGCTATCGCATACAACATCCTGACCGACCGCAAGGACATCATAAAGCCCATCGGCTTCCACAGGGAAAGCACAGCCCTGAACGATACGGACATGAAGTATCTGCTTCTTTATCTGGAAGAAACCTACGGGCTTACCAATGAGAAAAAGATTGATAACGCCATCGGGATTGTGGCGAATGAAAACAAGTACCATCCCATCCGGGACTATCTCAATACCCTTGTGTGGGACGGGACGGAACGAATCCGTTTCTGCCTGCGGCACTTTCTGGGGGCTGACGCAGACGATTACACCTATGAAGCATTGAAGCTGTTCCTGCTGGGTGCAATCTCACGAGCCTTTCAGCCGGGGTGCAAGTTTGAAATCATGCTCTGTCTGGTAGGCGGTCAGGGGGCTGGCAAGTCCACCTTCTTCCGTCTGCTGGCAGTCCGGGACGAGTGGTTCTCCGATGATTTGCGGAAGCTGGACGATGACAATGTGTACCGCAAGCTGCAAGGTCACTGGATTATCGAAATGTCAGAAATGATGGCAACCGCCAACGCCAAGAGCATTGAGGAAATCAAGTCATTTTTAAGCCGGCAGAAAGAGGTTTACAAAATACCCTATGAAACCCACCCGGCAGACCGCCCCCGTCAGTGCGTGTTTGGCGGCACTTCCAATGCCCTTGACTTCCTGCCCCTTGACCGTTCCGGCAACCGCCGCTTTATCCCCGTCATGGTGTACTCGGAGCAAGCCGAGGTTCACATTTTAGAGGACGAAGCTGCTTCCAGAGCCTATATCGAGCAGATGTGGGCAGAAGCGATGGAGATTTACCGAAGCGGCAGGTTCAAGCTGGCTTTCAGCCCCGCCATGCAGCGGTATCTCAAAGAACACCAGCGGGATTTTATGCCGGAGGACACCAAAGCCGGAATGATACAGGCGTATCTTGATAAGTACACCGGGAGCATGGTCTGTTCCAAGCAGCTCTACAAGGAAGCCTTGAACCATGCCTTTGACGAACCGAAGCAATGGGAAATCCGGGAAATCAACGAGATTATGAACCAGTGCATTTCCGGCTGGCGGTACTTCCCGAACCCAAGAATGTTTTCAGAATATGGCAGACAAAAGGGCTGGGAGCGTGAAAACCCGGCAACGGACTCCGGCAACCCGTCTGAAAAAACGATGGACGGTTTTGTGGAGGTCACAGAACAGATGGAGCTTCCATTCTGAAAATGACAGCCCGTTGCACCCTCTGTTGCTATCCCGTTGCCGAGCCGGTTGCCGGGGAAAACCCCTTATTTCCGGGCTTTTCTCCCTTATAACAACCAAAACAACAGAAAAATAAAAGAAAAGTATAAATAGTAACCATCGCCAGATTGAGATTGTTTGCAAGGTCTTTTGAAGCCCGTTGCCGGACTTCGTTGCCGACACCCTCTGTCTGGCTATTTTCATGTATGGAGGATAACTGCCTATGGCAAAAAACAAAACAGAGATTCATGTGACCACTGTATTTGACGGGGAGCTGGACGCAACCGATGTGTTCGTCAGCCTGATTTCCCAGAAATACGGAAAGACAAATACGAAAGAATATCTTGCTAAAAAGAAAGATTTGAAGTATAATGAAGATGAAGTTCAAAAGAGCCAGATACCGTCTGGATTGTGTGGGTAAATGGCTATGATGAATGAAATGGAATACAGAACAATAGGTTCGGCACTTGCCAGGGGTTATCGTGCAGCGGTCTATTGCAGACTGTCAAAGGACGATGACCTGCAAGGCGAAAGTGCCAGTATCGCAAACCAGCGTGATATGCTGGAAAAATACTGCGAAAAGCAGGGATGGGAGGTTGTGGCAGTCTATCAGGACGATGGCTTCACAGGTCTTAATATGGAGCGTCCTGATTTACAGAGAATGTTGAGAGCCATTGAGCGCAGGCAAATCAACCTTGTCATTACGAAAGACCTCAGCCGACTGGGGCGTAACTATCTGCAAACCGGGCATTTGATTGAGGACTTTTTCCCAAGAAACGGTGTCCGCTATATCGCCATGAATGACGGTATCGACACCCTGCGTGATAACAACGATATTGCCCCGTTCAAGAATATCCTGAACGAGATGTACAGCAAGGATATTTCCAAGAAAGTCCATTCCTCTTATCTTCTGAAAGCGCAGAAAGGACAGTTTACCGGGTGTCTTGCCCCGTTCGGGTATCGGAAAGACCCGGAGGACAAAAACCATCTGCTCATTGACGAGGAAACCGCCCCGATTGTGCGGCTGATTTTCGGATATGCCCTAAACGGTCATGGTCCGAACTATATCCGCAGACGGCTGGAGGAAGAAAAAATCCCCTGCCCCACATGGTGGAACCGGGAACGGGGGCTTCGCAATACCCGCACCAAATGGGAAAAGAAAGACCCGGAAAACGGGCGGTATATGTGGGACTTCTCCGTTATCAAAGACCTTTTGATGAATCCCGTCTACACCGGGGCGATTGCTTCCCAGAAAAAGGACTACCGTTTCAAAATCGGCACGATTGGGGAAAAGAAGCCGGAGGACTGGATTGTGGTGGAGGGACAGCATGAACCGCTGATTGACCGCATGAGCTTTGACATTGTGCAGAACAAGCTGAAATCCCGCCAGCGTCCGGGGCAGACCAATGAAATCAGCCTGTTTGCCGGACTGATAAAATGCGGTGAGTGTGGGAAGTCACTGACGATACGCTACACAAACGCAAAACATCCCCAGCAGATTTACTCCTGCAAAACCTACAATGCCTTTGGAAAGAACCACTGCACCCAGCACCGGATTGATTATGACACCCTTTACAGCCATGTGCTGCGGAAAATCCGGGAATGTGCCAGAGCCGCCCTGATGGACGGGGAAGCGGTTGCCGACCGCTTGACCAATACCTGTGAAGCCGAGCAGCGGGAACAGCGGGAAGCAATGGAACGCTCCCTCACAAGGGACGAGGAACGGATTGAGGTTCTGGACAAAATGGTAATGCGGCTTTATGAGGATATGATTGCAGGGCGTATCAGTGAACAGAATTTCAACACCATGCTGGAAAAGACACAGACCGAGCAAGCGGAGCTTAAAGCAAAAGTGTCCGAGGGCAGAAAGCGGCTGTCCGATGAAGTCCAGCTTGCCAATGACGCAAAACAATGGGTGGAAGCCATTCAGGAATACGCCAATATCACAGAGCTGGACGCAGCCACCCTCAACCGCTTAATCAAAGAAATCGTCGTGCATGAGCGCATTGACGAAGATAAAACAAGACACATTTCTATCGAAATTCATTTTAATCTCAAACCCATCCCAGAGGTGGAACAGGTCACTGCCTGACCTGTCCCGCCGGGACGGTTCTCTTAAAAACACCATATAGATTTTTTGTACGCCGCCGCCCGCCATCGAGCAGAGTTTTACACCTAATTGGGTATAAAACAGCTTATATCCGGTGTGCTGGCCATCCTCTATCTAATCCGTGTACAGTCCGATTATCAGGTTAGTCTTAAAAAGATCCGGCTGCACAAGCATATGGTGAAAAGGATCATCCAGGTCGGACTTCCTACCGGAATCCAGAACATGGTCATTTCTTTTTCTAATGTATTGGTACAATCCAGTGTAAACGGATATGGTGCTTCTGCAATGGCAGGTTTTGGTGCTTATATGAAAATTGACGGTTTTAATATCATGCCGGTTATGAGTTTCAGCATGGCCGCTACTACCTTTGTAGGGCAGAACTATGGTGCAGGTAAGATCCAGCGTGTAAAGAAAGGTATCTGGGTCACTCTCGCCATGGAGATTCTTTACACCCTGACTACAGGCTTCCTGCTGATGACCTTTTCGGATCCTCTGTTAAAGATGTTCTCATCCGATCCTTCTGTGGTAAACTTTGGAAAGCTGGCCATGAAGTATTTCTGCCCCTTCTATTTTCTGCTGGGGATCCTGCATGGGCTGGCAGGAACAGTACGTGGTACAGGTAAAACTATTCCTCCAATGGTGATCCTTCTGATTTCCCTGTGCCTGTTCCGTATCCTCTGGGTACAGTTTATTCTTCCATGCTTTGGTTCTATTGAGGGCGTATTTATTTTATATCCTGTATCCTGGGCGTTTGGAATGGTGCTTATGATCCTTTATACATGGAAAGGCCACTGGCTGAAGGGTTGATCCCTTTGCCAATGGCCTTTTTTCTTAAAGTGTACTCATAGTCTTGCCTTTTCCGGTAAGTCCTTCAAAATCATTTACAAAATCATTTACAGCTCCCATGATCTCCCGGTTCTTTACAAATCCTTGGATCACATCCGATGCTACAGTTACCGCTCCTACGCCATATGCACAAAGTTCCAGCACCTGCTGGGTATTCTTAAAGCTGGCAGCAACCACTTCTGTCTCCATGTGATTATTCTTTAAAATATCATGAATCTGCTTTGCCACTCCGATTCCATTATATCCCATATTATCAATCCGGTTAAGAAAAAGGCCTGCAGAATTTTATTCCCGAATTCTGCAGGCTACTTTATTATACATATCCACTTATCTTTTACTGCACCTAATATTTTTAGAAGATTACTACCAGAAGCATTTTGAACTGCTCCTGTCCAGACACTGCATGAGAATGTTTGGCAGGCATTACGATAGACTAGCCCTCTTCAAGGATGTATTCCTTCCCGTCAATGGTGATCTTCCTAACTCCGACCAGGCAGGTAACAAATGCCTCTCCACCAGACTCGTGAGCACTGATCTTCTCATCCTTGTCAAGGGCAAACAGAGTAACGCTCACATGCTCGTTCCGAGCCAGTGTTTTACTTACAACCTGCTGTGTTCAGCAGGTCGCCCCGTCAAAATAAGGTGCTTTTACAGGAACCAGGCGGATCTAATATGTACATTGTGCCAGATTTGACTTTGTCCGCATATTTTCTTGCTCATTATAGCAATCCCCCAGAGTGAGCATTTACCGGCTCTCCAATGCCCATTTGCGATTTAAAAAAGCTTTTTCCGTTACTACATATCAATATTTTTCAGTTGTTTTATCTGGTCCCTTTTTTTGTAAATCACTGCTGTTACCTGAACTTTTTTATGTTCATCATCTACCCAGTAATACACCAGAAAATTCTTCACAACAGTCTTGCGTACTCCTTCGCTTCTCCATGGTTCTTCTTCTATCAGTGGATGTTTCTTTGGTAAAACAGACAGTTTCAGCATTGATGCTTTTAAATCATCCAATAAATTATCAGCAGCTTCCGGAGCCATAAGGTCAAATGAAATATAATGTGCAATTGCCATCATCTGCTCTAATGCCTGTCTGGTCACTTTCACTTCATATTCATTGTCCATACATTAAATCTCCGTTTTCAACTGACTGAAAGCCTCATCAATGGAAACAGAATCATCACATTTTGCCTGTGCCAGACCATCCTGCATCATCGTATCAAATTCTACCTTTGTTAACGTATCTCTTGTAATAAGCTTATCAGGAATATCAAGTGAAAAAGGTACTCCGTCCCTCATAATGACCTGCCTGTATGTCATATCAATAAATACAGATACGGGAATACCCAGCCTTTCCAATATCGCTTCTGCCTGTTCTTTTATATTCGGTTGAATACGTGCTGTAACATTTGCGGTTTTTGCTGCCATAATACACCTCCCTTTTATTTTAATGTACCACGGTGTACCGCATTTTGCAATACATTTTCAATCGATAATAATTACCCAAAAACGTTCCAGCTACTAAGTACGGCTGATCCTGGGAATCCCATTCCCGTTTACAAGTGCTGATTTCGCCAGCTTGTCCACTTCTTCATTATAATGATCGCCAGAGTGTGCCTTTACCTTCTGAAAGCTAAGCTGAATATAAGATCTTTTTCCATTCATAAACTCAGCATACTGCTGTGTACGTTTATTTTTTGCTTTCCAATCTCCCTGTGCCCATTTTGCGATTCCTTCATAATCATAATATATGGTAAGTGACGGATAACCATGGTTGATCGCCCACTGAACTGCATACATGGCTCCCAGCATTTCTCCTGCCACATTGCGGATTGCCAGGGATTCCGGATCCTGGCCATTACCTGATTCCCGGATAATTTCCCCCTCCGGAGTCAGCAGGATACACCCAAAGGCATACTTGCCAATAGACGGATCAAAGCTTCCATCTACGTATGCTGTTAATGTGGATTCTGTGCCGTCGAGAGCTGTATTCTTTTGATCTTTTTTTTCTTCTTCGATCTGTACAGCAAAAGAGTTCCCCAGATAGGCATTTGCCTCTTCTTTTGTGGTAAAACTTTTATATTCAGCGCCAGGATATCCATTTACAGAAGCACTGCATTCATCCCAGGAATAAAATATCCCGGTTGTTTTCCCCTTTCGCACTGCATATATTTTCTTTTTCGCCATAGATTCTCACACTCATTTCCAAAAATTCCTCGCAGCATGCGTCTGCAGCAAATCCCGATTGCCTTATTTGTTCGACTTTACGTATTCTTTTGGACTAACCCCGGTAAATTTCTTAAACACTTTTGAAAAATAAAGAGAATCTTCATACCCCACGCCGCTTGCAATATCTTTGATCTTTAATGAGCCATCTGCCAGAAGAATTTTTGCCTCATCGATTCTCTTCGTTACCAGGTAATCCATAGGTGTCAGTCCATAACAAGCTTTAAAAATGCTAACCAAATAGGACGGTACAAATCCAAAGCTGGCTGCCAGCAATTGATTCGTAACATTGGTTCTGAATTTTTCATCCAGATAGTTTTTCATCTTTACAGCAATAAGCTTTTTATCTCTGGAATCATATACCTCAATTCCGAAAATGTCTTTTAAAAGGAAATCAAATTCTTTAAGTAATTCTTCTTCTGTATAATAATTTTCCAAAATAAATTGTATGTCTTCCTCTACTTCAAAAAAGCCTCTGTGACCCTGGTGTACTTTATATAATTCTGATACAAAATATTTAATATTTCGTACAGCTTCTTTTTGCGTAACCGGCCGCACAGTAAACAAATGAAGTAGGTCTGCAAAAGATCCTGTTATATTATTGATACTCATATTATTGCATTGAAGTATCAGGCTGTCAATTTTTTCCCTTAGACCTGTAAAATCCGGTTTGAAACCTTCCGGACTGTAGATCAAAACAGAATTTTTCAAAAATATCATATGTTCACGTGCATATTTCTGCAGCAAATGATATGTAGCAAAAATATCTGTCATTTTTACAGCTTCTTTGTAAAATACAACCGTAATGGTAAGGCCGGGAAACTTCAGACTTCTGACAAATTGATTTAAATGATTGATATCCGGGACACGATCTCTGCGTACAAAAATAATTTTTTCGTTAATATTTTTGCCATTCACCAGCCAGAAATTCTCCTTAGGAACAATTTGCGAGAAATTCCCTCCCAGATCTAACTTTTCAAAAAGCTCCCTGTAATTTCTTTCATTTTCATACGGACATGCACCAAGAGTTACCAGAAGCATACTATATGAAGGATCCATTTCCGGACGGGTTTCTTTTGTTTGCAATGTGTGGAGCCCTTTTACCGCATCTGTCAGATTTTGAACCTTTTCTTCCTGCTGCTGTTTCCGGATTCTTGCCTCTATTTTTTGTAATAGGATAGTCAGTTCCTGACTGTTTAAAGGCTTCAGCAAATAATCAACCGCATGGTTGGCTACTGCACATTTTACGTATTCAAAATCTGTGTATCCGCTTAAAACCACAGGCAGCACCGGAAGCTTTTCACTGTAGCAAAATTTCAGAATCTCCTTTCCACTTACAATAGGCAGGTTCATATCCACAAACATAACATCAACCGGATGCTCTATCAGGTATTGTATTGCATCCTTCCCATTGTCTATGGCTGCTATCACTTTGAAATTTTCATTGCTTTCCTCTATTTTCTGACATATGCTCCTCTGAATGGGAGGCTCATCTTCCACTACCAGTACTCGTATCTTCATAATTTCCTCCAACTGTGATACACATCCCCTCAGCTCTATTACTTATGTCAAAAATCATATGCTTCCCATAAGCCAGAAATAATCGCATATAAACATTTTTTATAGACAGACCGCCAATCTTCATTTCCTTCATAAGCGATTTCAAATCGCGATTACGCATTTCCTGCAATTCCTGCTTTATTTTTTCCAGTTCTTCCTGCTCCATACCACATCCATTATCCCGGATCTGTACTTCCCAGAACTCTTCAGAACAATAAATCTGAATATCGATTTTCCATGGAAATTCTTTATTATGAAAGCCATGTGCAAAACAGTTTTCAAGAAGAGGCTGAATAATAAATCTGGGTAAATGGCAATTTTGTATTTCCCCTACATAGGACATAGAATACTGGAATTTGTCTTCGTAACGTATTTTCATTAATTCAAGATAATTTTCTGCATGCAGAACTTCATTGTTTAAATTCACATTTTCCTCGGAACTGCTTACAATATATCGGATCATACTTGAAAGTTTTTCACAGACTTCCGGTATTTTTTCACATTCAGATGTACCGGACATTGCAGAAATAACTGTTAAGATATTGTGGATAAAGTGAGGATTCATTTGCGTCTGTAATGCATACATTTGGCTCTGTATTTCATTGACTCTGCTGATCATCTCTTTTTCCATAGACTTTTTTAAATTGATTACCAGTTTATCAAATGCATAATTCAATTGCCTTAGTTCATCGGTTTCATCACCACTTACCAGAGGAATGTTCTGTAAATTTTTATCAACCTTTAGCCCTGTCAGCATGTCACACATTTGAACAATCGGTTTTGTTGTTCGTCTGATCACCAGTTTCTGTCCTGAAATCATGATGAAGATCAGAAAAAACAGTAAAATAAATCCCCACGCAAGTGTGGAGATCATGCTGTGGATCAAGCCTATGTTTTTAGATGCAAGGAGGATTTTGATTCCATATCGTTCAGATTCCCAAAGTCTGCAGTACATTTCCCCTTTTGCAAGATCATCCGTTTGATTTAAAAGCTTTTTTACTTCAGATGCTGTCTTCCCGCCTTGATAAGAATACAAAATATGGTCATTTTTCTGATCTAAGATATAGCATTCCGTGTCTTTTCCAAGGAGCTTACACATTCGTTTAAAACTGTTCAGCTGGATCTGGACTTGTACGTAACCCAAACATTCTGAAGGTACCAACTGATAATTCTTGATTTCCCGCAGAGCGGAAATTGTTGATGATGAATCCATCATATACGGATCTGCAGAATCGACCCGAAACAGGCTTCCTTTTCCATCTTGTTCTGAATAATAAGTAAATGTGTCTGTAAAATGCTCTGAATTTGGACAATTCTTTTTTAAGTATCCATAATCTACAGCTCTTCCCACATAGATAAAATCCTGGTTTGCATCAAATAAACTGATCCGTTTCAGCACATTTTGTTTTAACATGTAGGAGATCAGATGCTGCTTTACAGCATAATCAACATCCGTATTTTCCACAAAATAATTCTTATCACCATGATATCCCTTTATTTGATTAAAAACATCAATGATCTGATAGTTTGCAGCAATCTGCAGGGCAATATCATCGGCAAGCTGCAATGTATTATCTATTTGAGAGGTGATTCCCTGAAGCTGTTTATCTACCTGTTCTTCAAACTCAGTTGTACGAGTCTTTATAAAGTAGCCGGCAAATACAACAGTTACGATAATAAATACTCCAAGCATCATAAAAATACTACGTAACAGTATTTTTTTCTGAAACTGATATTTTCTCAAGCAATCACCTCTTTTACTATTTTCTAAATACTCCAGGACTGTGTTTCGGTTTTGACCGTTTCTCCGGTTTCAATTGCCTGTTCCAGCATAAAGGATAAATAAGTATCCTGAAGTGCTTCACGCAGTGAGTAAAACTCTGTTCCGCTTTCCACGTAAGTCTTCATATGGGAAAGGCAGGAAGCTACTGCAATTTCATCATCATTCATTCTTGCCGGATAATAAGGATTTTGATAAACCTGCTTATCCAGGAACATGATTCCCTTATGGGACCATTCACTGTTATTATTAATTCCCACATCGATTCTCTGCATAGGCTGTTCCACCGGCTGATTGGAAGCATTTAAGAATCTTACCGTATTGTCATTGATCTCGCCACGCACGCCGCGGATATTCCAGCGTCTTGTACGGATCTGTGAGAAATATTGTTCACCTTCAAAGTCCATAAAGGCTGTTTTGCCGTTATCAAACTGCATAAATGCCCAGTCTCTATCCTCCTTGATCACAGTTCCGCTTTCATCAAAACCATTTCTGCCATTTGTAGCGGTAACTTCTGACCAGAATTTTTTGCCCTGAATTGTGCAATTTTCGTATTCAAGTCCAAGAACTTTCCGGAAAACACTAACAGCATGATAGCCATGAAGTGCAGACAGCATAATACTGGATACAGATCCCAGATAGCCTTGCTTTATAATATTCAGTATACCTGCATAATAAGGCTGCAGGAAGTACTGTTCAACAACCTGTACACGGCCATTGTATTTTTGGGACATTTCCCATAATTCTTTTAATTCTTCCACATTCTTTCCCGGAGGTGTTTCGCAAAGTACCGGAATTCCTTTTTCCATTAATTTTACCAGGTAATCCTTGGCAAAATCCCTTGGAACACAGAGTACAGCAAAATCCGGCTTGCGTTCCAGTGCCTGATCCAAATCTGCAGTAGCAAAAATCCCTTCTTTAAGAGCAACCTCTTTTGCACGGGCTTCTGTACGTAATACACCTGCGCAAATAGAAAACTGTTCTGGCAGAAGTCTGGCGATTCTGTAGTAGAAGTCAGCTCTCCATCCATATCCGATGATCATATAATTTGTAGCCATTTATTTTCCCTTTACCCTTTCACTGCGCCGGCTGTCATACCAGCGATAATATGTTTCTGAAGAATTATAAAAAGTATTAACATTGGCAATACAACCAGCATCAATGCTGCAAAAACAAATTGCCAGTCCCTGTTGTACCGTCCGAAGAAGCTGTAAATTGCCATGGAAACCGTTGCTTTTTTAGCAGAGCCTAAATAAAACAAAGGAATCATAAAATTGTTCCATACATCAATAGCCGTAATTACAACATTGGTTATCATGATAGGTTTCAATATTGGCATTAAGACCTTAAGAGTCATCTGCCAGAAATTGCAGCCGTCCATAATCGCAGCTTCATCAATTTCCCTTGGCACTCCTTTTACGAAGCTGCAAAAAGTCATAACCGTAAAAGGAATTCTCAGCGAAATAAAAATACAGATCACTGATAAAAATGTACCATATATATGCAAAGCCTGCAACAAAAAGAAGATGGATGCAGTTTGCAAAGTTAATGTAAGACCAAAGATGAAATAATAATAAATCCCATGAGATAATTTGTCATTGCGTCTGGAAATGACAATACCGGATATCGCTCCCAGAAAAACGGAAATCAGTGTTACCGGAACAGTAACGATCAGACTGTTTACATATCCAGGTATGATTTTGCCGGATTCCAGCACATGGGTATAGTTGGAAAAAATCCACTGTGTTGG
The DNA here is from genome assembly GCF_040929965.1 of Blautia sp. 1033sp1_1033st1_G9_1033SCRN_220408. NCBI lineage: Bacteria > Bacillati > Bacillota > Clostridia > Lachnospirales > Lachnospiraceae > Blautia > Blautia sp. 1033sp1_1033st1_G9_1033SCRN_220408. The sequence goes on along the minus strand of NZ_JBFKZO010000001.1, from coordinate 51,581 downwards.
CAAGGAAAGATCAAATTTTGCAGCTTCTGCCTGATTTTTAAATGACCCCAATCCCATCATCAGAAATGGTACTATGTACACCAATGCCAGTGCGACCATAAATAGAAAGAGGATATATTTTTCTGCATGTATTTTCTTCACATTTCCACCTCACGTTTCGTTAGATAGTGATTCATAGTAAACGATATGATCACAACAATGACAGCCAGAATAACACTTCCAGCTGCTGATTCTCCAAGGAATCCAAGGCTGAATGACTGGTAGGTATAGGTTGCCAGAACCTGTGTATCAAATCCCGGCCCTCCATTTGTAATTACATAAATAATATCAAACACTTTCAGACCACCGGCAACGCTTAGTGTCACTACAACGGTCATTGATGGAACAATCAAAGGAAGTGTGATATTTTTTAATTTTTCAAAACCGGTAGCGCCATCTAAGGTAGCACTTTCATAATAATCCTGCGGAATCGCCTGTAAGCCGGAAATAAAAATAAACATATTGAATCCTGCCCACATCCATGTTTCTACCATAATCACGCTGCCCATAGCAGTGCCATAGCTTCCAAGCCAATCATGGGCAAGTCCGCTACATCCGATCATTTGAAGAACATTATTTAATAAACCTTTATTTGCTAAAATGGCTTTAAATAATACTCCCACCACTGTAATACTGATAACACATGGTGCATAATAAATGGTTCGCATAAGCCCTCTTCCGGGTATCTTTTTTACCATTGCAAGTGCAAGCAAAAATCCTACCACTGTTTTCAGTACAGTGGTTGCCAGGGCAAACAGAAATGTATTGCCAATTGACCTGAGAAAAACAGGATCCTTTAAAAGCTCCACATAATTGGCCAGGCCTCTGAAAACCGGGGTGTATAACCGTCCCATATTCCAATCTGTGAAAGAGCATACCAGGCTGATCACAATGGGAACAACGGAAAAAATGGTGTATATCACAATCGCCGGAAGAATCACCCACAAAGGATAAATTGATTTCTTTTTTTTGGTCATATTATATCTCCTTAATGGAAAGAGGACTAAAGCTCTTTGCTCCAGTCCTCTTTTGGATTAATCTTATTAATCAAACTGCAGAGGATGTATTAGTTCCAGCCTTCTGCTCCTTTTTCGGTCATAAATTTATCCACGTCCTCCTGGAAACGATCCAGAATTGCTTTTCCATCCATATCTCCTTTGGATGGTGCCTCAAGATAGTAAACCCAAATAGTATTTCCAAACAGTGGCTGAAGTGTATCAATATACTGATTCATCTGTGCAACGACTCTGCCATCTTCCATATACTCATTGTAGATTTTCGGGATATCCGGATTCATTGCGCTTTCATTTCCATCAATGCCTTCAATATTCGGGAATCCTGGGCGAGACTGGAAATACAGATTTCCATATTCCGGTGTGCTCCAAAGATCAAACACTTTCTTGATGGCATCCAGATTTTCTGTATCTTTATTTACAGCTAATCCCATAGCTGTAGGAAGATATGCCAGCACATCTTTGTCATCATAGCCTACAGGCGGATTGAAAATAGTCAGATTAGCATCCGGATAAGACTCTTCGATGGAAGTCAGGATTTCTGTTGCGCCATAGATCATTGCGATCTCGCCACTTGCCAGACGTCCAAGGATCTCATCATAGCTTACTGTCATATAATCATCATTTACATATCCTTTTTTGAATAAATCCAGATATTCATCGATTACAGCAGCCATTTCCGGATAATCATTGAATTTAGCCTGATTTGTCAGGATCTTATTTGCAAAATCCTCACAAGCTTCCTCACTTCCTAATGCACGTGACATACCAGAGGTCATCCAGATCTGCGGTACCCAAGTGTCAGACGGCATAGCAATAGGAACAACTCCAGCTTCTTTTAATTTATCACAGATAGCATAAAACTCATCTAAGGTTTTTGGAAGCTCTGTGATTCCATTTGCTTCAAAAACATCTTTATTGTAGATCAGTCCCTGGAAACCATTGGATGCCTCGAAGCAATATCCGTAATGCTTTCCGTTGTATTCTGTAATTTCCGGAGCTTTTACTTTTGACATCCATGCTTGGTCATCTAACGGAACAAAGAATTCTTCCGGGTCTACAGCAGCATACAGATCAGCAAACTGATATGCGATCAGATCCGGAGCCTCATGAGAATTTAATCTCATTTTCATCAGGTTATCATACTGATCATCCGGAACGACCTCAAAATCAATAGAGATATTCTCGTCTTCCTCCAGCTTCTGCACCATGTTCTGTAATCCGGAATACCATCTGGACTGCTGTACCATACCGGTAAGTTCTACCTTATCATCTGCATGTACAGCTACCGGTGCTACAGACAGAGTCATCACTCCGCTCATAGCCAACGCTGCCAGTCTTTTTGCGTTTTTCCTCATACTTGTTATCCTCCTTTTTTCATAAATGATTATCAAGTAAGGTAAGTATATCCTGATTTTTTCATAATTAAAATGGACAAAAAGAAACGGAAATATGGAAAATATGAATTTTTGCAAGTTCTGCTTTTACCTGCTCAGGCAGCATACAGTTTCTATCGACACGGTATTTGGGAACATATCCACAGGGCAGACCTTCTCCAATCTGTAGCCCCCGTCACACAGATACCGAAGATCACGGGCAAGGGTTGCACTGTCGCAGCTTACATATACCACACGGCTGGGATTCATCTTCAGAATCGTATCAAGAAGGTGAGCATCACATCCCTTTCTCGGCGGATCTACCACAATCACATCTGCATATGTGCCATTCTTTTCATATTCCCTTGGAAGTACCTCTTCTGCCTTTCCAACAAAAAACTCCAGGTTCTCCATATGGTTCAGCCTTGCGTTCTCCCTGGCATTGTCAATGGCAGCCGGTATGATCTCCACCCCACGAACAAATCTGGCTTTCTGGGCAAGGAAAAGAGAAATGGTTCCTGTACCGCAGTACAGATCCCACACATTCTCTTCTCCTTTAAGCTGTGCATATTCCAGTGCTTTTGCATACAGCTTCCCTGTCTGATAGGGATTTACCTGAAAAAAGGATAATGGGGAGATCTGATAAGAAATATCTCCAATCTTATCCACAATATATGGCTTGCCCCACAAAACTTCCAGCCTGTCCCCAAGGATCACATTATTACGTTTTTTATTGATATTGATGGAAATACTGGTCATTCCCGGGATCTGCTGAAGCTGCCCAGATAAGATCTCTGCCTTTGGCAGCCTGTCCCCATTAACGATCACACATACCATGATCTGTCCTGTAAAAAATCCATAACGGATCAGGATATGACGGACAAGACCTTTGCCTGTCACCTCATCATAAGGCTGGATCCCGTATTTTTCCATATGATCGATCACTAAATCCAGCACCTGCTTGTTTTCCTTTACTCCAAGGGCACAGTCTCTGTTCTCAATAATGGTATGGGTCCTGCCTGCATAAAAACCGGTAATGATCCTGCCTTCTTTATTCATCCCCACAGGAAACTGTGCCTTGTTCCTGTAATGGAAAGGATGCTCTGCCCCTATGACAGGCTCCATGGGAATCTGGGTAAAACCTCCGATCCGTTCCAGGTGACCTCTAACCTTTTTTTCTTTAAATTCAAGCTGCTTCTCATAAGTAAGGGCCTGCAGCTGACAGCCTCCGCACTGTCTGGCGAATGCACATTCTGGCTCTGTCCTGAATAAAGAAGGCTTGATGATCTCCATCAGCCTTCCATAGCCATAATTCTTCTTAGCTTTGATAATCTTTGCCTTTACTGTATCCCCGATCACAGCATCCTTTACAAAAACGGTGAAGCCATCTGCTTTCCCGATGCCTTCACCGTCCACGCCGCAATCCTCAATCTTCAATGTTACCAGATCATTCTTGCGATATTCCATATGAATCACATGTCTCCTGTTCTTCTTAAATTGGAATCAAAAATCCTGTTAAAGCCCAGCCATTCTTTCTTTCCTTTGTCTGCAGCAAATACCTCTGTCAGAGTTTCCATCCTTGCATCTGTATTATCAGCAAGATTCAGTGCAACTGCCTCCACAAGCGCTGGCTTCTTGGGAGAGCCGTATTCCAGTTCTCCATGATGAGCCAGAATGCAATGGACCAGCTGGTTCTCCAGATCAACCGGAAATCCTGGGATCTCCTTTGCAAGATCATGGATCATCTGCGCACCGATCACAATATGCCCCAAAAGCTGACCCTCATCCGTATAATCATTCAATGGAAAGGAAGAAAGTTCCCTGGTCTTGCCTACATCATGAAGCAGGGCAGCCGTAATCAGAAGATCTCTCTTTATCACCGGATATGCACCTGCCATATAATCACAAAGCCTGGTCACGCTTAATGTATGCTCCATCAAACCGCCAATAAAACCATGATGAACTGTCTTGGCAGCGGAATGCTCCTCAAAAGACTTTAAAAAATCTTTGTCCTCCACAAACAGCTTATGAAGAAGTGCAGACAGATATGTATTCTTCACACTGTCAATCATAGATACCAGCTGATGATACATGTCATCTGTGCTGTTCTCACTTACCGGAAGATAATCAGCCGGATCGTATTCCTCAGGGAACGCCCTGCGTACCCGCTTGATATTCAGCTGCATGGCTCCTGCAAAGCTGGTCACGTCTCCGATGATCTCAATGTAATCCAGTCCGTCAAAATCATCGATCCCGTTGGAATTGGGATCCCAGATCTTTCCATCGATCACACCTGTTTTATCCTGCAGTATCAGGTTCTCGTATGGTTTTCCATTCTTAGTCATTGCAGACTGTTTCTGTTTGCAAAGATATATTCCATTTACCCTGTCGCCTTCGTGTAACTCATTAATATAACGCATGTTCTGCCTCTTTCTGATCCAGGCCTCTATTGATCCTGCCTATTTTTCATTTACCTTAACGGTAAGTTCTACTTTCCCCAGTTCTCCGTCCCCGCTGTACCTGGAGATCTGCATACTGATCTCCAAACCGTTTTCGCAGCTCTGAAGATATGTACTATATTCCTGCATATCACTTACCGGACTGTCGTCCAGTGCAGTAATAATATCACCTCGCTGGATACCAGCCGCCATAGCCGGTGAATCCTTGTCAACTTTCTCTATGTATATGCCCTTTGAAATACCAAGGCTGGCTGCCTTTGCCGCTGGAATGCTGACACCATATATGCCAAGATAACGGGGTGCCTGCTTATTGATCATCTGCTCAATACGGGGCCGAAGCTGTGCAATGGAAAATGCCTGGATCACATTCACATCCTCCCTGATATTCTTTTTGATCACACCTACGATCTCACCCTTTGTATTTATCAGTACACCCTTGCTGCTTATACATCCCTGGATATCGGTAATCATCAGCTGGTACTCTGTATCTGCCGCTGAAAACCTTCCTGATGTTGAAGTAACTATGCCATAAAGCACTCCATCAAACTCCCCAGAAGGACTGCCAATAGCGATCACAGGTTCTGCCTGCTCCGGTGCAAAAGACTGTGCAAGGGAAACCACTGAAATTGCCTTCTTGGTACTGTCTGAAAGCTCAGATGTGCGAACCCACATAACAGACAGACCGGTTGCATCATCTGTCTGACATAAATGAGCCCTGGCAGTGCTGGAATCTGCAAATGTAACCTGCAGGCTGCTGGTCTTCTCAGATGGCTCCCAGTTCGTCAATATATAAATACAGGAACTGCTTTCCAGAAAAATGATCCCCTCCCCCTCTTCATAGCGAAGAATGGAAGCATCCAGAAGATCAGAGTGTCCGGATATGCCTGTCACTCTCACCAATGCCTTTCTGGGCTTCTTGGCCACATCCAGAACTCTTCGGTAAATCTGCTGATATTTGATCAGCGGATCTGTAGCTTTCTCAAGACTGCTGGAATCCTGTGTAAGACCGATTCCACCCTGTATATCTGTATATGAATCTGTATATGAATCTGTATTTAAATCTGTATTTGATACTGTATTCTCTTTTTCCTCTGTCTCAGCCTGCCCATCTGAAGATGCAGTGGTGGTCAGCTTCACAGCAGAAACAAGTCCCTTCTCTTCTGCAAAACGCTCTGCAAACTCAGGCAATGCCCAGGCAAAAGCACCTGCCGCACACAATCCGAAAAAGACTCCGCCAATAAACAGCATCAGGCCCTTTCTGAACAAGCGCCTGCGATCGTTAGGTCTTTTCTTAATGGTTTCTCTCATAAACTGATAGTCTTCATTTTCTGGCTTTATGTTCATGTCCTTTCCCATAATGTGCTGTTCTCCTGTGCATTACAAAACTTAGACTTATGTATTTTATCAGGAAAGTGTGAACTTTTCATGAATAATTTTTCACATTTTCCTTTTCATCCGATATAAAATCATGTAAAATAAAGTCAGAGTTGCATAAAGAATTTCGCAACTATTCATTACCCTCACAGTTATGAAATCTCCAAATATAATAATTTTAAAAAAGGATGTATTTACGTGAACGAAAAAGCATTAAAATCTCTTGAATATTATAAAATCATACAGCTGCTTACGGAGAAGGCTTCCTCCCCTCTTGGAAAAGAGCTTTGCAGGGATCTGCTCCCTTCCGTAGATCTTGTACAGATACAGCTTATGCAGGCTCAGACACGGGATGCACTGTCCCGTCTTTTCCAGAAAGGAAGCATCTCTTTTGGAAGTGTAAAAGATGTGCGTGGTTCACTGAAACGCCTGGAGATCGGCAGTACACTTGGGATCATTGAGCTTCTGTCTATCTGCAGCCTTTTGGAGAACACATCCAGGGTAAAAGCTTACTCCCGGAATGAACGAGGTGACCATCCGGCAGATTCACTGGATGAAATGTTTGAACAGCTTTCCCCTCTTACTCCTCTTTCTGCAGAGATCCGCCGTTGTATCCTGTCCGAGGACGAGATCAGCGACAGTGCCAGTCCCGGTCTTTTGAAGGTACGCCGCAGCATGAAGATTGCCAATGACCGGATCCACACCCAGCTTACTTCCCTGGTCAACGGAGGTGCAAGAAACTATCTGCAAGATGCAGTGATCACCATGCGTAATGGCAGATATTGTATTCCTGTAAAGGCAGAATATAAGGGACAGGTTCCGGGAATGATCCATGATCAGTCCTCCACAGGATCTACCCTTTTTATTGAGCCTATGGCCATTGTAAAGCTGAATAATGATATCCGGGAGCTGGAGCTTCAGGAGCAAAAAGAAATTGAAGCAGTCCTTGCAGAGTTAAGCAACCAGACTGCTGCCTATACAGATCAGATCCGGGATGACCTGGAGATCATGGTACAGCTGGATTTCATTTTTGCCAGAGCATCCCTTGCCATGGATATGAATGGAACTGAACCCATTTTCAATACAGAGCATAAGATCCGGCTGAAGCAGGCCCGGCATCCTCTCATTCCCCGCAAAAAAGCAGTTCCTATTGATCTGCGCCTTGGGGATGATTTTGATCTTCTGGTAGTGACCGGTCCTAATACTGGTGGCAAAACTGTTTCCCTGAAAACTGCAGGACTTCTTACCCTGATGGGGCAGGCAGGTCTTCATATCCCTGCCATGGACCGCTCCCAGCTTTCCGTTTTCCATCAGGTGTATGCAGATATTGGGGATGAACAGAGTATTGAACAGTCGTTAAGTACCTTCTCTTCCCATATGACCAATGTAGTCTCTTTCCTGAAGGAAGCAGACAGTGATTCCCTGGTGCTTTTTGATGAGCTTGGAGCAGGTACAGACCCTACAGAGGGAGCTGCACTTGCCATTTCCATTCTCTCTTATCTTCATGAAAAAGGGATTCGTACCATGGCTACCACCCATTACAGCGAGCTGAAGGTATATGCCTTAAGTACCCCTGGTGTAGAAAATGCCTGCTGTGAATTTAATGTAGAAACCTTACGTCCTACCTATCGGCTGTTGATCGGTGTTCCCGGCAAAAGTAATGCGTTTGCCATATCTTCCAAGCTTGGGCTGCCTGATTTTATCATTGAAAAAGCAAAGCAGCAGATCAGCGAACAGGATGAATCTTTTGAGGATGTACTTACTTCCCTGGAAAACAGCCGAGTAACTATTGAAAACGAACGTGCACAGATCGAGGCATACAAAGAACAGATCGAAGCACTGAAAAAACAACTGGAAACCAAACAGGAAAGGCTGGATGAGCGCAGGGACAAGATACTGAAAAATGCCAACGAGGAAGCCAAACGTATCCTGGCAGAAACAAAGGAATATGCAGATCAGACCATGAAGCTTTTCCATAAATTTCAGAAAGACCATGTGGATACTGCAGCAGTCGAAAAAGAACGCCAGAATATCCGGGCAAGAATGGATAAAGCGGACAATGCACTTTCCATCAAGGCTGCGCCGAAGGAACCGAAGAAAAAGCTTTCTGCCAAAGATCTTTCCCTTGGAGATATGGTTCGGATCCTGAGCATGAACCTGACCGGTACCATCAGCAGCCGTCCGGATTCCAAAGGCTTTCTTTTCGTACAAACCGGGATCATCCGTTCCAAGGTTCATATTTCAGATCTGGAACTGGTAGACGAGCCTGTGATCTCCTCTTCTGCACTTCAGAAAACCGGTGCAGGAAAGATCCGCATGTCTAAGTCCTCCAGTGTTTCCACAGAGATTAATCTGCTTGGCAAAACTGTTGATGAAGCCATTGCAATCCTGGATAAATATCTGGATGATGCTTACCTTGCCCACCTAAGCAAAGTACGAGTTGTCCATGGCAAAGGTACCGGAGCCCTGCGTAAGGGAGTACACGATTACCTGAGACGTAATAAACGGGTTGCATCCTATCGCCTGGGTGAATTTGGCGAGGGAGATGCAGGTGTAACTATTGTTGAATTCAAGAAGTGAAAGGAGAAATGAAATGGCATCCAAACAGAAAATCCTGATCGTAGATGATGACAACAATATTGCAGAGCTGGTAGCCCTGTATCTTACAAAAGAATGCTTCGAGACAAAGATCGTCAATGACGGAGAGCAGGCTTTAAAGGAATTCCATGCCTTCCACCCCAATCTGATCCTGCTGGATCTGATGCTGCCTGGGATTGACGGCTATCAGGTATGCCGTGAGATCCGTCATGTATCTGATATTCCCATTATCATGCTGTCTGCAAAAGGAGAGACCTTTGACAAGGTCCTTGGCCTTGAGCTTGGTGCAGATGATTATGTGATCAAACCCTTTGATTCCAAGGAGCTGGTAGCCAGGATCCGGGCAGTACTCCGCAGATTTAATGTAAAATCTCCTGCCGTCCCTTCCAACGAGAAAAGTGTAAGCTATCCTGACCTTACAGTAAACCTTACCAATTATTCTGTTACCTATATGGGACGGCAGGTGGATATGCCCCCCAAGGAACTAGAACTGCTTTACTTCCTGGCATCCTCCCCAAATCAGGTTTTTACCAGGGAACAGCTTCTTGACCATATCTGGGGCTATGAATATATTGGTGATACTCGTACCGTAGATGTTCACATCAAGCGTCTCCGTGAAAAGATCAAAGATCACCCCAGCTGGTCCATAGCAACTGTGTGGGGAATCGGATACAAATTTGAGGTAAAAAGCGAATGAAAGCTTCTCTGTCCAGAAAATTTATCTTCTGTTACATCCTGATTGGCATTACCGGTTTTCTGCTGGTAACCGGTGGCGGTTCCCGTCTCATTGAAAAGCATCTGGAACACTCCTTAAGTGAGTCCTTTTACCAGGAGGCAGTTTCCATTGCCTCCAATGAAACAGTGACTCATAATATTTCCAGTTACAATCTGGATACCATACAGGAAAGCCTGACCTCTATAGCCATAGCCCAGGATACGGAAATCTGGATCCTGAACAATCAGAATGAAATTATTGTAAACACAGATAAAACAGCCTCCAATTTCCCAGCCCCTGTAAAATCCTTTGATCCTACAGCCTGGGGCGGAAGCTATTATCAGATAGGGGATTTTTATGGTTTTTTCTCTTCCCCAAGGCTGAGCGTGATCGTCCCCATCACAGCTGATATGTCAACAAAAGGCTATGTGGCCATCCATTATCAGATGCGTTTCCTTTATCAGAACCGCAGCGGGCTCCTTAAGATCATGCAAATCCTTTTTCTGTGTATTTACCTGACCACCTTGCTTTTACTGCTGCTTTACCACTGGCATGTGCAAAGGCCTTTATCCCAGATCATTCGTGGTACTACTGAATTTGCAGGAGGCAATCTATCTTACAAAATCCCTGTTACCTCTGATGACGAAATGGGTTATCTTGCCAATATGTTGAATTATATGGCAGAAAAGCTGAATCGGAATGGGGAATACCAGCGACATTTTATTGCCAACATCTCCCACGATTTCCGCTCTCCTCTTACATCTATCAAAGGTTATGTGGAAGCTATGCTGGATGGGACCATCCCGGTGGAAATGCAGGGCAAATACTTAAATATCATTTCTTTTGAAGCTAATCGGCTGGAGAAGCTTACACGCAGCCTGCTTACCCTGAATGATCTGGACGTGCAGAAGCGGATCATGCATAAACAGAAATTCGATATTAATCAGACCATCAAAACAACAGCAGAAGCTTTTGAGGGAGAATGTACCAAACACCGGATCCGATTGGAATTAATCCTTTCAGGTACAGAATTGTTTGTCAATGCAGATATGGAACAGATTCAGCAGGTACTATACAATCTTCTGGACAATGCAGTAAAATTCAGTGATGATGAATCCTCCATTGAAGTAGAAACCACAGAAAAGAATGACCGTGTGTTTATTTCCGTAAAAGACCATGGCTGTGGAATCCCCAAGAATAGTCTTTCCAGGATCTGGGATCGTTTTTACAAAACAGACGTTTCCCGTGGAAAAGACAGGAAAGGTACCGGACTTGGTCTTTCCATTGTAAAAGAAATCATCAATGCTCATGACCAGAATATTGATGTGGTCAGTACAGAAGGCATTGGAACAGAGTTTATCTTTACTCTGGAAAAGGCCTGATGGCCTATTTCCATTCGTAATTTCTTAGATGCCCCTGCAGATTCATATGGGAAAAATCATGCTGACGTAATGCCTCATAAAGCACGATGGCCACAGAATTGCTTAAGTTCAGGGAACGGATATCCCCTATCATCGGGATCCTTACACAGGTATCCTGATGATCCACCAGGATATCTTCCGGAATCCCTGCGCTTTCTTTTCCGAACATAATATAACAGTCCTCTTCATAAGACACATCTGTATAAGTCTGTGGTGCCTTGGTAGTGGCATAATAAATCTTTGCTCCTGGATTTCTTTTCAGGAAGTCTTCATAATTCAGATAAGTGGTCACATCCAGATCTTTCCAGTAATCCATCCCAGCACGCTTAATAGCCTTTTCATTTAAATGAAAGCCAAGAGGCTCGATCAGATGCAGCCTGGTACCTGTTGCCACACAGGTACGACCGATATTTCCGGTATTTGCCGGTATTTCCGGCTCATGTAATACAATATTTAAAGCCATAATAGGATCCTCCTGTTATTTAAAAAGCCCCAGCCTGGCATTTCACAATGCTGGCCGGGGGATCATCCAAGAATGCCTCGGCATTCTTGCTGCGAGGTGCGCGTCATGCAATTGCATGACATACTTCTCCTGCGCACCTCTGCAATCCTGCCGGAGGCTATATCAGCTGGGGGATTGACTCCCAGCTGGTATAGTTCATCTTCTGCCGGACGGTCAAGATAACGGAAATTCTCACCGCTGTACAACAGGCGGTCATTTCCCGCATTTGCCTGTCCGATCACCGCAGCAGGAAGTCCAGCCGCATGACATTTTCTCACCAGTCCCTCTCCTGATGGGATACCTGCCAGAAAGGCGCCATCAGAGCGCAGCCTGTAAAGATTCAGATCCAGTACCTCGCATAATTCCACAGTTTCCTGACGGACGGGAACCTTCCTGAAATCTGCCACAAGTCCTGTGCCGGATACCTCTGCTACTTTCCAGAGGCCGCTTAAAAATCCGCCTTCACCCATAGGATAGATCACATCTGCCCCTGCTGCCTCTGCCATTTTCCACACAAAGCCATTTTCTGTTAAATCCTGGACACCGTATCTTTCCCTGGCGTATAACATATCCTGGATAAACCCTTGGGAAAAGCGCATCTCCAGCATTGTCTTTTTATCTTTCGCCAAAAGTCTTGTGCCTTCCAAAGCCACAGCACCAATAACCACCAGTTCATCCCCTGGCTTCAGTCTCCCTGTTATTTCCTGCTGCAGCACTTCCATGACCTGTTTTTTAAGTTTCATCTGCTTTCCTCCCCTATCCTGTTTACAGCAGGAGAGAGAGCACAGTAGGAATCACCATTGCCAGCACAAGAATGATAGCGATCACCGCAGTGATCAGTTTTCTTTTCTTCGGATCAAACATTCCCATCACATCGAACCTCCTATAATCTGATTTCTTCTGTCAGTGCATTACCTGTAAGCGGATCCTTTTTCTCATAATCAAACAAAAGAACCCTTCCATCCCAAAACACCTGGATATGAGCTGTCTTTGGAATATTTTCCTGTTTTCGGTATGCCCATATCTTTTTCTCCTCTGCTTTCTGGTCTTTTGCAAAGGATGGACGGCTTTTCAGCTTTTCCCTGAGGTACAGATCCAGCACAAGTGCATCTGCACCTTTTTGTACATCTCCCTGCTTCAGGCTTTCTATAAATTCAAGAAGGATCTCATATCTGCGAAGCCGGTTATGGGAAATACAGTCATATCCCTTTTGCTCATAAAACCTGCCTAAAGCTTCATACATGGTAAAGCTGTCAGAAAACAAAGTCTCCACATATTTTAATGAATTTTCAAACTGTCCACTATTATAGTACACTTCCACCATGTTTTCCACCTTTTTCAGATTTAAAACATCTTCATAAGTAATCCAGTTAGTGGAAAGCACCTCATAGGGTTCTTTTTCTTTATGTACAATGCCATACTCTTTTTCCATTTGCTTCATCAGGGACCCTTTCAGAACCTTAAGGAAACCCAGCTGAAACTGCTGGGGACGCAATGCATATACATCATTAAAGGAATGATGAAAACTGTCATAATCCTCATATGGAAGTCCTGCGATCAGATCCAGGTGTTGATGGATGTTGCCAAAGCTGTGGATTCTTTCCACAATCTGGCATATCCTTGAAAAATCTGTTTTTCTGTGGATAGCCTCAAGCGTCTGCAGATTGGTAGACTGTACACCGATCTCCAGCTGGATCAGTCCCGGACGCATGGCGGCCATCAATTCCAGCTCTTCTTCCCGCAAAAGATCTGCTGCAATCTCAAAGTGAAAATTAGTGACCCCATTATCATGTTCAACAATATATTTCCAGATTGCCATGGCATGATCATGTTTACAGTTAAAGGTACGATCCACAAACTTTACCTGTGGCACCTTATGATCCAGGAAAAACTGCAGTTCTTTCCGCACCAGATCAAGGCTTCTGAATCGCAGTTTTTTATCTACAGAAGACAGGCAGTAGCTACATGAAAAAGGACAGCCCCTGCTGCTTTCATAATAAATGATCCTATGGTCAAAATCCTGCAGATCCTTATATGGAAAAGGAACCTTGCTAAGATCCATGATTTCTCTCCATCCATTATGGAGAACCTGGTTTTCTTTACGAAATGCGATCCCCCGGATCTGTTCCAGGCTTTTCCTATGATCCACATAGTATCCGGCAAGCTCCAGAAAGGTTTCTTCTCCTTCACCCACCATCACACCGTCAAATGCAGGATTGGCCGCAAGAAAGGCTTCTGCATCAAAGGATACCTCTGGCCCGCCTGCCCAAAAAGGTACAGACGGAAGCACCTTTTTCAGGTCTTCCGCCAGTTCCTTTACAAACGAGATGTTCCAGATATAGCAGGAAAAGCAGATCACATCCGGCTTTTCCTCGTATAAATCCTTCATGATCTCATCTTTCTGCTGATTGATGGTATATTCTTTTAAAAGAATATGCTGCTGATACTGCCTGGCATAAGCCTGCAGATCATATACTGCCAAATTGGAATGGATGTATTTTGCATTACATGCAGCAAGAATGATCTTCATATCCGTCTGGACCTTTATTCCTGAAGAAGGGCCTTCAGTTCTTCTTTAGATGTAAGGCCGATCATTTTTTTGTATTCTTTTCCGTCTTTAAAAACGATCAATGTAGGAATACTCATAATCCGGAATCTCTGTGCCAGTTCCGGCTGTGCATCCACATCTACCTTGCCTACTGCAAAGCCTTCTTCTCCCAGTGCTTCCACGATAGGCCCCTGACGCATACATGGACCACACCAGGTTGCCCAAAAATCAAGCAAAACCGTTTTCTCTGACTGAACTACCTCTTCAAAATTCTGTACTGTAACTGTCTTTACCATAAAGCATTCCTCCTTATTGTTTGTTTTTGTGATACCGTAAATCTTATCTTTTCAGATGATCCGGCAGACTTTGGGTCTTTACTGGTACTTCTATTATTTATCCCTGGCTCTTGTGCGCACATACTGTACCGCAGAAAGTCCTGCCTTCGCGCCTTCATAAACAGCCTTTGCCACCTGAAGAAGTCCGCCTGTACAATCTCCTGCCGCAAAAAGTCCGGGAATGGTACTTTCCATATTTTCATTGACCTGTATATTGCCCTTTTCTGTAAGGACTGCCCCCATCTGCCTTGCAATGGATGCACTGCCTGCAGTTCCGGAAGCCACAAAAACGCCTGCCACCGGAAGGATATTTGCCTGAGCAGATTCTGTATCCATTGCACTGACCTCCGGTGAAAAACAAATCCCCGTAACCTGGTCATCTCCCTGAATCTTTTGGATCTTTGCTGTATTAACAGGAAATTTTGCCTCTCCGGAAAAATCCGGTGCACTTCCATTGGTGCAAATAGTCACCTTCGATGCCATGGGTGCCAGTTCTTCTGCTTCATGAAGAGCAAATTCTCCATTTCCCAGCACTGCCACCTCTTTTCCACGATAGAAGAAAGCATCGCATACTGCACAATAGCTGACACCTCTGCCCTCCAGTTCCTTCAATCCCTGGATCCCTGGGGTCTTACGCTGGCTGCCAGTTGCCAGGATCACACATTCTGCTTCCAGATCCCCTGCCGTTGTCTTAATTTCAAAGGTATCAAATCCGCTGACTCCCAGAACCTGAGCCTCCATAAAACGGACTCCCAGCTCTCTGGCCTGAGAAATCCCGGTTTCATGAAGTTCTTTCCCTGTCATGGACTTTGACAGGCCATAGTAATTCTGGATCAGTTCGGCTTTATCAAGGGCACTGCTTCCCATACTGATCACCAATGGCTCCATATTCCCTCTGGCTGCATATAAGGCAGCGGAAATCCCTGCCGGTCCGTCCCCTATGATCACAATTTTTTCCAAGCAATCACCCGCTTTCTTCTGATTTATCTGTAAATTCCTTTTCTCCGTATCCAATACACCAGTACACAACTACCGGCATACATGCAATAAGCGGCAGCACATAGCGGAACATTCCATTTACCGGAGAAGCCACACAGATAGCTACATTCAAAGCCGGTGCTGCCAAAGCCAATATCCCCTTTCCACGCTTCCTGTAAAACAGGTAGCCTGCAAGGATCAGGAGCATCCAGGTATATGCACCGGAATTACTGATCTGGGCAAACCCGGGAACATTTCTCCACAAATATGCATATTGAGCCATCACACTCCTGGCCTCATTTGGGAACACATAGTCATATTCAAACTGATACTCTGTAAAGGTTTTATTATATAACCGGTAAGGTCCCTGTGCCGTATTATGGTAAAATGGATAAAAATATCCGTAAGTATTATGAAGGGTTGCTTCAATATAAACCCCAGGATGCTTTTTAAACATGGAAAACCAGGCTTTGAAATAATTCATCAGCTTTTCTTTTGTAATATTCCCGGTGCGGTAAGTGGCCTTTACCGGATCAGACAACTCCGGATTATATCTTTGTGCCAGCTGATCATAATTCAGGATCTGGTTAATGGCATCTTTCTCTTCTTCTGTAACGTCCTCCGGATATGATCGCACATATCTGGCAGTCTGCTGGAAAGGAATGGAAAAATAAACCCTGCTGGATATAGAAGAAATGCCAAGAGCAGGTGCCACTGCTTTCTCAGAAACCGAATAACATCCAAACACTGCAATCGCCAGTGCCAGAACCACCAGTCTCTGTCTCTTTGCCACAAAAAAGATCAGGAAAACCATGGAAACAAAGACCATATAAATTCCGTTATTCCTGCAGAAACAGGTAAGTATCCCCACAATGGCAAGCTGTATCAGCTGTGATGACAGTCTTTTGCCGCTTCTTTTCTGAAGCGCAGGAATAGCGCATTCTGCATACAATGCCATATAAAGAGCAAATACTGCACTAAACATACTATCCTTGATCACAGTCTGGGCATAAGTACCAAACATAGGCATCAGACCGAAAAACAGTACAGAACCTACATACAGCTGCTTTGGTGCTTTCCATTTTTTCAGACGGCTGCATACACCGGAATAGCAGTAGCACTCCAGAAGGGATGTAACCAGTATGATCAGAAAAACTCCCATATTATCATTGATCAGCCTGCCAATACTCATAAGCAGTCCTACAAACATAGTCAGCACCCAGGCATGCCTTGTAGTAAACTTCTCACCGCCAAAGTACATATCCAGCTGTCTGTATCCATCTGCCGGAACAGAGCCAGGGAAAAATACAATGATCCACGGCAGCCAGCACAGATAAATTACAAGGAACGCCCACAAGTGGCTGTGCTTTTGAGCAAATGCAGGCAACGGCTTCTTTGCCCTGATCTGATACAGATTCAATCTGGACAGCCAGCCATAAAATATGCTTAGAGTCACGTCAAACAGAATAAAATACCCTGCAAAAGCAAGGAAAGCAATCACCATCTGCTTACGGTTACCCATAAAAAATACCCAGCTTCCCTGCGTGGAATAACTGATACCGATCAGCATGCACACCGAAAAGAACGCAGCCAAAAGATGGGTGATCCACTTACTCTCTTCCACGAACCTGTCCCACACTTTATAATAAAACGCAACCAGCGCTGCCAATACGATCAGTTTGTCCAAACGTATCCCATTTAATTCACTATTCAGTGTCCTTAAAAGGCCATTGGCTTCTACAAACTCTCCTGACAGGGCAATAGCAGCGGCACTCCAGAACGCAGCTATCACAGATATCCATTTTCTTTTATTCATAAATCAAGTTCCTCCTGAATCTCTGTCAACTCTCCTTATCTTAACATTCACGCCCTTTAAAATCAAGACAGGCCTGCACATAAAAGAACCTTCTGTATCAGAGCATTCCCGTCTAATCCAAAAGGTTCTTTGTAATGTTCTTTGCAATTGTAAAAAATTAACCAACCAGTGGGTACTTATCGGTAAGTCCTTTCACCAGTACCTTTGCTTCTTCCTGATGATCCCTGCTTTTCAGCATTAAAGCTATGGCTTCTGCGATCACATCCATATCCTCCGGCTTCATTCCCCTGGATGTAACAGCCGGTGTTCCAAGGCGTACACCACTTGTTACAAATGGAGACTGAGGATCATTTGGGATGGCATTTTTGTTGCAGGTAATATTCACTGCATCCAGAAGGTTCTCCATCTCTTTTCCGGTTACTCCCAGATTTCTTAAATCTACAAGCATCAGATGATTGTCTGTCCCTCCGGAAACAATATCCACACCTCTCTTCATAAGACCAGCACATAAAGCCTTTGCATTTTCTACTACCAGTCTTCCGTATTCCTGGAATTCCGGTTCCAGTGCTTCCTTAAAACAAACAGCCTTTGCTGCGATCACATGCATCAGCGGACCGCCCTGGATCCCAGGAAATACTGCTTTGTTAAAATTAAACTTCTTGGCAGTGGCCGCATCACTGAGGATCATACCCCCTCTTGGTCCACGAAGTGTTTTGTGAGTGGTGGTGGTAGTCACATCTGCATAAGGAATGGGGCTTGGATGCTGTCCTGCTGCCACAAGTCCTGCAATATGTGCCATATCAACCATCAGATATGCCCCTACTTCATCTGCAATCTCACGGAATTTCTTAAAATCAATGATCCTTGCATAAGCACTTGCACCTGCCACAATCAGCTTAGGTCTGCATTCTCTGGCAATACGGGCAACTTCTTCATAATCGATCACACCATCATCATTTACACCGTAGGAAACTGCTTTAAAATAAGTTCCGGACATATTTGCCGGACTTCCATGTGTCAAATGCCCTCCATGGTTCAGATTCATGCCAAGCACTGTGTCTCCAGGCTTCAGCATTGCAAAAAATACAGCCATATTGGCCTGTGCACCGGAATGCGGCTGAACATTTACATATTCACAGCCAAAAAGCTTCTTTGCCCGTTCAATAGCAAGAGTCTCAACTTCATCCACGCAAACACAGCCACCATAAAATCTTTTCCCAGGATATCCTTCTGCATATTTATTGGTAAGAGGGCTTCCCATAGCTGCCATAACTGCTTTACTCACCCAGTTCTCGGATGCGATCAGCTCAATATGGGAGTTCTGTCTTTCAACTTCTGACTTGATCAGCCCTGCAATCTCAGGATCTACTTTCTGGATTTCTTCAAATGAATACATTCCTGCTCCTCCTATAACATAAGGGTAGTTTTCTCTTTTCTTTTAAAGCGTTACCAAGTTATAGTATATATGGTTTCATGGTATATGTCAACAGTAAAAAGACATTTGTCCGTCTCACAAGAACTTTTTGATTTATTTCTTTTCTTATGAAGCTCTTATGAAGATTTTGCAATTTATTTTGACTAATGATCATTTTTTTGATTTAATAAGAATGTAATGATTACAGTGTCAAAAGGTCTAAAGCCACCTGTGCTTGCACATAGGTGGAAACAAATATAACAACTATCGATTATCAATTATGAGAAAGGATTATTATGAGAAATTTTGAATACTATACTCCTACCCGTATCATATTTGGAAAAGATACTCATTACCAGATCGGGGATCTTTTAAAACAAGGCAATTATAAAAAGGTTCTGATTCATTACGGAAGTGGCAGCATAGTCCGGTCCGGCCTTTTAAAAGAAATTACAGACAGTCTGGACACAGCAGGCGTATCCTATGTTACTCTTGGAGGTGTGGTACCTAATCCCCGGCTTTCCAAGGTCTACGAAGGGATCCGTCTGTGCCGGGAAGAACAGGTGGATTTTATCCTTGCAGCAGGCGGTGGCAGTGTGATCGACTCTTCCAAGGCCATTGGCTATGGTGCTGCCAATCTCTGGACCGATGTGTGGAACTTTTTCCTGAAGAAAAAAACTCCAACAGACTGCCTTCCTATTGGCGTGATCCTTACCATCGCAGCCTCAGGCAGTGAGATGAGCAGTTCCGCTGTGATCACCAACGAAGACGGCTGGTTAAAGCGTGGATGCGTAAAAACCGATCTGTGCCGTCCTAAATTTGCCATTTTAAATCCGCGGCTTACTTATACACTTCCTCAGTATCAAACTGAAAGCGGATGTGTAGATATTCTGATGCATACTATGGAACGATATTTCGTAAATCTTGAAACAATGGAAGTAACTGACAGCATCAGCGAATCTCTTATGCAGACAGTTATCTATAATGCCCGGATCCTGATGAATGAACCTGGGAATTACAATGCGCGGGCAGAAATCATGTGGGCCGGTTCCCTGTCTCACAATGGTCTTACCGGCTGTGGAACAGGAGGCGGCGACTGGGCCTGCCATCAGCTGGAACATGAACTGGGCGGTCAATATGATGTGACCCATGGTGCAGGTCTTTCTGCTTTATGGGGAAGCTGGGCCAGATACGTATACAAAGAAAACCCGGAGCGCTTTGCCCAATTTGCCACAAATGTATTTCACATTCCCTGTGGGCTGGATTTTGAAAAAACAGCCCTGCAGGGCATTCAGGCTATGGAAGACTTCTTCCGTTCCATCCAGATGCCTACCAGCCTTCATCAGCTTGGACTTGATCTGACCGACAGCCAGATCCATGATCTTGCCTTTCGCTGCAGCTTTGAGGATACACGTACCATTGGGGTATTCATGCAGCTGAATATGAAAGATATGGAAAAGATCTACCATATGGCCAATGCCGATCATACAAATGCCTGAATAAGATGATTATCCTAATATAAAGGGATGTGCGATTACATTTTATTTTCCAATAAATGTGAGAAACTGTACGTAATACTGGTCTGCCAACATAATTCCCAGGATCCTGCTGATCAAAAAAAGCGGAACTGCCGTCAGCACATCGATTAACGTATGCTGTTTGGTTGTAAGAGTTGACAATACGATCATGACAGCAATCGAAACTGTCACTATACGAATCCACGGGTTCATTCCCACACATATAAAAGAAGTACAGATAATCAGAAAACAACTGGAACAATGCAAGCTTGGTGCACAGTTCAGTCCACGGTAGCTGCCATGATAAATAAGCTTCATAAAATCCCCCCAGAAGCCATCTGGCGGCACCGGTCTCTGAAAAGAAGTGGGATAGATCAAATAACATGCTACACTAAACACGATTTCTATCACCATGGTCATCAAGTAACTGCAATATGAATAAGGATCCGTCTGGAAAACCACCAGCGGATAAACAGCGATCAGCGGAAACCAGAAGCAATAAGGCAATACCGTCCATGGAAGAAAAGGAATCTTCGCATCCACTGGACGTTTTACATCATGGATCCTCCTCTGAAAAAGCTCGCATCCGAAATACAGCAGGATCTGAAAAAAAAGCAGGATTGCCTGCACCAATACCAATTTTTTAAACATACACTTATTCTCTCCAAGTATTTTCTATATTCAATATATCTTTTTCCATGAGATGATTATACAATATGTATGAACTTAAGTAAACATCAGTTCGCCTGTTTTTTCTTTTTTATGTAATTGGAACATTACGTAGTAATTTTTATTATATAAAAAAATGCACATCTGGCTCATCACGTTAAGTAATGAGTCAGATGCACAATTACCAAAAATCACATATTATTTCTTATTTCCTGTCTCTTTCAACTCCGTAAAAGAAAACTGATACGCCTCATATTCCCGGATAAACGGTGGAAGCGGAATTCCTGCATGCATAAGTGTTGCACCAAAATACTGTCTTCCGCTTTGTTCTTCCAGATAAACGGCATCCGGCTTTAATCCATGCAGGCGAACATAAACAGCTGCCTGATTTGCCTCTGCCATAAGACGCACCACACTTACCAGTGCATGAGTCTGTTCTTCTGATACCCACATCCATGCCGCAATCTCATCTTTAAACGGATCGGACAACCGCCAGTAAGTCCCCTCGTTAATAAGCATTTCATACTTTTTGTAAGTAAGGACCTGCTCTTTGATCTGCTGCTTTTCCTCATCAGATAATAGTGCCGGGTTCAATTCGTAACCGAAAGCTCCCGCCATTGCCGTCACTCCACGGGTATGGAAGCTTGTTACACGTCCGGTCTGATGATTCGGCACCGCTGAAACATGTGCTCCCATTGCAGAAACCGGATAGAAAAACGAAGTTCCATACTGGATTCTTGTGCGATTGATTGCATCAGTATTGTCACTGCACCAGATTTGCGGGGAATAATAAAGCATTCCCGCATCAAATCTGCCACCGCCACCACTGCATCCCTCCAGCAGAAGATCCGGATACCGGCTGCACAGACGATCCAAAAAGTCATAAATACCAATTACATAATCATAGGAAAGATTTCCGGCATATACATCTGACATGCTACGGTTCATATCCCATTTTACATAATCAATTTTCCCCTGGTCCAACACGTTGCAAATCTGGTCAAATATACAATCTCTCACTTCTTTTCTGGAAAAATCAAGCACTAACTGATTTCTGGAGCGCACCGGCTTTTTCCCCGGAATCTGAATTGCCCAGTCCGAATGTGTCCGGTAAAGGTCACTGTCTTCATTAACCATCTCCGGCTCAATCCAGATCCCAAATTTCACGCCCTGATCATGCACCCGGTTAATAAGATCTGCCAGGCTGCCCTGCAGCTTCTTTTCATTTACCTGCCAGTCACCCAGGGAAGAATTGTCATCATTTCTTTTCCCGAACCAGCCATCATCCATCACTACCATATCAATGCCAAGGGAAGCAGCTTCTTTGGCAAGATCCACGATCGTATCCCCTGTAAAATCGAAATATGCTGCCTCCCAGCTATTGATCAGAACCGGTCGCGACACATGGACATATTTGCTGCGGCATACATGATTGCGGATGCAGTTATGATATTGCTGTGACAATGCAGACAGTCCATTTGCTGAATAGGACAAAATAACTTCCGGTACCGTAAATACTTCTCCACCTGCAAGCGGATATGAAAACAGTTCATCATTTAATCCAAGAAGCAGGCGTGTCTGGTTAAACTGGTCTTTTTCTGCCTCACAGGTGAAATTCCCACTGTATACAAACAACATTCCATAGCAGCTGCCTGCCACCTCCGTTGTCCCTTTTTCAGCCAGAATCACTGCCGGATTATACTGATGGCTGGATGTTCCCCTGCGGCTGCCAAAAGAAATGGTTCCATGTCCCAGTGGAGTGCGCTCTAAACTCCGCTCCATGGCATGCTTCCCATAAAACCGCAGGACGTCAAAATCTCCCTGCACAAAATCCAGGCAGGCCGCTGCTGCTTTTTCAATGGTAATCTGCTCAGTTCCTATATTTTTAATCTGGACACTTCTTGTAATAACATCGTTTTCTTCCAGCACGCCATACAGCAGATGCACCTCAACCTTTGCATTTTCATCTGCAAGAACAATTTCCAGAGTCTGTGCTTCATTTTCGGCTGCCCAGACAGCTGGAAGTCCCTGTAACTGGTATTTACCATTTCGGATCTCATAGCTTTTGAAAAGCAAATCAGCACTTTCAACACCTTTGCAGCTTTTTACATTCAAAGCAATATTACGGTAATCCCCTGTTCCAAGGGAAGGATACTCCTGTGGAAGCACATCCAGCGAATAGGTACGATTCATGCCAGCTGCATAAGGATTTCCGGAAAACCCGTGGTCTGCATAGGTTAAAAGATAATCCATGAAACCGTTTGTTTTATCTCCGTAGTATAGATGTAGCAGATATCCCAGTGAATCAACCTGCATCTGATAGGTTGTATGAGCCGTATGCAGGGTAAATATCTTTTTATTTGGATCGTATATAATTGCCATAGAAATCACCTCATTTTATTCTTTATCCTTTGACTGCACCATTTGCCACGCCATTTAAAATCTGTTTCTGACAAATCACATAAAAAATCAGAATTGGAATCAATGCCAGAATATACGAAGCAAATGCCAGATTGTAATTAGTTCCAAACTGTGTCTGGAAATTAAGCTGTGCAAGCGGCAGTGTATTCTGTCCGGTTCCGGACATGATCACAAGCGGTGTCATAACATCATTCCAGGTTCCAAGAGCTGTCAGGATTGCAACTGTTGCATGCATTGGCATCATCATTGGAAATACAACTTTCCAATAAGTGATCCATGTGCTGGCTCCGTCAATATCTGCTGCCTCCTCAAGTGCTATCGGTATATTTTTTAAGTATCCACTGTAAAGCAGGACATTCATAGGCATATAAAATACCAGATACAACAGGATAACACCAGCACGGTTTCCAAGTCCCATTTGTGCCGTCTGCTTTACCAGAGGCATCATCAAAATAGAAAAAGGAACAAACATACCACTGACAATATACAAATAGATAAAACGAAAGCTTTTTCTTCTTGCCATGCCGCGCCCAATCACAAAGCCTGCAATTGAATGGATCAATATAGCCAGCACAATCGTTACCAGTGTAATCAGTAAACTGTTTCCAAGAGAATGCCAGAAATCAGTTACTTCCATTGCCTGGCGGAAATTATCAAAACTCCACTGTTTCGGGAAGGATAGTGCCCCTGCCACATCGTTGGTCATTTCACTGGGATTCTTAAATGCAATGATTACTGCCATATACAGCGGAAATAATACTGTAACAGTTCCCAAAATCAGAACAATCGTAAGTACCCAGTTTGTTTTCTTTTTTTCTTTTATCATAACTGCTCCTCCTTCTTATTCATGATCGTCATCTGGAAAATTGAAATCGCCACGATCACTATAAAGAAAATGACTGCATTTGCACTCTGGAATCCAAACTGTCCACCATCCATACCATTTTTATAAATCAGATAAGAGATGGATTCGGTGCTTTGTGCCGGACCTCCCTTAGTCAATGACATGATCTGATCGAATACCATGAGAAAATTCTTTGTGCTCAATACCAGATTAATCGTTACAAAAGGCATAACCAGCGGAAAGGTTACTTTCCAGAACTGTTTCCATTTACTTGCCCCATCAAGCATACTCGCCTCGTAAACTTCCTCCGGAACGGTCTGCAGGCCAGAAATATAAATAATGGTATTCATGGCAACTGCCTGCCATACACCCACGATCAGTACACCGATCCATGCATGTTTTTCACTTGCAAGAATACTATTCTGTAAAAATCCAATATGAAACACCGTTCCCACAGTTGGAAGAATATAAGTAAAAATAAAACTGAAAATATAACCGATAACAAGTCCGCCTAAAATATTCGGTACAAAATAAAGCCCACGCAATGCACTTTTGAAACGGATGGCACCGTTTAATCCCACTGCCATGATCAGGCTTAGTACATTTACCAATACAGTTCCTGCCAGTGCATATTTAAATGTAAACAGATAGCTTTTGCCCACACGGATATCGGTAAAGAGATCTGCATAGTTCCGGATGCCAACATAATCGTAGGTTCCATATCCTTTATAATTAGTAAAGCTGTAGATCACGCCTTTGATCATTGGAAGTGTATTGAATGTAAAAAACAAGATCAGAACTGGTATAATAACTGCCCAAAATGTTTTATCCCTGTTTGACATTTTCTTTTTCATTGTGCATCCTCCTGTTCTTTCTGATAATCCTGTACTTTCCGAATCAAATCCCGGTTGTAGCGCTTCCAGTCGGAGTCAAATTTTTTCAGGAACTTTTCCTGTGCATTATCGCTTTCATCCAGTAAGAATGTCTGTATCATGGCATCCACGCTCATTTCACTTGGATAATGATGATCCTGATAATCTGCCATGCGGTTATCTTCAATATAAGGACGCATATCCTCAAGGGTTTCCGGAATTGCAAAATCTCCTTCTTTGCAGGCAATCCCACCCTGATCATCCAGATAAACCTGAATAGTCTCATCTTCATACAGATATTTTAAAACTTCATATGCTGCTTCTTTATTTTTACATGCTTTCATCACAGAGAACTGCAGATCAATTCCTGAATTTAAAACATTGTCTGATTCCACATCATTTGCCGGAAATGTAAAAGAACCGATATTCATATCCGGATTGACCGATTTGATCTGTGGGATTGCATAACTTCCAATGGGAAACATGACAGATTCCCCACGGGCAAATGCTGTGCATGCATCGTTATAACCGTATGCATACGGATTTTTTTCTGCATAATCCAAAAGTGCCCGCATCTTTTCTGCTACTGGTCCATACGTATCAGCAAATGTGGTATTTCCCATATTTACCTGGTTGCAAGTATCCGAATCAGTAAGTCCGACCGCCAGTGCATTCCAAGGAGCCAGACATGTCCATGTATCTTTGAAGCCCAGATACAATGGAAGTACTCCGCTTTGCTTAATTTCATCACATAATGTTGTAAATTCCTGCCATGTAGTCGGAACATTCCAGCCATTTTCCTCAAATATATCTTTGTTATACAGAATTCCTGCCGCATTTGCCACATACGGAAGTGCATACGTACCATCCTTTGGAATAAATTCCAGTTCCTTGTCCATATCCAGATATGCCTGCTTTACCGTCTGAACCTCATCCAAATCAGAAATATCTTCAAACAGGTCTGCATCTAAAAAGTTGGAATAGTTGATATCTCCTCCGATTGCGATGATATCCGGATAATCCTCCCGGATAAAACGTGTCTTTAAAATAGTCATTGCTTCATTTGGCGATGAAATCGTCAGATGAATGTCATCATGCGCTTCATTAAACCTCTCTGCAATTCTTTCAAATGCCTTAACTGCTTCCGGCTTATAGGAAACCACTTCGATCTCGGTTTTTCCGTCTGTGCTTTTTTTACCACTGCATCCGGTAAATCCTGTTATGCACATGCCAAATGCAAACACAGCCGCAAAACCACGAAAAATACTTCTTTTTGCCATATTCCTCTCTCCTTTTCTGTAAGATAGCCGCCTTTCTATTGATAACCCAATTATAACATACCTTTATGCGACCTAAAATATCAGCATTTTTTATATTTTATGCCAAAATACAATATTTTATGTTATAATAGATGTCGATATCGCATTTTGGTATATAAAGCATGTAAGGAGCATTTTATGAGCAATATATTATTTAATATTTTTCCAAATGAGAACTTTATAGATTTGTGCATGTATCAATTTGGATATGAAAAATGTGACCCTGGCCATTCTTTTGGTCCTGCAACACGCAATCACTACCTGTTCCACTACGTTCTTTCCGGAACCGGAACACTTATGGCAGACGATGCAAAAGGCATAACACAGACTTATTCCGTAAAAAGCGGACAGGGATTTATGATTTTTCCAGGTCAGATTAACACCTACATTGCGGATGAACGGCTTCCGTGGGAATATATGTGGATTGAATTTGATGGCTTGCGCATAAAAGAGGCTTTAGGTGTCACAGATTTGTGTAAGAATGCACCTGTTTATCATTCCCACTCCAAAGAATTGCGTGAAAAACTTGCCGATGAAATGCTTTATATCGTAAATCATCCTAATGAATCTTCTTTTCATCTCATTGGTCATCTGTATCTGTTTATAGACTATCTGCTGCAGTCAGCCAAATCTACTAAGCTAGTCTCCAGTGGACGCATGAGTGATTATTATATAAAAGAAGCAATCAATTATATTGAACAGAATTTTCAGAATAACATTTCAATAGAAGATATCGCTGCAGTATGCGGCATCAACCGGAGCTATTTTGGAAAAATCTTCCGCAACTCAATTGGCCGCTCTCCGCAGGAATTTCTTATGAACTACCGTATGGTAAAGGCTACTGAATTATTAAAGCTGACATCCTTGTCTATTGCAGACATTAGTTCTGCTGTGGGATATGAAAACCAGCTTCATTTTTCCCGTGCCTTTAAAAATATTTATGGTATTTCTCCTCGAGAATGGCGGAATCAGAACAAGTAACAATAAATATATTCTTTCCTGCCAAGTCTCTTGCCTACCATTCCCCCGGCAGCTGCTGACAATCCACTCAATACTCAGCATATCAGATTCATATAGATTGCTCAATTGAACAGTGTTTAATTTCTATTCAATTTAATTAACCAGTAGGAAATGTTGCATGATTAATCTGCTGTTTTGGCTGCCTTGATACTTCTTAGGTTGACGGCTAGATACGCATTAGAGATGTCTCCATCCAAATGCTGTTCTAGCAAGGGATTTTTCCCTTGAACCCATCATTTATGATATACGGTGGCGCTTTTCGCCCCCAAATAGTGAAAGTGGGGGCACTTTCTGCCCCCACTCAGGAAATGTTGCTAAAATACTGTTTAGATTTATCATACATACAAAATGGAAGTTATCTATTTCTCCTCTTCGTTAAGACCTAGTTCATTACATATTACTTGCTATCCCTGATACCTTATTCTTTCTACCAGCGTTTCCTTTTTCAGATTACTGCTTAAAACGCAGGAAAGTACAATCTGCAACAGACCGACCAAAAAAATCATAATAAAAATTGGTACGATTGGAACATGATAGATATTCATTCCAAATATTCCATTATGTTTTGCATAGGAAAAAAGTGCATAGCCGAGCGGCAGACCAATGATCAAAGCTACGCATATGGTACCAACCGTAAACATCATTCCCTGTAACTGCAGACATAAATTTAATTGTTTATTTGTCATACCCACAGCCTGTAATACACCATATTCCTGCTTTTTTGTCGTAATATTCATGATTATGGTGTTTGCCATATTCATAAAACCGATGAGTCCTACAACCGCCATAAACAGATAACAGCCAAGCTTCATCATGCTGCTTGCAAATTCGGCAGATTGTAACTGTGCATGATAGGTATCCATTTTTATATGCGAAGTATTAGAAATCAAAGTATTCAGACTCTGTTCCACAGATGCAACATCTTTTTTATCACAGTCCACCCACAGATAGCCATAGGCTGTTCCCCTCGGATTCATGGAACGGTATACACCTTCCGGAATGACAAGATAAGTGTCCGCGCTTACAAAGGATCCTGCAATCTTTCCCTGATAGGTATAGGTTTCACTTCCATTCTCAAAGTCAAATGCAATGGATTCACCCGGAGCATATCCATCTTGTTCCATCCACATCAACCAACCAAAGAAAATTTCACCATTCTTTACCGCCTGATCATAGTCCATAGAGCCAATATCCCCGTCTTGGCGCATAAAATCAAAATCATTTTTACTCACAATATCAGCCGGAAATCTTGTTCCGTTCAGATTTACAGAGACAATCTCTCTCGTCATGACATCTGTCACTCCTGGAATGCTTTTGATTTCTTCAATCAGCGAATCATTCAATGGATCATCCGTCAGAATCGTATCCAGATTATTCTCCGGATATCTTTCATCATACTCAGCAGAATAGTCAAGCTGCAATTCAAATTGTCCATGATTAACGGAAAGACGTGCTTCATGCTCCGTGTCAATATTTCCCACATAATTAGAGATAATCACAAACAATACACAAGAAAAACCCATTGTGAGGATAGTACCAATAGTTCTTTTGGGATTACCCGTTACATTTGCCATTGCCATAGAAAACACGGTGACATTTT
Source organism: Blautia sp. 1033sp1_1033st1_G9_1033SCRN_220408 (assembly GCF_040929965.1). Taxonomy (NCBI): domain Bacteria; kingdom Bacillati; phylum Bacillota; class Clostridia; order Lachnospirales; family Lachnospiraceae; genus Blautia; species Blautia sp. 1033sp1_1033st1_G9_1033SCRN_220408. Next base: position 22,731 of record NZ_JBFKZO010000001.1, on the reverse strand, counting down.
TTCTGCCATTTCGTTTTCCTTTTTTTTGTGTTTCTGCATTTTCTAAATACCGTGTTGCTTCGATAGGTGAAATCCGTGAAACAATTTTCATTGGTTTACGCAGTGCCAAAGCAACGGTAAGAAATGATACGAAAATACAGAGAAGCATAACAGGCAGGGAAAACAGAGGCACCTGCTGATTTTGAACTCCCATAGAGCCAGTTTTGGTTGATACAAGGTTCCCATGTTCTACCAGCCAGTTAAAACCGCATTTTGCAATCAGAAAACCAAGAAGCAATCCAACTGGTATTGAAGAAATTGTCAAAAACATACCCTCTCTGAAGATCAGTTGTTTCATCTGCTTTTTTGTCGCTCCCAGAGCCTTGATTTTTCCATACTCCTGTATCTTGTTGGCAATACCGACCTGAAAAATATTATAAATGACCACAACAGAGAAAAGTACAATTGCAAGAATCAAAACCCCGCATACCGCAATCGTTTCATAACTCGGCTGCAAGACCCATTGCAAATAGAGATCATTGACTATAATGTTTTTTTCTTCGATCCCACAAGCTGCTGCAATCTGCTTTATAACCGAATCAATATTATTCATAGATACATTTGCAGAATCATTTAAAGTAAAATAAATATTATACTGTCTGTCATTCTCTGCGACGTGCTCATCATAAAACTCCTGTGACCCGAAAGCAACATAAGATGCCTCGATGGTATACTCATCCCGATCATATAGAATTCCGCTGACAACAAATTCTTCCGGCTTATATTCTGACTGCATCCCTGTGCGGTAATCCAGTGTAACCGTATCTCCGATCTTTACATCACCATACCCCATTGCACGAAAAAATGCTCTTCCTGCGGCAATTTCCTGCATTTTTTCCGGATACTTTCCTTCCTTCAACTCATATTCTTTATTATAAGGAAGCATTTTTCTTGCAGTCTCATCCATGCAGACAAACCCGCCTTTTTCATTGCCTTTTATGATACCTTCGGTGCACATAGTGCCTGTAGCATCTATTTCCGCACGGCGGTTTACTTCTTTTAACTGCGATCCGTCTGCGGAAACAAACAGACCATAATTGCTTCCATATGATCCTGCCGCCTGACTTTTCTGTAAATGAATTACCCCATTTCCCACAGTACTGATGATAACAAGCAGCATCGTGGTCAGACAGATTGCCATCATGATCAGTATACTTCTTGTCCTGTTCCTTTTGTCATTGCTATATGCAATCCTGCTTATTGTCTTCATCTGAAATCCACCACCTGTCCGTCCTCAATCACCAGAATACGGTCAGCGACCTGTGCAATTTCGTCATCATGGGTAATCATTACAATTGTCTGTCCATATTTTTTTGCTGTCATCTTAAGCAGAGCGATTACCTCATCACTGGTCTTAGAATCAAGATTTCCTGTCGGCTCATCTGCAAATATAATTTCCGGACGATTCACCAGTGCTCTTGCAATTGCTACTCTCTGCTGCTGTCCTCCGGATAACTGATTTGGCAGATTATAAATCCGGTTTTCAATCCCCAAAGTTGCAATAATATCATTTACATACGCTTCATCCACTTTTCTTCCATCCAGCCCCAGTGGCAGTACAATATTTTCCCAGACATTAACAGATGAAACCAGATTAAATGCCTGAAAAACAAATCCGATTTTTCTTCTGCGGAAAACAGCAAGGGCATCTTCCTTCATCCTGTATAAATCTTTCCCTGCTAAAGTAACACTGCCTTTTGTCGGGGTGTCTAGCCCTCCAAGCATATGAAGTAATGTACTTTTACCGGAACCTGACTTTCCAACAATTGCGACAAATTCTCCCTGCTCAATCTGAATGTCCACCTGATTGACCGCTTTGACCTGATTCTCACCTGTGCCATAAAACTTACAAAGCTGCTTGGTTTCTAATATCACACTCAATGTGTTGCCTCCTTTTCAATTCTGTAAAACGTACCTTTTCAACACGCTTTCTTTGCCTGTTTATATATTTGGTCATTTTTCAACCTACATCCAAATTGTATCAGGATAATCTTTCATTTCACTTTCAAAAACGAGCAGAAGTCTTACAGAATTGTAAGATTTCTGCTCATTTAAAATTTAACTAACATATGGTAATTGAATCACAAACGTGCTTCCTTTTTTCTTTTTGCCGGAGGTTACCATGATCATACCTGCGTGCTTTTCGATAATTTCTCTCGATAGAAAAAGTCCGATTCCTGTACCACTCTTTTCCATGACCTCCCTGGAACTTCCTCTGTAAAATCGTTGAAAAATTTTGTGATACTCATTCTGCGGAATACCAATTCCCTGATCCTCAATTTCCATTCTTACAAGATCGTTTCTTTTTTGTAACCGGATAAATATTTTTGAACCACCCGGACTGTACTTGACCGCATTATCCAGAACGTTGATCACAGCTTCACCAAGCCATCTTTTATCCTGCATAACCATGCATGTTTCCAGCTCTTTTGCATAGTCAAAAACGAATTCAATTTCTTTCTCATCCGCTTTTGGATAAGTACAGTTCACAGCAGATATGACAGTATCCATAAGCGGAAGTTTTTTCTTATTAATCTGAATCAGTCCAGTTTCCATCTTGGATATTTCAAGAAGCGACTGCAATAATGTCTCCAGTCCATCCAGAGCACTCCGACAACGGATACGAAACTCCTCCTGTTCTGTGGCACTTAAGTCATTCTGCATCAGCACACTAAAACATGTATCCAAAGCTGCAACCGGTGTCTTTAACTGGTGAGAAATATCAGAAACCATTTCTTTCGTGTTCTCCTTTTCTGCCCTTGCTTCTTCCTTTATCAACTGAATATGATGTCCGATTGCTTCAAGCTGGTCATTCAATTTTTCCAGTTCTGCATGATTTTCCGTTTTCAGTAAATCATCAAATTTATTTTCACGGAATCTGATCAGAATTTCTTCCAACTGGTCTAAAATTTTCTGATGACACGCATCTTCTTTTTTCTTCCAATAAAGTAAAAAAGTCAAAAGAAGCACGCATATCACAGTGCTTACAGCACCGGTCACCATAACCTGATGCCGGAATTGCATATAAAATGCATTCCCTTTATTCCCCCAGTATCCATATTGCTCCAATAATCGCCTTCCCTGTTCGTTAGTTTCAATATCCTTATCCTTAAGCAATTCCGAAACAGCATCCAGCCCGGAAAATTCTTCCTTTGCAGCAATCTCTGTCATAAGATTCATTTTATATTTATAATCTTCATAAAACACATATGTGGTAAAGCAATTTAATATTGCAAACAATACTATGACAGGCAAAACCAAGGAGAGCGCTACTGTGATCTTCTTGCGATATCTCTTTGTCACTGCCTTACCTCCTGATTCCATATATACCCAAGACCTCTGATATTCTTTATATAGACCGGTGCAGCCGGATTGTCTTCGATTTTCTCACGGAGTCTTCTGATATTGACAGCGATTGTATTTTCATCCACAAAATCCCCTTCCAGATCAAACACATTTTCCAATATTTGTGTTTTTGAAAGAATCTGTTTCGGATTCTGAAGAAAAAAAGTCAGCATTTTCAACTCCGTTTTTGTCAGACTGATTTCACGACTCTTTATCAGGACTTTCATTTCTCCTGCGATAAATACGATATCTCCCGAAATCATCTTTCCGGCTTCCGTTTTCTCCTGTCTGCGGCGGAAATGTGCTTCTATTTTCAAAAGAAGTACCGAAAGACTAAACGGCTTTGTAATATAATCATCTGCCCCCGCTTCATATCCCATGACCTGATCCATCTCCTGATCTAGTGCTGTAAGACAAATAATGTATGTATTATAATTGCATCTCATCCACCTTACAAATTCCAGTCCATTCCCATCCGGAAGATTCACATCACAAATGGTAACATCCACATTATTATCACTTGCAATTCTTTTCGCTTTTTTCACTGATTCTGCTGAAAAAACCTCATATCCGGATTTTTTCAGTGAGAATGTAATTCCACGATTTAAATTTTCATCATCTTCAACTACGAGTATACCTGGCATAGCATCTGCACCTCTCTTTATTAACTATTCATCTTAAAATGCTTCAATGCCTCCACAATTGCACTCTCTTTATCTTCTGGACACTGCGGTTGCCTGCTATCTTCATTTTTAGGTAAATTAGGACTTGGAACAAGTTCCAAGTCTGTCGCGGCAGTCGTCGAATTGCCCTGCAAGCAGTCCATTCTCCTCGTTGCAACGCGCAAATTCTTTCCAACCTCAATTCCGCATTTTCTCTTTACCTGTGAGATATACAGATTGGAAACCTTCATGCCGGCATTATGTTCAGCCACATACTTCTCTATCTCATCATATGTAACCTTAGTCTCTGCAGATGTTATATCCATATCATCAAGTTCAATCGTGACATTAATGTAATCATCCGGCTTTTGTTTCAGTTGGGACAAAAGGACAACCGTCTCATTTTGTGTATCATTGTCCAAACTTAGTGTAAACTCTTTTTCTATAATCGGCAACTTAAATTCTATAGATTTCAGCCACTGACCATTCTCTTTGCGTTCTTCGTAAATCTGCACATTATCCACTAACTGCGACAGGAACTCCCGTTTCTCTGCTTCGTTCATTTGAGCATACAATTTATCAAAGAACATGAGTGCCTTGTAAATATTATCCCCTGTAATCTTATCTGCCAGCAGAGAGCGTTTCTTAGCCTTTGCAGATACCAGCAGTTCCTCTGCATCATCTATTTTATCATAAGTCTTGTACAAATGGTTCTCTAAATCTGTTTTTCTTCGCTGATAATGCTTATCCTCATAATCAAGAGAATCCATATCTGATAAAATAGTATCTTTATTATGATATAGCTTTCTTAATTGTATTTTATAATTTTCTATTTCCTGATCTAATGCACTAGTATCTACTTCCATATTTATTTTGTTGCGGATTAAATCCGAAAATTTAGGATTACTAACCAGTTTACTAATCACCTCTGCAACAGAAGCATCCAGCATTTCTTCATGCACCTGTTTTTTGTAATCACACTTATGACCTCTAGTCATATTTCTGTGTTTGCAGCCATAATAATAAAAATCCTTATAGTTACTTCCATCCTTGCGTTTCTTAATAGACTTGTTGCCATACATTCCTGCACCGCAGACAGGACATTTCAAAATTCCTGATAATAGATGAATCTTTTCTCTCTTGTCACGATTGACCTTTTCATACTTTTTAGCCTGTGCCGCCACCTTGACCTGCGCCTGCTCCCATACTTCTTCTGATACAAGAGCTTCGTGCAGACCATCTACTAACAGGTAATCGTCTTTCTTAACCTGCCTATACTCATTTCTTGTACCATGAACCTTTTCTGTCCGTCTTCTTCCATAAGAGATTTTGCCACTATAAACCGGATTCTGTATAATCCTTCTGATAAGAGCAGCATCAAATAACGGATTTTTACCATTCTGTCTGGCTATCTTATGGATTCCATGATTTTCAAGATACTTTGCAATTCCATTTGCACCCAAATCCGTATTTACATATTGGTCAAATATCATTCTGATGGCAACTGCTTCTTCCTCATTGACTTCCAGTTTTCCATCAATGAGAGAATATCCATATGGTGCAAAACCACCGTTCCATTTACCTTCCCTGGCTTTCTGCATCCTTCCTTCCATTGTCTGAACACGAATGTTCTCACGTTCAATCTCTGCCACTGCTGACAGAACAGATATCATAAGCTTCCCGGCATCTTTGGATGAATCTATTCCGTCCTCCACACACATCAGATTCACTCCAAAATCCTGCATTACTTGTAATGTTGCAAGTACATCTGCCGCATTTCTTCCAAATCTGGAAAGTTTAAATACAAGCACATAAGATACTCCATCTTTTCCTAACTTAATATCCTCCATCATCTGATTAAATGAAACTCTTCCCTCTATTGATTTGCCGGATTTTCATGCATCCTCATACTCACCGGCAATTTCATATTCATTATAGTCGCAGAACGCTTTCATTTTTGTTTTCTGTGCATCCAGAGAATAGCCATCTATCTGCATGGTTGTCGAGACACGGGTGTATAAATATACTTTGATTTTCTCTTTCTTCAATTTACATATCACCTCCAGGAAGTGCCGAAACTGCCGACAGATTGATACTGACTAATGTATCCATCTGCCTAATTGCCAAATTTCTAAGCAATATAAGTCTTTCTGATTGAGGTTTCCCCTGCTCAATTAAAATAGCATTATAACTTTCCATATTTGCCAACACCAACAACTGATTTAAATTTGCATCATCACGCACATTCCCCTTTTTACCCGGATTATTATTTTTCCATTAGCATTGGTCTGTTCAATCCATTTGGTTGGCGTCATAACAAACCTGTTTAATCCTGCCTCACTTCTAACCGCCTCGAATTGCACACGGTTAAAATCTGGATTATGAAGTTCTTCCTAAACAGCCAAAAACTCAACTGTATTTCTGTTTCGCATCCAGTTCTGAATGACAAATCTGGGATCATTATCATTTCTATATTTTGCAATATCTGTCAACGAAATATATTCATTTTCAAAATCTTTCGTGTAAATCCCAATATCAATTCCTTTTGCGTGAATAATTTCCCTAACTATTTTATTTGCCATCTCTATTCCTCCACCATGTTCTCCATCTGTTCCAACTTCTGCAAGGCTTTCATATACGCCATCAATCTTTTATACTGCGCATCTCCAAGGCTGTGAATCTGCTTTAAAATCTTAATATCCGACCTGGTAACTTCATAATCCATATCTGCATCTTTACTTTTCTAAATCTCTCATAAACTTAATCCTTTCTTTTCTCTTTTTACAAATTGGCAAGCAGTGCTCCGGTATATACCCGGCGCATTTTTGCTTGTTGGGGAAGTCTCCGTTCCACTCCGGTCCGTGCAGAGCAGACGTCCACCGGACGTCTTGCACCCCAATCCCCTTGAACTGCGGATAAACCGCAGAGCCACGCTGACGCTTTACCATAAAATCACTTTTTCTTCTTTGAATCTTCCTCATAAAGATACATTACTGCCTCAAGTGTTTTTTTCAGAAACTTTGTTTGTTCATTATGCATCTGCTTTATTTCTGCAATATCCTCTTCGTACAATTTTCCGGTTTCATTTGCTTTCCTTGCATACTGATTGAGATTATTACTAATCCTTGAATGCAAGGATATTACCTGATCCAGATCCAGCCACTTAGGAATAATCACATATCCGTTCAATGCCATCTTTCTGATATATGCACTCATGTTTTGAACTCCAGCTTCCTTCATTCGATTATGCAGTATCTCCACCTCTTCCGGTTTGAATTTTACATAAATTCCTTTTGAATACTCTTTCACTTTTCTTTTCCTCCATTTCTTTTCAAATTTGTAATTTTTAGAAATCATTCTTCCGGGGGCAATCGACAATTTCTAAAATTGGGCAACAAAAAAGCAACCGATATTACTCGATTGCCACTCTGTTACTCTTGCGAAACTATTCCTTTTTTAAAAAATTTGTAAATATTGCCTAAATGCTTTTGTGAACTTTTTCCTTCAAAAAACATTACAAATTGATAATCGACTTTTTGAAAATTATTGTTCTCAAGTTTCTATCAAAATTAGAAAAAGCCCAAACCACAAGGGTTTGAGCTTCATTTGCGCATTCACGTTTTCTGTTTTTGGGTATAGAATCTCCACTGCTAAATATAGAGTATTGGTTTGATTTTGTCAAGTCTTAGTTCTTATCTATATTCTTCCGTTAAATAAAAAAGTAAATTTCACATTGGACTTAAGGAGTTATTTCAGTTTTTCATATATCTCATCAGTTACTGTTTCACACCATTCTGATGATGTTTCTTCTCCCGGTACTTCAATTGCCAGATGTGAAAACCATTCATTCGGTGCTGCTCCATGCCAGTGTTTTACTTCTGCCGGAATATTGACACAATCTCCAGGTTTCATTTCTACTGCTTCTTTTCCTTCTTCCTGATAGTATCCACGTCCTGCAATGCAGATAAGAATCTGTCCGCCTCCGCTTTTTGCATGATGAATATGCCAGTAATTCCTGCAACCAGGTTCAAAAGTCACATTGAAAATTCCAACCTGTGACGTAGACACAGGAGCCAAAAAACTTTTCCCTGTAAAATATTGTGCAAATTTATCATTTGACTCTCCAATCGGAAATATCATCTTTTTAGCATGAGCTCTCATTGCTTCATCTTCATACGAAAGATCACCTTCGTCTATACTCCAGACATCTTTTGCAAGATTGAATGCCGCCCATCCTTTCGGCCACCCTGCATAAAATGCTATATGTGTAATCACGGCTGCAATTTCTTTCTGAGTCACTCCATGAGCTTTTGCATTTTCAAAATGATGTACTAAAGATGTATTAATCATTCCTGAAGCGATAAGTGCTGTGACTGTTATAATACATCTTGTCTTTACATCAATATCCTGATTATTCCAGTTTTCTCCAAATAAAACATCATCATTAAAATGTGCAAACTGTGGTGCAAATTCATTTAATGCGTTTCTTCCTGCTGTCTGTACAATTTTTTTCACTTTAATCACCTATCCTTATTTTAACTGTGTTCCATCCTTAAAAGCATTTCCCACACGTGCTCCAAGTCTGTAATATCCGTGATGTACCGGGTCATATGTAATTGGCGTAAATTTACTAAGATCAATTTCTCCGTCATCACCGAGATATTTCTCATCTGCACTTACATTTTTGATTTCTGCAAGATACTTGCTTTCATCAATAACTTTTACAAGTTCACACTCAAGAGTCAATGGAAGTTCATTGATGACTGGTGCATTTACATATTCACTCTTCGTTGTAGTAAAGCCTGCTTTTTGCATCTTATATGCTTCTTTATTTGCAGAAACAATTCCCACATAATCGCAGGCAACCAGATGTTCAAGATCTGCCACCCCTACTGTAAAAGCCTTATTTTTTATAATATTGTCTGTTGTCTTATGGGCAGACAAATCTACAATAATCTCATTTGCACCTACAATTCCGCCCCATGCAGCGTTCATTGCATTTGCCTTTCCATTTTCATCATAGGTTCCCAGAATCATAACCGGCTGTGGATATAAAAATGGCTTTGCTCCAAAATTCTTTCTCATTGTCTTATCTCTCCTTATTCTTATTTTTGCCCGTCTACCGTTGGCACTGTTCTTTTATACATTTATTATAAGCAGTTTGCATATTTTTCAGAAGTTCCTGTTTGTTTGTCAGTCTTAACCTTATGGTTATTTGTTTATCTCCATCTTTATCTGCCCGATCCATTCTGTAATCACATCTTCCGAAGTTTCCAGATGGTCTTTACCCATAGAATCAAACTGAATCTGCATTTCATGTACAAAGGCAGCTCCTTTGCACTTGTCCTTCATATCTTTAATTACATGCCCCGGCCATCCACCATTTGTCATAAATGGAATCACTGTCTTTCCTGTAAAATCATTTGTTGTCAAAAATGTAAGCACTGCAGGTGCCATCGTATACCACCACGTTGGAGTTCCGATAGCAATCACATCATAATCAGCAAGATTTACAGATATCGGATTGATCTGAGGCATAAAGCCTGCCTCTACCTCTCTTTTTCCCTGTTCAACCACATCTTCATGACTGCCGCTGTATGGCTCTGTTGTTTCGATTCTCGCAATATCTGCACCTGTCCCATTAGTCAGCTGCTCTGCAATTCTTTTCGTGTTTCCATTTGACCAGGAATAATATACAACTAACATTTTCTTCATTTTTATATCTATTCCTTTCTTTCCTATTACTGAAATCCATTCGCCCAATCAGCAACCTCCTGTTCACTGTCAGCTACATCATTTCTTGAAATACTTAACCCATCATCTCTTACAGTTGCATTGGGCTGCAATTTTTTTATCTCTTCTATCGTGTTAGAAAAACCACTTCCTCCATGGGAATTAAAAGGAATAATTGTTTTTCCCGAAAAATCATACTCTTCAAGGAACGTATATAATGGCTGTGGCATATCTCCCCACCAATTTGGATAACCTAAAAATATTATATCGTATTGTTCCACATTCTCAATATGTGTTGCTAACTCAGGTCTTGCATCTTCATTTTGTTCTTCTTTTGCTTGATTGACCAATGTTTCATGCTCTAAAGGATATTCTTCCGTTGTTTCGATTCTAAATAATTCCCCGCCGATTGCTTCTTGTATTGTCATCGCCATATACTGCATATTTCCAAGTACATCCTTATTTTTTACTACTATACTTGCTCCGGAATTTGCATCAATTCCATCTGTGTCAACATTCTCCGGAACCGAAAAATAAGCAATTAGAATATTCTCATTGTCTGTATTATTTTGTACCGCCTCCGTAACGGCATTTGAGGAACTATCAATATCGCTACTTTTTTCCGCAGAATCATTTTTTGTTGTTTGATTATTTTTTACAGAAGCAGAACCACATCCAGTAAATATACTGATTATCATCACAACTGCTAACATAATTAAAAATCGTCTTTTCAGCATAAATCATCACCTTTCTCTTCTTGTGTTTTTATCTCACTGTTCATTCCAGAAAAATCGTAGTCCATTATACGTGTACTCATCACACGCCTTCTGATCATGTTCATAACCTTCTCTCTCCAAAAAGGAAAGATTACCGTCTGTCTCATTATTCGCGAACTTAAACATTCCATCTGAATCCTGCGCCATTGCCATGATTTGAGCTTTAAATGCATGATATGCAAAATCACTTGTTCCAGAAGCAGCGAAGATAAAGAAATCATCTGAGCCATATCCCTGCTGTCTAACCAAATCTGCCATATACTGTCCATCTGTGCTGTAGCTTCCACTCATTGGCATAAAATATCTGAAATAGTCCATGCAATAACGAAATGTATTCCAGGTATTTACAGAACCCATGGAAAATCCACCGAAACCTCTGTGATCACGTGAAGCCTCTAATCCTTCTTTCGTTACACTTTCCGCATAGGTACTGTATTTGCTCTCTACTGCCGGGATCAAGTCATTTACAATCTCGTTATGAAACTGATTGGTAAGCTGAATTGCCAGACTGTAATCCCCACTGTCCTCTTTGCTCGTATTGTTATAGGTTGGTAAAACAATAATAAGCGGCTTGATTTTTCCATCCTCAATTGCATGATCCAGCACATTTTTAAAAGAATGCGGATCTTTATCGGTTCCCATAATCGTCGTTTCATTGCTCCACCCACCATGGCTCAGGTAGAAAACATTATACTTTTTATTTTCATCATATCCATATGGAACATATACCCATGCTTCTTTTGTAAGTTTCTGACTCTTTTGATCATAGGTAAAAGATTCCCATGTATTATAGGTGATTTTCTGGAGATTTCCCTGCTGATCTGCCGGAGCTTCATATCCATCAGGGATATATTCCAGCTCATCCGGTACGATACCACTCCCATAGCGTTTATCTAAATTTTCTGTTTCCATCTTTGAGTTTCCTTCTGCATTTAGATCTTTTGTATTATTTTCGTTTAACACACCAATCCTCTGAAGCCATTCTTTCACATCATCAACATCCGCTGCATGAATCCGGTATCCGTCCAGCACATTTGCTCCACTTGCAACCGCTTTTATATAATCCATACTGACGCTAATATCATTATCCTGGCTTGTGCAAAATGGAATTATTGTCTTACCTGACAAATCATAGCTTTCCAGAAAACTTCCTATTGCCATCGGTGCATTAAACCACCAGATCGGATATCCCACGTAAATTGTGTCATAATCATCCAGATTATCCGGTTTAGCAGCAAGTTCTGGTCTTAAATTAAGCAGCTCCTCAATCCATGCAGTTGCAGCTGTTCCCACAAAGGATCTTCTGTAGTAATGAGCGGTGTATATCTGATACATGTCAGCCCCTATAAGGCTCTGTATCATACGTGCAGCGCCTTCTGTGTCACTGCCTTCCATGCCTTTATTAGAGCTTTGTGTTGCTGATGAAACTGCATCTACATCTCCCGGAATCACTCCCTGCCTCGTGAAATAAACAACCAGAGACTTTGTCTCTTCATCCCCCTTTATGACATCATTGCTTACATTTTTTATTTTAGCCCCTGTAAACAGATAGATAGAACCCACCATGACTACCGCTAAGAAAGCCACTATTACCCCGATGGTTATCTTTTTCCTTGTTTTCATTGCTCACCTCTTTTATTTCTTCTGTATTTTTGAACCTCCAAACACCTGCGACATCGGCATATGGGCAAGCATCTCATCAATAGATTTTACTTCATCCTGAGTCAGCTTTATATATGCTGATTCCATATTTTCTTCCAGTCTATTTACTTTTCTTGTTCCCGGAATTGGTACGATATATGGTTTCTTTGCAAGCATCCATGCAAGAGAAATCTGTGCAGGCGTGGCATTTTTTTCTTCTGCAATCACTTTCATCCAGGACATAAATTCATTATTTTCCTTTAATCCTTCTTCTGTAAACTGTGGCATCGCGCTTCGATAATCTCCCGGCTTTTCAAATTCCCCATGGGAATGATATGCTGCTGTCAGTAATCCATTTGCAAGCGGCGAAAATGCAACAAATCCTATTTTCAATTCTTCAAGCACCGGGAATAATTTCTCATAATCCCTGTACATCATGGAATATCTGTTCTGAATCGCTGTAACCGGGCATACTTTATGTGCACGGCGAATAATCTCTTCACTGGCTTCTGATAACCCCCAGTGTGTGATTTTTCCCTGCTCCATTAACTCCTTCATAGCTCCTGCCGTCTCTTCAATCGGTACAGTCATGTCAATACGATGAATATAATATAAATCAAGATGGTCTGTGTTAAGTCTCATTAAAGATCCCTCAATCGATGCTTTAATCGTCTCCGGTCGTCCATCAGGAATCAAAGGTTTATTTACAGTTGTTGCAGTTTCATCAAAACGTATCCCACACTTTGATGCAAGGACAATTTTGTTTCTATATGGCCTTAACACTTTCCCAAGCAGTTTTTCATTGTGATGAGGGTCTTCTGTTGTTCCGTATATCTCTGCCGTATCAAAAAATGTGCAGCCTTTATCGATCGCTTTTTCAATCAATTCTTCTGCTTCTTTCTGTGTTGAAACAGTTCCATATGCATGACTCATTCCCATACATCCAAATCCGATTTCTGATACTTCTAAGTCTCTTCCTAAAATTCTTATCTCCATCTTTATCTTCCTTTTCTATATTTCAAACTTTACTGTAAGTATAAGAAAAAGAGACTCCGGACAGAAGTCTCTCTTTGTTACGATTCCTCCAAATATTTTTATATTCTTTTATAATCCAAGACTGTCTATCCATGAACTGATATCTGATTCAGACGCTCCACCATGGAATCGTTCCCCTTCTTTCCAGTCACCTGTTCCTGTCATCTCTTCCAGAAGATTACCGCTGTCACCGATTCCCGAGGTCGCTGCTGTACAGAATGGGATGACTGTTTTTCCTGTAAAGTCATTATCTTTTACAAAGTTATCTACTGGCCATGCTGCAATTCCCCACCAGATAGGATAGCCAATGTATACCGTATCATATGAATCCCAGTTATCAACTGTTGTAGACACCAGTTCCACATCTCTTAAGCTCTCATCATCATGTTCTCTTGACACCCGGCTGTCATCATCTGTCCAGTCAAGGTCATCATCTGTATATGGCTCCACAGGCTCTATTTCAAACAGATCTGCCTCTGTAATTTTTGCTATCTTTTCAGCAACATCTTTTGTATTTCCTGAAGCTGAATAATATACAACCAATGTTTTTCCATTTCCTGTTGAAGTATTTTCTGTTGTATCTGTAGTGTTTTCGGAATTTGTATCCGCTTCTTCATTTCCAGACTGGTTTGTACTTGTAGAATGGCTGTCATTATTAGAAGCAGACTGGTTTGTATTGCTTGCTACACATCCTGCCATCAAACCGATTGCCATGATGCATGTTAAGAGTACTGCTGCTATTTTCTTTGTTTTCATTCTAAGATTACCTCCTGTCCTATAAAATGTTTGTCACGCTAATTTCTATCGGATGAAATTGGTAAATACAAAATCCGGTGCCTTTGGCATTTCAATTCCCATTTTTGTCGCAACATTTTTACAGTTAATGAAATATGCCATATTGTTTCCAAGAATCTGCATAACCTGCATTCCTTCGAGATCCTGTTTTACTTCATCCGGATTCGTCCCATGTACCATATTCCAATATCTCGATGTAATGATCGGCATCTGCATCAGACCAAAATATTTATTTACCTGGTCCCATGTGGCCGTTGTTCCGGCCCTTCTTGCTGAAATTACCACAGCGGCAGGTTTCAGGCGGAATCTGTCGCCGCCACCGTTTAAATCGGCATAAAAGACTCTGTCCATAAAGGATGTGATTGCACCGCCTGCACCACCCCAGTGTACCGGAGTTCCAAATACGAATCCGTCATAATCCCCTGCTATTTCCAGAAATTCATTCACGATATCATCCAGGATGCATTTATTTTTTTCCTGACATTTTCTGCAGGCAATACATCCTGAAATCGGCTTATTTCCAATCCAGAAAATATCTGTACTTATACCATTTTCATTTAATGCACTGGATACTTCACAAAGAGCTGTATAAGTACAGCCATTTTTGTGTGGACTGCCATTGACAAGTAATACTTTCATTGATTTTTCCTCTTATGCTTACCAGTTCTTTTTTTCTTTTGAACTGTCATTATTCTTTTTTCTTTCCTCAACCATCTTCACGAACCATTCCACCATATTCGGATCCTGATGCGAGAAGAAAGAGCTTGTCTTCTTGTCCAGTTCTGCAATAGTCTTCATATCTTCATCAGAAAGTGTGAAATCAAAAACATTAAAGTTTTCTTCCATTCTCTCAATGTGTGTTGATTTCGGAATAACCACTACCCCTCTCTGAATATGCCAGCGAAGCATAACCTGTGCCGGAGTCTTCTGATATTTTTCTGCAATCTCTGCGATGACAGGATTCTCAAAGGTGCCTCCTCTGCCCTCACCGAATGGTGCCCATGCTTCTAACCGGATATCATATTTGTCTGCCCATTCCTTCATCTCTTTCTGCTGATTGAAGATGTGGGTTTCCACCTGATTTACCATAGGTTTAATGCGGTTGAAGGATGCAAAATCAACCATTCTGTCTACATAAAAGTTGGAAATTCCGATTGCTCTGATTTTTCCCTCATCGTACAGATCTTCCAATGCATGGTAAGCACCGTAAGCATCTGAAAATGGCTGGTGAAGCAATACCAGATCCAGATAATCTGTCTTTAACTTTTTCATGGATTCAAGAACTGATTTCTTTGCTTCTTCATATCCATAATGTTCAACCCACACCTTTGTTGTAAGAAAGATTTCTTCTCTTGGAATGCCTGACTTTTGGATTGCATTCCCAACCTCTTCCTCATTAAAATAACTCTGTGCTGTATCAATCGCCCGGTATCCAACTTTTAAAGCATCAAGCACACATCTTTCACATTCCTCTTTTGTTACCTGATATACGCCATATCCCAGTATTGGCATTTTTACACCATTATTTAATGAAATATATTCCATTGTCGTATCCTCCTTGCTTTCTTTCATTCATCTTACATTCATACTATAATACTGATAGATTCCTTTGAGAAGTTTCGATAAGTTTTTCAGTCTTAACCTTTCGGTTTATTCTGGTTCTTACTGATTGAACAGCCATCCCATAATTTCTTTGTCACGACAAAACAGATAGCCACCGCCATGCTGATAAGTGACCGGTGTTCCTTCAAAGTAATCTTTATCTTTTACATCCAGTACCACCAGTTTATCAATCTCTGATTCCGATAATCCCTGTTCTTTGTAAAGCTCATGTATCTGCTGGTATGCCTCTTTAAAAGGTTCTGATCCATAGTATTCGTCGCTTTCGCCAATCACAAAATATACCGGCGTTTTCATCTCCACAACCGGCTCATATGCACCATCCCACTGAGAGCTGCACATAAGTGCCGCTGTATATAGTTCCGGCTGCTTTGCCAATACCAGTGACAGGGTTTCTCCTCCTCCGGAATAACCATTAATATATACTTTCAATGGATTAATAATATAATGCGTCAGAAAATACTGTGTCAGTTCAATTGTCTGATCTGCTGATGTCTGTCCCCAGTCATTTAACTGTGGAGCTACAATAATCATATCGGTAATATACTTCTGTGCTTCAAATCCAAAATCTTCTGTCCGGATATTTTCTCCCACGCCCTGAAAATATAATCCCTGATATCCGGGTAATGTTACATATAGTGCATATTCCTTTGTCCCGTCATATGCATCCGGAATATATACATTGTAATGAATGTCCCCTTCATTTGGAGAATGAAGAACATTATCCAGGAGGAAGCCCCGGTATTCTTCGCTTCCCGGCGTAACATTTTCCAATTCATCTCCGGATGTATTTTTTTCTGTATTTTCTTTTTTCTCATCTGTCTTCTGCTGTACGGTCTGTACCTGGTTTATTGTTTGTTGATTCTTCTTTTCATCCCTGCCGGGTTTTAAAAAGTAGATATATACCATGATTACCATTGCTAAAATAACAACTCCAATAATTGTAAGTACTAATTTCCGCTTTTCCATAAATACACCACCTTCTTTCAGTATTAACCTTTTCGGTTTCTCTTACCTGTTTTCTTTAGAAACACTCCACTATAATATCCAATAAATGCTATCAATATCATTACTGCCAGATAATCCAGCAGAAAAGGAAAGATCCCCTTTTCATAATCATAAAATACAAAATGCATCCTCATAATCAGATAATCTCCTATCTGTCTCCTGTAAAATGCATATAAACCATAACCTGCAATTGTGGTTGCGACAGATCTTGCTGCCCATGTTCTGATGACGGATGGATGTTCCCATAATCGTCCTGCCATTGCTACCGCTATATTCCAATGAAATCCGAGATGTAATGACATCACCACCAGTCCCCAGTATGCGCAAAACATATGTATCTGTCTGGCTGTCATATATGTTCCGGAAATCTTTATCCATTTAAATATGTGATTTGACAATAATATTCCACTTATCATGGAACCCATTATAAGAATAAGTATGATGATAACCAGTACTGTCTGTATCACTCTGAACGCATTATATTTTCCTTTCCTTACAGAGGTCACCCATTTATGATTCAGTATGTGATGTGAAATAAAAAGCACAAGCATCGCCATACCAATCCACTCATGTGCAGTCTCGCTGAGCAAACTATATGGCATAAGAAGAAGCAAACATATCGTCATTCCTATATCTATCAATATTTTTGCTGTAAATCGTTTATTTTTCATATCCTACCTCTTATCTAAAGCATTCATATTGTCTTCCCAGAAAGATATTGCACGATCAATCCATCCTTCTGCTACAGTCCCCTCTCCCAATCCAAATCCATGAGAAAGGCCTTTAAATACTTCTATTTTTGTATTTGGGCCATTTTGTTGTATCTGGGAAATATAATTTTCCATACTTCTGTATGATGCAATTCCGTCACTTGTTCCGACACAGGCATAGGTTGGCGTGAACATGATAACAGTCATGATGATTCCTCCAAGAGCTATCCTCTTTATCTGCATATAGTATCCTCCATTTTCACTTCAGCTAAAGTATAACAAAACGAGACTCCATTAGAAGTCTCGTTTTGTTATTCAGTATTAACCTTTAGGTTTCTACTCGCATGTATTCAATTTTTATTTTACCTTGTTAATAGCATTTATCAGCCGCTTAACCTTAATGGACGGTTTTTTCGAATGAAGAATTCCAAACGGCATAGTATAATCCCACTCTACTGGAATGATTCTGATCAGTGGATGAACACTTTCCCAGCTCTTGAATGCCAGTAATACCTCATTATTGTTTTCGCATCGGTTAAATGCTTCTACATTGTACAGATTAAAGTCTACAATATTGATTTCAGGATGATTTTTCATCATATCATCCCTTAGCATATCGCCATAATAACTCCATCCTCTTCGCATGAGCATAAGATTTTCTCCAGCCAGATCATCAAGTGTTATTTTTTCTTTTTTTGCCAGCCTGTGATGAATTGATACCGCCACACAAAATGGTTCTCTTGAAATCTCAGTGCCATCACAGCCTCTGAGTTCAAGCATTGTTTCATCAAAGATTCCAGCTATCACATCAATATTCTTTCCCATATTAGCCAGTATCTCTCTTGCATTCTCTGGTGTATTTTCAAATGTAATCAATTTAAACTTCATCTCCGGATATATTTTCTGTATCTTAGGCCAAAGTTCCACAAAAACTTCCGGTGGCGTCATCGGAGATATTCCAACACGAATGATTTCTTCATTATGATTCATTGCTTCCTGCGCCCGTATCAACGATTCTTTTGAATATTGAATCAGATATTTTGCATCCTGATAGAGCGATTTACCAGCTTCCGTAATAATAAGACCTCTGTGTGTTCTTTCAAATAGTTGCAAATTTAAGCTGTTTTCCAAAGAATTTATCTGTTTAATAACCGCAGGTGCACTTATATATAATTCTTCTGCCGCTTTACTAAAACTTCCAGCTTCTACAACGCAGATAAATGTATCAAGTTGTGGATTATACATCATGTAATTCACTCCTCTTTGTGATTTTAAATCATCTGAAATGCTTTCAGTGCCCCAATAATTGCCTCTTCTTTCTCCTTCGGACATTGTGGTTGCTTTGCTCCCTCTGACCTAGGAATATTAAAATTCTCCGCTAATTCAATTCCACACTTTCTCTTCACCTGTGCAATATACAGATCAGATACCTTCATCCCATCATTATACTCTGCAACATACTTCTTTATCTCCTCATAAGTAGCCTGTCTACGCTCCGCTTCGGTCCGCGCTGGGCAAAGGTCCCCTGGACCTTTAGCGCCTCTCAGCCGCCGTTAAATCCATCTCGTCCATGTCAAGTCTCACATTCACATGATGCTTCGCTTCGTGGAGTTTGGACAATAAACATACTGTCTCAACGGCACTTTCGTTGTCCCAACAAAGTTCCTGTGTCTCCCTGTCTCCAAAATACACCGGAAAACGAAACTTTATGTGCTTCAGGAATCTGCCATCTGGCTGCTCCTGCTCATAAATGTCCACCTGTTCTACAAAACTGTTAAGAAATTCTTTCTTCTCCAGGTCGGTGAACTTATCATATAGTTTATCAAAATATAAAAGAAATTGATAGACGTTTTCTTCTGATATTTTCTGTTGCTGGATATTCAGCAGGCGGTTCTTAACTTCCTCTATACTGTTCTCCACGCCTTCGATCTCATCGTACAGACGGTATAACCTTGTCTCCATATCCTGATATTTCTTCTCATAAAATTTATCCATAATATCCAGACTGTCCATCTGCTGTCCAAGTCTTGCTTTTGCTCCGGTCAACTGCTTGTGCTGCTTTTCCAATCCTTCAATCTCTTTTTCTATTTCTTCTGTATCAATTCTTGAACCGATTTTATTCAGAATTGCTTCTTCAAATTTAGGATTCTTCACCAGCTTCCGGATAACTTCTTCCACTGCATTGTTAATCTTCTCCTCGCTCCATTGTTTACGATATCCACATTTATGACCGTCTACCAGACGACGATGTTTACAGGCATAATAGAAATAATCTTTATATAAGGTTCCGTCTTTCTTTTTCTTTCGGTTCACGTTCCCATACATACCGCTTCCACATAACGGACATCTCAATATTCCAGATAAGATATGCTCATGATCCAGACTATGCGTTTTTTCATATTTCACACCTGTTTTTTCCCGTTTTTGATGTGCCAGCTCCCAATCTGTTTCTGAAATAATCCCTTCGTGGATACCATCATGCAGCATATAATTTTCCTGTTTTACAATGCGATATTCATTTCTTGTACCAGAAACTTTCTCGTTTTTTCTTCGTCCATAAGCCAGCTTTCCACAGTATACCGGATTATCCAGAACGCCTTTTATAAAGGAAGAGGCAAATGCGTCCAGTGTATTATTCTGTCGTTTTTTCTTTTTATATCCATGCTGGTTCAGCCATGCAGCAATCGCAGAGATTCCCATATTTGTATGAATAAATTTGTCATAAATCAGACGAATAATCTCCGCTTCGTCCTCTGCAATCTGTAATTCTCCATTTACCAATTCATAACCATATGGAGCGAATCCTCCGTTCCATTTTCCTTCCCTGGCTTTCTGCTTACGTCCTTCCATTGTCTGAACAAGGATATTCTCTCGTTCAATCTCTGCCACCGCAGACAGAACAGAAATCATCAGCTTTCCACTATCTTTTGAGCTGTCAATTCCATCTTCTACACAAATCAGATTCACTCCAAAATCCTGCATCCTCTGCAAAGAATTTAATACATCTGCCGCATTACGACCGAATCTGGAAAGCTTGAACACCAGTACAAACTGTACCTCATCTGTTCCATTCTCAATATTATCCAACATTCTCTGAAATTCCGGTCTGCCCTCTACGCTCTTTCCAGACTTACCTTCATCGGAATACTCATTTACAATTTCCATATTCTGAAATTCCGCATATCTCTTGAGTTTTTCTTTCTGAGCATCCAGACTGTAGCCATCTACCTGCATGGTTGTGGATACTCTGGTATATATATCGCATTTAATCTTTTTATTCTTCATAATCTTCCTCGCAGTATAACTCTGTTTTATTGTCCCAACCTTATTTTAGTACTTGTTCCAACTATTTTCAATACTTATTTTCCGTATTGACGCATTTCTTCGCCAATCGTATAATTAAGTTAGATACAGAGCATTTCTGTTATCAAAATATTGCCCGCCCACCATTGGCGACTTATAAATGATTGGCTCGAAAATATTGTTCGCTTACCGGAAGCGTCTAATAAATGTCCGGCTTGAAAATTATTTAGAAATAATTTCTGTTTTTGATATTGTGTTTTTATCACACATTGCATATACTATAAATACACAAAAAAGCCAAAAAAGAGGAGGTGTTAGTATGGCTACTTCAAGTATTACTCATAATTTTGTCGTATCCAATCCAAATAGCGTAAAGCGTTTTGTCGCAGCAATTGACGAAGCCGACCGTGACCGCACACCAAAGCAGACACTTCCCGGACGTCAGTTAACGAACCCACAGGAAATCTTAGCTTTAATGTCAAAAAGGAAGAAAAAACATGTCTGATAAATATTTTACCGTTAATATTCGGGCATATTTGGATAAAGACGAACCGACATATATCGGAGAGGAAAGTCTTTACGACTTACTCTCCGATTTTTCTTGTCCCAAAAATCCCGATGTGGAATACTTTTTATTACATAATGCGATTGAGTTTACCAAAAAAGATCAATCTATCACTTATCTGGTATTTGATGCTGAAGATGCTTCACTGGTTGGTTATTTTTCACTTACAATAAAACCAATCTCTGTCCGTGCTTCAAATATCAGCAAGACAATGGCAAAAAAACTGTCCCGTGTCAGTATTTTGGATGAAGAAACACAATCCTATACTACCGCAGCTTACCTGATCGCCCAGTTGGGAAAGAACTATTCTCTTCCAAAGGAAAAACGAATTCCTGGAAATATTCTACTGGGATTTGCACTGGAAACCATATCCAGTCTCAAATATTCCGTAGGTGGCGTTATGGAGTTTCTTGAATGCGAAGATAATGAATTTCTTCTGAGCTTTTATACGCAGAATCATTTCAAGCCATTTGATACGCGTATTACCGCTTCTCAGAATAATGAGCCACACACTCTGCATCAGCTTTTAAAATTTATTTGATTTAAAAATGCATGAAAAAAGCGACAGTCTGATTTACATTTTGTATTTCAGGAAACTGCCGCTTCTTTTTCTTCCTTATTCTGTTTTTTTTCCTCCAACTCCCGGAGGACTTCTTCGCCGTACTTATCAATCATCCGTACCAGAAAATCAATGCACCGCTCAAATTCAATATTCTGTTGCATAAGCTCCTCCCGTTATTGTTTGTTCTGAGCTTATTTTACAGAACCTGCCTGAAAACCACATTGAATAGAAATTGATTGTAAATTGACACAATCACTTTAAAAATATCCGTATTTTCTTGAATCGAATATATGTTCGTGTTATGATAGATATACTCAATCTTAACTACGAAAGGGGAATTTCTATTGAATCGATGCGATTTTTCTTCTATTAGCACTTGCTTAAAAAATCATATCAGCGAAAGTAATCAAATGAGTCAGCCTGATTTTTTATACGAATTATTTGAAGATTTTATGGATGATCCGGCAAATCAGGATTTTTCTATGGATAATGGTCTGGTTTGTCGTTGGCTGACCGGTCAAGCAAAGATCAGTCCCAAAATATCTGCCTACTATTCCAAACCCAGTAATCAGAAAAAACTGGCAGAAACCATTCACCAGAATCTGCTTCCATTGATGTCTGACTGCAATATGGCTATGCAGGATATATACACATTATTTATACAAGATGACACCATCTCCGATGCCAAAAAGAAAAATCTGGCTTCTCTGTACAAACCAGCCAGCTCACGTCTGCTTTTTCTTGCAAAGCTGATTTCTTTTGGCATGGAGCGACAATTTATCAAACGTGATACTAAAAATCAAAAATTACTTGCCGGAGGTGCCCTGTCACCCATTGTGCTGGATTATATTATGGACAGTGAGGTTCCGAAACCATGCCGTCATTTTATCGGAAGAGATAAAGAACTAGAAGAATTATATACCATGCTTGAGGAAAA